>SYEV01000069.1 GCA_005800655.1 Bacteroidota bacterium
AAAATATTTTGTCCTCCCACTAAACTTTGTGCATTTGCAAAACTGTTAATGCCCAAAAGCAAAATGAAAAATAGGTTTTTCATATTTTGTTGATTTATACACCTACTATACATATGGTGTAGTAAAAATTACTTTGCTTTTTTATAATTTAAATCAGCTACTGTTCTTTTATCCAAAATGGCCAAAGTGTTATCGCGCACTTCAATCATCACTTTATTGATACCACATTTTTTTTCATTACAATCTGCGCACTTTTCGTAAAAATTTAAACTTACACAAGGCAATAAGGCAATGGGGCCTTCAATAATTCTAAATATGCTAGATAACTTAATATTTTCCGGGGGCACTGCGAAAAAGTAACCTCCGTTTTTTCCTTTTTTACTTTCTAAAAAGCCGGCTTTGCGTAGTTCTAATAAAATACTTTCTAAAAATTTTAATGGAATGTTTTTTTCTTGTGCAATTTCAGCAATCAAAATAGGGGTATCTGACTTTTCACCTGCCATATAGGAGAGTGCCTGAAGTGCATATTGTGTTTTTTTAGATAGCATTATTTTTACAATTGCTTTTTATTACAACTAATTTAAGCTCTTGGTTAAAGCCCTAAAACATCTTTCATTGTAAAGATACCCTTTTTTTCCGCTGCAAATTCAGCGGCTAAAACGGCGCCACTTGCAAATCCAACCCGGGTGTGTGCTGTATGTATAATTTCAATATCATCCACTTCCGAGCTGTATTTGATCATATGCGTTCCAGGTGCTGGATCTATTCTTTCTGATTGAATGACCAATTCATTTGCATTTGCAGAAGCGCTATTTACCCATTTATTTTTCCTGCCTAAATGAGTTAAAATTTGTTCGGCTAGGGATATAGCCGTTCCACTTGGGGCGTCCTTTTTTTCAGTGTGATGTACTTCGGTCATTGAAACATCATAGCTATTATAGGGTTCCATTAATTGTGCCAGTTGCTTATTTAATTCAAAAAACAAATTAACGCCAATGCTATAGTTGCTTGAGTAAATTAAAGTGCCATTTTTTTCTTCACATAAATCTTTGACCTCATTCCATTTGTCTAGCCATCCCGTAGACCCACTCACTACCGGTATTCCCCATGCAATGCATTTTTTTACATTTTCATAAGCGCTATGTGGTCCCGTAAATTCAATAGCGACATCTGCTTTTTGTAATGCAACTTCGGTAAAGTCTTGGCTATTTTGAATATCTATTTTTAGGACAATTTCATGTCCTTTGTTTAATGCAATGGTTTCAATTGCCTTGCCCATTTTGCCATAGCCTATTAATGCAATTTTCATATCAATAAATTTATCTTGAATGGTTGTTTTTTAAGTGAAACTGAAGCGCCAATCCAGCTTGTTTAAACTGTGGTTGATAGGTGGGTTGTATTTTAAAGCTTAAATCATTATTGATATCAAATTCTTTTAAATGTCCTGATACGGTCGCGTCAATAACATTGACACCCCAGGTTAATATAAACCACATTATAGAATAGTCCCTGTCTTTGCGAAAAATATTTCTGTAACTCTGTAATGAGGAGGCACTTAAATTTTTTAGTAGTGGGTCAATTTTTGCGACATCGGATGGGTCACCTGCGGCCTCCTTGAATTTAGCTTCATAGGCAAATTTTGTTTTTTTGTACATGTCGTTATTGTAAAGATAGGTGGCTGTTGGTATTGCAATAATGCCATATACTAAAGGAATTTTCCAATATTGTTTGTTGTAGGCTTGTCCCCATCCTGGAATTAAGGCAGATCGTTTTGTAGCGGTGCTTGGAATATGTTTTCGAAGGACAAATGTGCTGTCCTTCTTTATTATTTTGGTGCTGTCTTGGCTCCAAGCAGGTAGCACTAGGATTAAAAGCAATGTAAAAATAAATAATAGCCGCATCCTATTAAAATTCCTTGTTATAAAAGTGAGTCTAGCTAATGCTTAATTGCATTGCTTCTAATATTTTATTTAATCCATTTAAGTCAGCATATTCAACGGTGATTTTTCCACTACCATTTTTTTGATGTTGTAGGTGAACTTTTGTTGAAAAATGGCTACTTAATTTATCTTCTAATTTTTTATAAACAGGGGATAGTTGGCTTTTAGTGCCAGCAGCAATTGGTGTGCTAATTTTTCCTGCTTGCGTTACCTTTCTAATTAATTCCTCTGCTTGCCTAACGGTTAATCCTTTTTCAACAATTTCCTTAAAAAGAAAAAGTTGTTTGTCCACCTCTTTGCCAATTAAAAGTTTAGCCAAACTAATACTTAAACTTCCATTACGTAATGCGGCTTGAATGTTGGGAGGTAATTCAAGTAATCTAATATAGTTGGAAACCGTAGATCGGTCTTTACCCATCCGCTCTGCTACGTTCTCTTGTGTGTAATTAAGTTCATGCATCATGCGTTGGTAGCTTAATGCAATTTCTATTTCATTAAGATCAACTCTTTGTAAGTTTTCAAGTAAGGCAAGTTCTAATAGTTCTTTATCATTACCATGTCTGATATAGGCTGGCAAATCATTGATTCCTGCTAATTTTGCAGCGCGAAAACGACGTTCTCCTGCTATTAATTGGTATTTGCCATTGGCAAGTTGCGCAACCGTTATGGGTTGAATTAAATCATGAATTTGAATCGACTTTGCTAATTCTTGTAAAGCGGTAACATCAAAATCCTTTCTAGGGTTTTTTGGATTTACTTGAATGTCTGTAAGTAAAATACGATTACTAGCCACTGTTTTTTCAATGGTCGCAGCAGGCACTTTGCCGGCCGGATTTTTATAATCCGAATCAATATTTTGTAATAAAGAGCGAAGCCCTTTTCCAATTAATTCTTTATTGGGTGTACTCTTACTCATAATTAATCAATTATACGCTCGGCATTACTCATATTGGTCATGCCATTTTTTTGTAAAATTTCCTTGGCTAGGTTTAAATAATTTACGGTGCCTTTACTTTCAGCATCATATAAAATTACTGGCTTGCCCACACTTGGGGCTTCACTTAATCTTGTATTGCGATGAATAATGGTTGAAAATACCATTTCATCAAAATGCTTACGTACTTCACTGACTACTTGGTTACTTAATCTTAAACGTCCATCATACATGGTCATTAAAATACCTTCAATTTGTAATTCAGGATTTAATCTGCTTTGAACAATTTTGATGGTATTTAAAAGTTTTCCTAATCCTTCTAGCGCAAAAAATTCACATTGAACAGGAACAATAACACTGTCAGCTGCTACTAATGCATTTACTGTAATTAATCCCAAAGAGGGTAAGCAATCAATAATGATGAAATCATATTGGTCATTAATTTCGTTGATCAACCCTTTTAAAACATTTTCTCTGTTCGGCAAGTTGACTAATTCAATTTCGGCGCCTACCAAATCTATATGTGAAGGAATTAAATCCAAATGTGGTATCTCTGTTTTTAATACAATATCCTTAAGAGGTGTATTATTAATAATGCCATCATATAAGCTGGTCGTAATATTGTGCAGATCAAAGCCTACCCCTGTAGTGCTATTCGCTTGTGGGTCAGCATCAATTAGCAGCGTTCTGTATTCCAAAACTGCCAAGCTAGCTGCAATGTTAATGGCTGAGGTTGTTTTACCCACCCCGCCTTTTTGATTCGCAATTCCAATGATTCGAGCCATATAATAGTTCTCCTTAATTTCAATCAAAAATAAGGGATAAATGGTAACTTTTTGGGATTAAATATGTTATAAATGGGGCATTATGGCCTAATTTTACCTATTAATTTATGCTATGAGGAATCCTGTTTTTATTTTTGTTCTATTATCTGTATTGATTCTGGTTGATTTCTATATTTTTTATGTTTTGAGGACCGTTTTCCAGGGATTTTCGATGACGGCCAAAACAACTGCGGGGATCATTTATTGGACTTTATGCTCGCTTAGTTTTGGGTCCTTTCTGCTATTCCCCTATATCACCAATCCTTATTTCAAGCAATATTTTTTTTCAATTGGGGTGGGTTGGGTATTGACGCAGTTTTTCATGGTTACATTTTTTGTAGTAGATGATTTGCGCAGAGGGGCATTTTGGACCATCGGTCAAATTTCGTCAGCCACTGGTGCTAAATTTATGAACACCGAGAATGGTATTCCACGCTCTACTTTTTTAAGTTGGCTGGGTGTAGGGTTATCGTCCACTTTATTTTTTTCCTTGTTGTACGGCTTTGGTAATAAGTACAATTATAAGTTAATAAAAAAAAAGGTAGTGATTCCTAATTTGCCCATCGCATTGAAAGGGTTTAAAATTATTCATATCAGTGATATTCATAGTGGCAGTTTAAAGGAACAAGCATCTGTAAAAAAAGGGGTGCAAATGATTCAAAATCAACAGCCGGATCTTGTCTTATTTACGGGTGACTTAGTGAATGATCGCGCCAACGAAATGAAACCTTGGTCGCCTATTTTTAGTGAAATTAACGCACCGTATGGGGTTTTTAGCACATTGGGAAACCATGATTATGGAGATTATGTGAAATGGGATAGTCAAGAAGCTAAAATGCAAAATTTGGAAGCCCTAAAAAAAGTGCATGCAAATATGGGTTGGCGCTTATTGATGAATGAAAATGTTAAAATTGAAAAGGAGGGGGCTATTTTGCAATTAGTAGGTATTGAAAATTGGGGTGCAAAAGCAAGATTTCCTAAATATGGAAAAATGGAGTTGGCGATGCAAGGCGTGCATCCTGATTTGCCCATTATTTTAATGAGTCATGATCCAAGCCATTGGGAAGCAGAAGTGATTCCAAAATATCCACAAATAAATTTAACATTATCTGGTCACACGCATGGGATGCAATTTGGTTTGGAGAATCCTTATTTTAAATGGAGTCCTGTGCAATGGGTGTATAAACAATGGGCGGGGCTTTATCAAGCGGAACAACAGCAATTATATGTCAATAGGGGATTTGGATTTTTAGGATATCCTGGTCGTGTGGGTATTATGCCTGAAATTACTTTGATAGAATTGGTGTAATTTTGTAATATGTTTAGCATGCAATCATTGCTACTAAATTTTTGAACAATCAATAATTCTAAATTAGTTTTTTATGAAAAATATTTTCATCCTTTTGTTTTTCTTTTTTGCTATTCAATTAAATGCACAGCAAAAATTTGGATTGGGTTTGAAAGTAGGGCAAAATTTTTCTAAAGTAGATAATGTTGCTGTCGATCATAATTCTGCCTCTTATCATGTAGGTGCTACCATGCAAATTGGCCTATCCAAAGGGTTTAGTATTGCACCGGAGGTTTTGTTATCTCAAACAAAATTGGAAGCCAGTCCTACGCAAGCCGAATTACTCATCAATCCAAGTTTTAAACCTGAAACCTATCATTTAAATTATTTCACCATACCTATTTTATTACAATACAATGTGGTAAAAAGTTTTTTAATACAAGCAGGGCCACAATATGGTATACTGTTAGATCAAAGTAAAGATGGGGTAGAAAATGCCCGTGTTGCTTTTTCATCAGGTGAGTTTTCAATGGTGGGTGGGGCTAAATTAAATTTAGGCGGTTTCTTTCTTTATGGCAGATACGTTATTGGGATGAACAATATCGGAACATCCACGCAATTGCTGAATAATTTAAAAGACCAATCCACTTGGAAAACAAGACAATGGCAATTGGGCGTTGGACTAAATTTATTTTAAAGTAGTCATTGATTTATTTCATCCTTATTTTTCTTAGAAGCGCTGCTTTTAATATCTCGGCTTCGATCTACTAAATCTATTTTTTTGGGGAGCGTTTCCACGAGCATTTGACCTTGCATGACCAGAATTTCCACGACCTTGTTGCTGCACTGTTTTGACAGGATTGTGATTCAATAAAGGGTAGGGGTGATTTTCAATCACAGGAATCGTTTTTGCAATTAGTTTTTCAATGTCTTTTAAAAATGCTTTTTCTTCAGCATCGCAAAAGGATATTGCTGTTCCATTCGCACCTGCGCGACCAGTTCTACCAATTCGGTGAACATAAGTTTCTGCAATATTGGGTATTTCAAAATTGACTACAAATTCTAAATTATCCACGTCAATGCCTCTTGCTGCAATATCTGTAGCCACTAATACACGTGTACTTTGGTCCTTAAAATTACTTAAGGCTCTTTGTCTTGCATTTTGTGATTTATTACCGTGTATGGCTTCTGCTTTTATATTATATTTTAAAAGTAAGTTCACTACTTTATCAGCGCCATGTTTTGTTCTTGTAAATACTAGTGCTGTTTTAATTGCAGGATTTTTTAAAACATCAATCAATAATGCATTTTTGTTATTCTTATCTACAAAATAAACGGACTGATCAATAATTTCTACCGTAGATGATACGGGCGTTACTGTTACTTTTTCTGGATGAAATAAAATAGTACTTGCTAAGCTTACAATTTCAGCCGGCATCGTTGCTGAAAAAAACAAGGATTGTCTTTTTTTAGGAAGCACCGCTAGTAATTTTTTTACATCATTGACAAATCCCATATCCAACATACGGTCTACTTCATCTAATACAAATATTTCAACCTCTCTTAAACTAATATGTCCTTGATTCATTAAATCCAATAATCTGCCAGGTGTTGCAATAACTACATCAACGCCATTTCTAAGGGCAGTGACTTGTGGTCCTTGAGCAACCCCTCCAAATATTACCGAACAATTTAGTGGCGTATGTCGACCATAAGCATTGAAACTTTCGGCAATCTGTATGGCTAACTCTCTAGTAGGTGTTACGATTAAACTTCTTATTTTTTTTCGTTTCTCTCCATGAGAATTTTGTAATAATAATTGAATGATGGGTAAAGTAAAAGCAGCTGTTTTACCGGTACCTGTTTGTGCGCAACCTAATAAATCCTTACCCGCTAAAACAATCGGAATTGATTGTGCTTGAATAGGTGTTGGCGTTGTGTATCCTTCCTCGTAAAGCGCCATTAATAGCGGCTCAATAAGATGTAAGGACTTGAAATTTGTACTCATAATGGACGGCAAGGTACACTATTTAAATTTGACGCCTGTGCAGGTGCATAAAGATGGATTTTAGGTACACTATTATCCTTTGCGTATCAAAACAAGTAGTATTAGCAGTCATTAGGCAAATAAGTCCATCTCCGCCCTGCCTAAACCATCTGGTGTCGTATAAAACGGTCTCTTTTCAATGACATAATGGGTGTCTTCTGGTATACCTAATGCACGGTAAATGGTTTGGTGAATTTGCTCAATCCGAATTGGTTTTTCTATCGTTTTGCAAGGACGTTCATCGGCTGTTTTGCCATATACATATCCTTTTTTAATTCCGCCACCAAACATTAACATGGAGCATCCGTCTGTGAAATGTCGGTGCATTCCATAATTTTTAATGTCATCAATGATATCAGGTTGGTTCACTTGTTCTTGTACTTTTAAATCAGGACGTCCTTCGACCATCATGTCCCTACTAAATTCACTTGCTAGTATAATAAGTGTTCGATCTAAATGTCCTGACTGATCTAAATCTTTTATTAATTGCGCAATCGGACCATCAATTTGTTTTTTCATATCGGCCAATCTGGTATGTCCATTATCATGCGTGTCCCAATTTTTAAATGGTTCATATTCGGTGGTTACTGTAATAAATCTTGCTCCTTTTTCCGTTAAACGTTTTGCCATTAAACAGCCCAATCCAAATTTACCTGTGTTATATATGTCGTAGTTTTCTTTGGGTTCTTTACCTAGGTCAAAAGCAGCAGCTTCGGGTGACTTTAACAGCATATAGGCTTGCTCCATGGATCTTTTCATGGATTCTTTTTGATAATCACTTCCCAATTCACCTAATGGTCCTTGGTTCATTAATTCATAATAGAGTTGGTTTCTTTTTTCAAACCTGCTAATATCCATTCCAACAGGAGGTTTGACACTTTCAAGACCTTCACTTGGATCAGGTATTAAAAAAGGGCCATATTCATTGCCTAAAAATCCGGCGGTATGAAATGCTTTTAGTTCTTCTCCTTCTCCTAATGAAAATCGTTGACCTATATCAATAAATGCAGGGATCACTGAATTAACAGGTCCTAATTGTTTTGAAATCCAGGAACCAATATGTGGCGCGGCAACTGATTGTGGGGGCTTGTAACAGGTATGCCAATGGTATTGATGACGAGAGTGAAGTATGTGACCCATGTCGCCTGCAACATAGGATCGAATAGCAGTGCCTTTATTCAATATTTTTCCAATGGATTCAAGTCCTTCTGAAAAGTAGATATCATCTAAGGCAGTAGGTACTGATTTGAAAGTGCTTAACACATCATTCGCCATCATGCCTTTGGTAAATGGGGTATATCTTTTTGGATCAAAAGTATCCGTATGTGCCATCCCTCCAGCCATCCATAGTAAAATAACTGTATCTGCTGTTGCTGTTATTTTTGATGAATTACAGCCACTTAACAAACCTGCTAATGGGGCACCCGCAGCTAGTGCTGCTAGGGTAGCTGTACTGCTATTTTTTAAAAATTCTCTCCGATTCCAATGACTTGACATAATTAATATTTACTTAAAATGAATTAATAAATAATTTGAAATTCCGGCAATAATAAAATTATCCAAAACAAATCTTCAATGGCATCTGGCGTAGGGGTTTCCCCTAATAATTTTTTAGCTATTGTATATTCAGATTTTGTTGCTGCTCTACCTAAAGCCTTTTCATATATTTCTTTAATGATTACATCTCCACTAATATATTTTTTTTTCCAAATAATAGCACCTCTTTGGATCATGGTGTTGAATCGATCTCCATTGGTTAATTCCAATGCTTGCAATAAATTTGATTGCGATTCTCTACTGGTACTGACTGTTTCACGTGTAGGTCTTCCTAAGGATATTAAGAATGGATTATTATTCACCAATGAAGCGCGAACAAATGCTGCGCCAATAATTGGAGGTAATTTTTTTGGTGCCATCATTTTTCGCTCTTTTTTCTCCTTCTCTTTCTTCTCCTTTTCTTTGTTTTTGTCCTTCTTTTTCTTCTTTTCCTCCGCTTTCTTTTTCTCCTGCCTTTCTTTCTGCTTTTTTATTTCTTCGAGTACCGCTTTTTTATCTACATAGGTAATGGACATGGAGTCGTAAAAAATGGGTGTAATGATAGTGCTTGCTGCATCAGCAAATTGTTCTGCTGACATTCGCTTGCGTAATCGGCCTTTGAAAACATATTGCGGGGATATTATTTTACTTGCATCATTAAAACTTACCGAAGGAAGTTGGTAGGTGTTTGAGGAAGTAATTAAAAACAGCAATTCTTTTATATCGGATTTGTTTTTTTGAAAATCAAATGCCATCCAATCTAGTAAGTCCTGACTCCATGCTTCATTATCCATCACATCCAATGGTTCAATTAATCCACGACCCATTAATTGCGCCCAAATTCTGTTGACAATGGTGCGATAAAATCTTCCATTGGAAGCTTGTACCATATTGGTGGCTAATTGCGCTAATTTTTCTTCTCTTTTTGCACTGCTATCAATAGCGCCTAATTCTTTCCAAAGCATACGTGCGCCAGTAAATTTGCCTGTTGGCTTGTCGCATCTATTTATTTCAAGTGAGGTATCTGCAAAAATATTTGCAAATGCATAAGCGTCTGTCAATTTCCAATCACTTATAAAGCTGTTGTGACAGGAAGCGCATTTTAAATTAAGTCCTAAAAATACTTGTGATACATTTTGAGCCGCTTGCATTTCGGTACGTTGGCTTGCATTTACTACGCCACGCCATTTGATACCTTCAATAAAACCGTTGGCTTCATCCGTTGGATTTAATAACTCTTTTGCAAATTGGTCATACGATTTATTCGATTTTATTGCATTGAATAACCAATAAGTGATATTGCGTCGACCGCCAGTAATATAGCCAGTCCCTGTATAATCATTTCTTAAAGCATCATTCCAAAAACTTAACCAATGTAAGGTGTAATCATCCTTTTGGTTAAGTAATTTTCTAATCCAAATTTCCCTTTTATTCTTTCTATTATCCTTTGCAAATTTTTCTAATTCTTCTGCACTAGGAACTAAGCCAACCAGGTCCAATGATATACGTCTTAAAAAAGTTTTATCATCTACCACTTTTGGCCAAATTATTTTGTTTGCACTAAAATATTGGTTGGTCCAAAGATCAATTGGATTTTTTAAATTTTCAGTAGCTATTGGAAGGGTTGGATTCCTTGGGGCAAGTGGCGCTAATCTAAAAATACTTTTTTCTGAACTATCTGGCCAAGGTGCGCCTTTTTGAATCCAAAAATTAATGACTGCAATATCCTCGTCTGATAATTTTTTTCCTTTGGAAGGCATTGCATCTTCGTGATTGGAGGGTAGGGTTATACGACGATATAAATCACTAGCTGCTGGATTACCAGGTATTACCACAGGTCCATTTTCACCACCTTTAAAAATCATATCTCTACGATCAAGTCGTAAATCGCCTTTGATTTTTTCAGGTCCATGACATTTATAACAATTGTGCGCAAAGATGGCCCTCACTTTTACATTAAGTTCAATAGATTGTTGTTTTGTTAAAGGGGTCGTGTCATTTTTGAAAGCACTAACATCAAATTTTGAGTTGGTACTTTTATCATAATTATCACTCCAAGGAATCGTGGCTGTTATGTAATCCTTGCCATGCGTTAGTGAAGCGCCAAAGTGTCCTGCGATAGCAACGCCAATCGCGCTTATGAATAACAACACACGATATAAGTTAATTAGACCTCTTTTATTATTTTTGTGAATAATGTTTGATAAAAACCAAGTGACTGTTGAAAAAATTGCGGTTCCGATTCCTGTCCATTGATGGATATTAGATGATTGTAATTCATAACCTCCTTCTTTTACAAGAAGTAAACCCATAATTGCTGATATGATTGCTGCGATAGTTCCAGCAGCTAGAAGTAACCTGATTCCAGTGCGAGAAGGGGCATCAAAATTTTTTATAGTAAATAATTCGAGTAGGGCTGCAAATAAAAGTAAGGAGACTGGGAAATGAACTGCAATAGGGTGAAGCCTACCTAAAAATCGCCAAAGCCAAAAAAAATCGTTACTAACAGTGCCAGTCGGGGACTCGGCATAACTATTCAATGAAATTTGTAAAAAGCAGAGAATGACTAATGTGCTAATTACAATAGCCAGTTTTTTTCTTGGGTAGGATTTATTTTTTACATCTTTCATAAGCAGTTCGTTTTTAAAGATAATTAAAAATGAATTAAAAACTTACTTGATGTATATAATAAATGACCCATATATTTCGCTCGTTTCCACCTGTTAGCGGTATATTTCAGCCGAGTTTAGGCCTTGCGCTTTTTGCTGGGTTTGCTTACCAATGCATGGGATGTTTTTATCAGGCTTTGTACCAGTGTTGCAGGTAGTTGTCGGTTAATAATCATAGTGTTCCAATGTGCTTTATTCATATGGTACCCGGGAATGATATATTCTGAATAATCTTCTCTTTGTGTGATAATATCTTCTGGATCGGCTTTGTAGTTAAAGGAAACAGGTTCTTTACTTAAATTAAGTATTAGAAAAAGTTTACCATGATGTTTGATCACCACTGTATCTGGTCCAAATGGGGTTGCTTCCTCTGTGTTAGGTAAGGATAATGCGTAATCTAAAATTTCATCAATTTCCATGATGGGCAAATAATTAAAAAAGCGTGACAGATATTAAAATATATTAAAGCAAAGTGCCACTTAAAAAGAAATAAGCCAAGCTAAAATAAATAAGTATTGCTGTTACATCGACTAAGGTGGCAACAAAAGGGGCAGATGACACTGCAGGGTCAGCACCTAATCTTTTTAAAACAATCGGTAACATGGATCCGGTAATTGTTCCCCAGATAACCACGCCTAAAATGGTGAAACCAATTGTAATACCGATGAGAAACCAATGCACGCCATAAAATCCTGGAACAATCATATGCCATGCGGCAACTCTAAAAAATCCAAGGATGCCTAATAAAATGCCTAATAAAAAACCACCAATGATTTCTCTTCTTAATATTTTCCACCAATCTGCAATCGTAATTTCGCCAACAGCCATTGCTTGAATGATTAACGTGGATGATTGTGATCCAGAATTTCCGCCGGTAGATAAAATCAATGGAATAAAACTTGCGAGTACCAATACTTTAGCCAACTCATCTTCAAAATAACCCATGGCAGTGGCCGTGAATAATTCACCTATAAATAGTATGACTAACCAAGTAATTCTTTTTTTGAAGAGTTTAAATATTGAAATATCTAAATAAGGTTCATTCAATGCTTCCATACCCCCCATCTTTTGCATATCCTCGCTGAACTCCTCATTCGTAACCCATAAGATATCATCAATGGTGACAATACCTAATAAAACATCGTTATCATCTACTACAGGTATGGCAGTTCTGTTATTCATTTTAAAAACCTGACTCGCATGCTCTTGGTCATCGTATACATTCAATGCGACAAAACGTCCATCAATAATTTCAGAAATAATATCATCAGGTTTAGCTAATAATAAATCTCGAATTCTGATATCGTCAATTAATCCACCTTTTTCGTCAATGATATAGATAACATCAATGGTCTCTGAGTTTTTGCCATATTTACGGATATTATCTAATACCTGCGCAACGGTATAGTGCGGATACACATAAACATAGTCGGGGGTCATTAAACGACCCACACTGTCTTCTGGATAACCTAATAAGGAGAGTGTAATTTTTCTTTCTTCCGGATCCAAAAGTTTAATTAAATCTCTGATAGCCGCCTTTGGTAATTCTTCTAAAAAGTCGGTACGATCATCCGGTGGAAGTTCATTTAAAATTTTAGCAGTTTTACGCGCTGGTAATTCCTTAATGATATCTTTTTGTTGGTTGATATCCAGAATTTTAAAAACACTTACCGCACGGTGTACGGTCATACTATCGATAATAGTCGCCTCCTGTTGGGGAAATTCATTCACCAATTCAACAACATCACTGATGTTTTGCTCATCTAAAAATTCTTTTAATAGATGTGTGTCCTCCTTGGCGATAATTTCCAAGAAAAGTTCCGATAAATTTATTTCTTCTTTTAATTCATCCAACATGCGTGCAAGTTACGAAAAATTATAAAGGATATATTATATTTATGTTATGATTCTACCTATTCTCACCATTGCCCCTTCACCTAATCGAGGTCGCGGCGTATTCGCTACAGAGGCTATACAAATGAATACGATCATTGAAATAGCACCTGTCATTGTCTTAACAAAAGAGCATCGGATCATTGTCGAGCAAACCCTTTTATATGACTATATTTTTGAATGGGGCGAGGACCATAAATCTGCTGCAGTCGCCTTGGGTTATGTGTCCATATATAATCATACGATTCACCCTAATTGTCTGTATGAAATGGATTATGAAAATGAAACAATTTCAATTATTACTTTAAAAGATATTAAAGTGGGGGAAGAGCTTTTCATAAATTACAATGCAGAAGTTGACCAGGAATCACCTGTATGGTTTGAGCAACATTAGCATCATTTAAAATATGAATAGGTTGGATGGATACACCCATTCATCCAAGTGTATTTTTGTTGATCATTGTTCGTTCAAGGGGTCATTGAAGCCCAACAATTTCTAAAATCTCCCTAAAATCAAAATTTTGCACTAGTTTTTGTTGGCTAATAATAAAATCGGTTGTATTTTTGCATCATGAATAGAAACAACCATACACATCATCATTTTCTAACCAATAGGTAAGCTAAGGGTGTAGGTATGTTTTTCAATATTTATACAAAGGGCTTACTCACGGGTAGGCCCTTTTTTAATGACTATAACTTATAAAAATGACGCGTTTAAAATTAGCGATTCAAAAATCGGGACGATTACATGAGGATTCCATTAAACTTTTAAAAGAGTGTGGGATCGATATAGAAAATGGGGTAAATAAATTAAAAGCAGTAGCGACCAATTTTCCATTGGAGTTGTTTTTTTTAAGAGACGATGATATTCCACAATATGTAGAAGACGGGGTAGCTGATATTGGTTTTGTAGGGGAGAATGTGGTATATGAAAAATCTAAAAAAGTGGAAGTGGCTTATGCGTTAGGATTTGGCAAATGCAGATTAAGTTTTGCAGTGAACAAAAACGAAACATTCACCGGCGCTACTTATTTATCCGGCAAAAAAATTGCCACTAGTTATCCAATATTGGTTCAGAAATATTTGAACGAAAATAAGATAGAAGCGGAGATTCATGAAATTAGTGGAAGTGTTGAAATTGCTCCTGGTATTGGATTGGCGGATGTTATTTGTGATTTAGTAAGCAGTGGCTCGACCTTGTTTATGAATGGATTGAAGGAAGCGGATACTATTTTAAATTCACAAGCCGTATTAATTAAGCGTCTTTCATTAAATGCAGAAGCAACCGCAATATTAGAAAGATTATTGTTCCGCATTGAATCTGTAAAAAAGGCGAAAAAAAATAAGTATGTGTTATTAAATGCACCTAATGCAAATTTGGAAAAAATTATTTCATTATTACCAGGAATGAAAAGTCCTACGGTTGTTGCACTAGCGACGCCGGGTTGGAGTAGTGTACATAGTGTTATTGCAGAAAGTGATTTTTGGGAAATAATTGAAAAATTAAAACTGGCAGGTGCAGAAGGAATTCTTGTAGTGCCAATAGAAAAAATGATTTTATAATGATGAAAGTATTCAATGAACCTAAGAGCAATAAATGGGCATCGATTATTGAGCGGCCTTCTATAGATGCGGCCCAATTGAATGAGAAAGTAAAAGCGATTATTGAGAAAGTTATTGTTGGTGGAGACGATGCGATTAAAAAATTGACCTTACAATTTGATCGTATTTCAATCAATGAAATAAAATTGCCTGCTGAAAAAATCGCAGCAGCAGAAAATTCATTGACACCTGGTTTAAAAACAGCAATTCAGTTAGCAAAAGTCAATATTGAAATTTTTCACAATAGCCAAATACATAAAGTAGAACGTATTGAGACGATGCCGGGTGTTTGGTGTTGGAGAAAGTCAGTGGGAATTGAAAAGGTCGGAATTTATATTCCAGGCGGATCTGCTCCCTTATTTTCAACAGTGTTAATGTTAGGCATACCCGCAAAAATGGCAGGTTGTAAAGAGATTGTTTTATGTACGCCGCCCAATGAACAAGGTGATATTCATCCTGCAATTTTATATGCAGCATCATTGGTAGGGGTTACTGCGGTATATAGTGTAGGTGGGGCGCAAGCAATTGCGGCAATGGCATATGGTACAAAAACGATACCGAAAGTCCATAAAATATTTGGACCAGGGAATCAATATGTAACTGCTGCAAAACAGTTGGTGCAACAAAATGGTATTGCTATTGATATGCCTGCAGGGCCAAGTGAGGTTTGTGTATGGGCAGATGAAAATGCAATACCTTCATTTGTTGCAGCTGATTTATTATCACAAGCGGAACACGGTTCAGATAGTCAGGTGATTTTAGTCGCTAACAATAAAGAAATAGTTACCGCTATACAACTTGAAATAGATTTACAGTTGAGTGCACTTCCTAGGAAGGATGTTGCAGCAAAAGCTTTAGCGAATTCAAAAGCAATCATTTTGAATAAACAAGATCAGGCAATTGATTTAATAAATGCATATGCGCCAGAGCATTTAATTTTAGCAATAGATAATGCATTGCAAATAGCGGATAAAATTATGAATGCAGGGTCGGTATTTATTGGCAATTATTCACCAGAATCTGTGGGAGATTATGCAAGCGGCACTAATCATACATTACCAACCAATGGGTATGCAAAAGTCTATAGCGGCGTAAGCTTAGATAGCTTTGTAAAAAAAATTACTTTTCAACAACTAACAGAGCGCGGATTAATGAATATAGCACCTACTGTAATTGAAATGGCCGAGGCAGAAGGGTTACAAGCGCATAGCAATGCAGTATCGGTTAGACTCAATTTGATAAAATCAAAATTATAAGTAATGAATTTTGACATTAAAAAAATTGTAAGGCCTAATATTGAAACATTAAAGGCTTATTCATCTGCGAAGGATGAGTATACAGGCGAAGCCAATGTTTTATTAGATGCAAATGAAAATAGTTTGGGTTCACCCACCACAAAATGGTATAACAGGTACCCAGATCCTTATCAAAAAGCAGTAAAAGAAAAGATTGCTTTTATCAAACAAATTCCTGCCTCGAAAATATTTTTAGGAAACGGAAGTGATGAGTGTATTGATATTTTATTTCGTACTTTTTGCGAACCAGGAAAGGATAATATAATTATATGTCCTCCGACGTATCCGATGTATGAGGTAAATGCGAATATTAATAGTATAGAAATTAAATTTGCACCCTTATTGCCGGATTATCAATTAAATGTCGCGCACATAGAACAATTAGTGAATGAGCGTACTAAAATAATTTGGATTTGTTCCCCCAATAATCCTACAGGAAATTCATTGGATCGGATTGATATTGAAACTATATTAAATCACTTTAATGGTTTGGTGGTGGTGGATGAAGCTTATATTAATTTTTCAAAGCAAAAATCATTCAGTGCCTCGCTTATTGATTATCCCAATTTAGTGGTGTTGCAAACCTTGAGTAAAGCATGGGGCTTGGCGGGTTTGCGATTAGGAATGTGTTTTGCTAGTGAAGCTATTATTGGCTATATGAATAAAGTAAAAGCACCCTATAATATAAATATAGTGACCCAGGAATTGACTTTACAAGCATTGGAAGAAGTGGGACAGGTAAATGATATGATTCAGCATTTGGTGGATATGCGTATCGCATTAGCGGAAGTAATTCAAAGTATGCCCTATGTTGAAAAGGTATATCCTTCTGACACTAATTTTTTATTGGTTAAAATACCCAAAGCCAGGGAGTTATATCGTTATTTGTTAACACAAGGAATTGTGGTTCGAGATAGGTCGAGTCTTGAAAATTGTTCAGATAGTTTAAGAATTACCGTAGGAACTGAGCAAGAAAATACACAGTTGGTGGATGCGATGGCGAATTGGATCAATTTGACATTTACATTAGACTAGATATCCTATTATTTTATTAAATTACACAATCATTATATAATTTAAAATGTATCATATGAAAAAAGGAATTTATCTTTTATTATTATCAATCAGCATTCAATTTTTAGCGAATGCGCAGGACAATGCTGGATTAACTTTACCTACTGGGTTTAAAGCTAATTTGTTTGCTGAGAACATTGGAAGTGCAAGACATATTGCCATCTCTAAAAATGGAGTAGTTTTTGCAAAATTGAATAGAGCAGACAAACAAGGTAGAACCATTATTAGATTAGCCGATGAAAACAAAGATGGTGTTTCCGATAATATAACAGGTTGGGCTAATTATGGAGGCACTGGCATTTATTTAACGGGTAATGCTTTATATGCAAGTTCAAATGAAGCTGTATTTAAATATGAATTAGATAGTAAGGATGAAGTTGTAAATCCATTAAGTCCAATTACTGTGGTAAGTGGTTTAATCAGCCGTCGTCAACATGAATCAAAGTCCATCACTTTTGATAAAGCAAATAATATATATGTAAATATTGGTGCTTATTCTAATGCATGTCAAGAAAAAGATAGAACGCCTGGTGGAAAAGGAATGATGCCATGTCCTATCTTGGATTCAGCGGGGGGTATTTGGAAATTTGATGCTAATAAGGAGAATCAAACCTATGGTGATGGAAAAAGATATGCTACTGGCTTAAGAAATGTTATCGGACTAGATTGGAATCCACAAGCCAATAAATTATATGTAGCACAACATGGACGTGATCAATTAAATACTTTTTTCCCAAGCTTATATACAGATGCACAAAACGCAGAGTTGCCAGCGGAAACTTTTTATGAGATAAATGAGGGTGATAATGCAGGATGGCCCTATGTTTATTATGATAATTTCCAACATAAAAAAATAGTTTCTCCTGAATATGGCGGAGATGGTAAAAAAGAAGGCGCAAGTGATATTAAAAATCCAGCAGTTGCATTTCCAGCGCATATGGCACCCATGGGGGTATTATTTTATACAGGCAATCAATTTCCTGCGAAATATAAAAATGGGGCATTTATCACTTTTCATGGTTCATGGAATAGAGCGCCATTGCCTCAGGAAGGATTTTTTGTTGCTTTTGTTCCTTTTAAAAATGGCAAAGCAACAGGGGAGTGGGAAATTTTTGCCAATGGATTTGCAGGGACGATCGATGGTGCAAAAATTACCAGCACGCGCAGCGCTAAGGCGAGACCCTGTGGTTTAGCACAAGGTCCTGATGGATCCATTTATGTTAGTGATGATACGAAGGGGTCTATTTTTAAAATTTCTTATCAAAAATAATTTTATAATTTTTTTATTTATATATGTGTAATAGTAAAATTCGATGTTTTCTTTTTGGTGCAATAATTATGTTGTTATTTGTTTCAATTAAAACACAGGCACAAAATTTAGAAAACGGAAAAAAAATATATCAGACCAAATGTTTGGTATGTCATCAATCAGATGGGGGTGGCGTTCCAAATATGAATGCACCCTTGGATGGGGCAAGCAATGTTGTCGGAAATGATATTGCGAGGTTGGTGAAAATTATAAAAAATGGCTTTAATGAAAGGGTGGAGCTAGATGGCATATATTATAGTAATTCAATGACGGCGAATCCTGATTTGACACCTGCGCAAATTAGCGATGTGTTAAGTTATATTAGAACGAGTTGGAGTAATAAAGCCACAAAAGTAACCACCGTTCAAGTACAACAAGCAATTAAAGGGAATCAAAAAACAAGTGCAAAGTAGTAAATCACTTTGCGCGTTAAATTTTAAATTATGCGTCCTATATTATTTATTGATCGAGATGGGGTTATACTGGAAGAACCAAAAACCGATTTTCAAATCGATCATATTGACAAAACAAGTTTTGTTCCTGGGGCAATAACTAATTTACATAAAATTGCTACTGAGTTAGGATTTTATAAGGTGATGGTAACCAATCAAGATGGCTTAGGGACTGATGCATATCCAACGAATCAATTTGAACCTTTTCAGCAATTAATGATACGCACTTTAGCAGCGGAAAATTTTGTTTTTGATGAGATAAAAGTGGACACTTCTTTTGCCAAGGATAATTTGCCAACGCGTAAGCCTGGTATTGGCCTTGTTCAGCATTTGATGAATAATGAAAATTTTGATATTGCAAATTCATTTGTCATTGGTGACAGATGGAGTGATATACAATTAGCAAAAAACATGGGTTGCAAGGCGATTTATTTTAAATCGGGCAATCATGAATTGACGCCTGAACAAGCTACCGCATATAAAACTACGATTGTATTGGAAACCACTAGTTGGTCAGCCATCTATTCTTTTTTAAAGTTAGGGTTACGAAAAGTGCAACATGAAAGAAATACGAAGGAAACTAAAATTAGTATTTCATTAAATATGGATGGAAGCGGCCAAGCGGATATTCAAACTGGATTGGGTTTTTTTAATCATATGTTGGAGCAAATTGCAAGGCATGGTTCTATCGATTTAGCCATTCAATGCGATGGGGATTTGCATATCGATGAACACCATACCATTGAAGATGTGGGTATTGCTTTGGGAGAAGCTTTTGCTTTGGGTTTAGCTGATAAGCGGGGTATGGAAAGATATGGTTATGCACTTCCCATGGATGAGGCAGAAGCCAAAGTTTTAATTGACTTTGGAGGGCGCAATTGGATAGTATGGGATGCTAGTTTTACCCGTGAAAAAGTAGGAGAAATGCCTACTGAAATGTTTTTCCACTTTTTTAAATCATTCAGTGATGCGGCCAAAGCCAATTTAAATATTAGCTGTAAAGGTGAAAATGAGCATCATAAAATTGAAGCGATATTTAAAGCCTTTGCCAAGGCCATAAAAATGGCGGTGCATCGCAATCCAGTCAGTGACCAGTTACCGAGTACCAAGGGGGTTTTGTAAAGGCGGTCGCTTGACCATTGACTAACATTTGATAGGGTAAACCTTAGCTTTTTTTGGATTTATAAAGGCATTTTCCTTAAATTTGCAATAAGATGATAAAAACAAACAATATATGGTGGTGGCATACAAAATCCGTTAGGGTATTGTAGTGACATAACTATATTGTCAAATTATACATAAACCCTAACAGCGATGTTGGGGTTTATTTTTTTAATTAATGACCAAAGGAAAAAATGAAAAAAATTGTAATTCAAACGGAAGTAACAAAAATGTTAGCCGATACTTTTACGCCAGTAGGAATTTACCTGCGCTTAAGGGATCGTTTTCGTGATACCATTTTATTAGAAAGTACCGATTCGCATGCTTCAGAAAATAGCTATTCATTTATTGGCGTAAATGCGATTGGGGGAATTGAAATTTCGTCTTTAAATCAGATTGAATATAAATATCCGAATCAAGAGCCTGAAAAAGAAACCATCCATCATGTGCATGATGCGCCTGATCGCATTTGGTCCTATATGCAACAATATGAAATGAAAGCAGCCAATTTGAAAGAAGCATCTTTTGGTCAGGGATTATATGGGTATACCACTTATGATGCCATTCCATTTTTTGATTCTATTCAATTTAAAAAGGATGCAGATATCATTCCTTTAATGCGCTATCGATTGTATCAATATGTGATTGCGTTTAATCATTTTAAAGATGAAATATTCATTTGTGAAAATAAAATAGATGGGATTGATTCCGAATTTAACGCATTGATGTCCTTTATTAAAAGTAAGGATGTGCCGCAATATCCTTTTTTCATCAAAGGAACGGAAAGGGTCAACCAAACGGATGCTGAATTTATAAAAGTAGTGAAGCAAGGAATACAACATTGCATGAGAGGGGATGTATTCCAAATTGTATTAAGTCGCAGATTTCAACAATCCTTTCAAGGCGATGAGTTTAATGTTTATCGCACCTTACGGAATATTAATCCTTCACCGTATTTGTTCTTTTTTGATTATGGGGATTATAAATTGATGGGATCTTCACCGGAAGCGCAAATCATTATTAAAAATGGCAAAGCGGTGGTGCATCCAATCGCTGGAACTTTTAAAAGAAGTGGGGATGAGGC
>SYEV01000070.1 GCA_005800655.1 Bacteroidota bacterium
AAATCATTGGGAAGACGTTTTGAGCAAAGCGAAAAACGGCAGTCCCGATTTAGGATGATGTGTAAAGGCTTTGGGTAAGACCAAATCATTGGGAAGACGTTTTGAGCAAAGCGAAAAACGGTAGTCCCGATTTAGGATGATGTGTAAAGGCTTTGGGTAAGACCAAATCATTGGGAAGACGTTTTGAGCAAAGCGAAAAACGGCAGTCCCGATGAAAGTTATTTTTTTTGCTATCTTGTGTGCATTGGAATTTATAATAATTATGAGTCAGGAAAATTTAACCAAAAGCTTTTTGGATTTAGTTGAAATCATGGATACCCTTCGTGAAAAGTGCCCATGGGATAAAAAACAAACCATACATAGTTTACGCAGTAATACCATTGAGGAACTTTATGAATTGGTGGATGCAATTGTGGAAGAGGATTGGGATGGGATAAAGGAGGAGTTGGGAGATATTTTATTACATGTATTGTTTTATGCGAAGATAGGAACGGAGCAAGGAAAATTTACTTTGCAAGATTCCATAGAAGCCATATCAAAAAAATTAATTCACCGTCACCCACATATTTATGGGGATGTTAAAGTAGAAAATGACGACGATTTAAAAAGGAATTGGGAACAATTAAAATTACAAGAAGGTAAAGGTGATAAGACAATATTAAGTGGGGTGCCGAATAGTTTGCCTGCGATGGTAAAAGCTTTAAGGATTCAGGAAAAAGTGAAACATGTAGGATTTGAGTGGGAAAATAAAGAGCAGGTTTGGGAAAAGGTAGAAGAAGAGATTGCGGAGATGAAAGTGGAAATTGTGGCACACAATCAGCTAAAAATGGAGCAAGAATTTGGCGATGTATTATTTAGTATGATTAATTACGCGCGTTTTTTAAATATTGATCCTGAAACTGCACTAGAGAAAACAAATAAGAAATTTAAACATCGTTTTGAGCTCATGGAAAATTACGCCAAAGACAATGGATTGGATTTAGCGAAAATGTCCTTGGTTGAAAAAGATAATATTTGGAAACAAATGAAAGAGAAGGAATTATAGATTCCAGCGAGTTGTTATACATACGAAAGGGGCCCCGATAAATCGGGGCCCCTTTCGTTAATCCAAGCTTTATGGGAAATTTTTTATTTAGTCGTTCAAGTTTAACACAAATGCATAGTTTCCAAAATAGCCAGGATAAATGCCTGAAAGTTTGATACTCGCACTGGTCACTTTTTTCAAAGCTTCATAAAATTCTTCAACATTATTCACGGTTTTATCATTCACTTGAGTAATAACGAATCCTTTTTCAACCCTGCTTTTTCCAAGTATACCATTGCCTAATTCTTTCACAACAACACCGCCAGATAAGTCATTTTTTTCAGCAGTTGTTTTATCCACAGTTTCTAGTTTACCACCTAGCTTTTCTGCAGCTTTACTACTTGTAGCTAAGTTGGCATCATCTCCAATTTTTGCTTTAAGCGTAGCATTAAAAGTCATTTCCTTGCCATCTCTTTTAATTTGTACACTTATTTTATCTGATGGTTTATACCTCGCAATTTGTTCTTGTAGTTCAGGAGATGATTTAATGGCAACGCCATTGAGTTTAGTGATAATATCACCTTTTTTCATGCCTGCTGCTTTTGCTGCACCACCTTCTACTACATCAGTCACAAGTACGCCTTGTATTTCATTGGTTTTAATACGGTATTCTTCATCTATCTTTTTAACTTCAGATTCTGGTAAATCATCCTTAGGGTAGGAGATGCCTAAATATGCACGTTGCACGGTTCCAAATTTCACAATATCCGTAACTATTTTTTTTACAATATTCACTGGGATTGCGTATGAATAACCTGCATAGGATCCTGTAGGTGAAGCAATTGCTGAATTTATTCCAACCAGCTCACCACTTGTATTTACTAAAGCACCGCCACTATTACCTTGGTTCACTGCTGCATCCGTTTGTAAAAAAGTTTCAACTGGGCGATCACTTTGACGTGCATTAATATTAATATTTCTATTTTTTGCGCTTATAATTCCTGCAGTAATGGTTACATCTAAATTCAAAGGATAACCAATGGCAAGTACCCATTGTCCTAATTTAATTTCGTCACTATTGCCATATACGATATACGGCAAAGCTGCTGCTTCAATTTTAATGACCGCTAAATCACTACTTGGATCAGTACCAATTACTTTTGCTTTGTATGATTTTTTATTGGTTAATGTTACATTTATTTCATCTGCTCCATTCACCACGTGATTGTTAGTTACTATATAACCATCCGCAGTAATTAATACACCGCTTCCACTTGCTCTTTGTTCAGGCATTACTCTTGGGCCTCCAAAAAAATCACCGAACATATCATCGTCCCCGAAAAAATCTGAAAAAGGATTTCTTTGTCTTTGTTGATTTGCATCAACACGTTTTGCATTTGTTTTTGTTTTGATATGCACTACTGCAGGGGAAGCTGAACTAGCAGCTGGAGTAAAGTCGACTGTTGAAGCGGGTGCATTACCATTAAAAAAACTAGCATAATTGGTAGGCAATTGGTTATTGCTATCAAAAGAGGAGCTTGGTTTTATCCATTTGGAATACCCCCAAATACTTACGAAAGTAGTTGCAAAGCTGATACCGATAATTGCCAAAATGTTTTTAAAATTCAAGTTCGTCATGTCATTATTTTTTTAATCTATTATATCAAATTGTATACCAATTCTGGTACAAAATTAATGCAGCAGAAATTATGTCACACATTCAAATATAAGCTTTAACAAAATATTTACGAAATTGTTCGTGAATAAATGGACGTGTAACAATACAAGTTACTGCAATTTGGATTCTGTTTGTTTACAAGCTGGTTAAAAAGCTAAGGGTATCCACACCATCCGCATATTGTTGTAAGCTAGGTTTTTGAAGGCTTCCAAAGGACAAGCCCCCTTTTCCAACGATACATTGAATTTCCGCTGGATTAATAATTGGAGCTTGGCCAGGGATATAAAATTGGTAATGGATTTGTGCGATAGCCGCAAAAGGAGAAGGGTTTTCACTTAACAAAATGGCATTGGTGTCCATGTAAAATTGACGGGTCATCATTAAAAGTGCCAATTGGTAGTCGTAATTATGGCGGTATTTATGCTCATCAATGATATAATTATACTTTTTCAAGGCATTTAACAAGGGCACAAAGTCATAACCTTCCAGTACCCAAACCTGTGTAACATTACGACAGCCTCTTCCAAAATAAAGCATCATATCATCTGCCAACAAATTCAAATCGGCTGCGCTTTCCCCGCCATCTAATATTGCAATAGATGTCTTGTTCGATCTAATAATATGCGGATATTTCCCAAAGTATTGTTCAAAATACCTACTGGTATTATTGCTTCCAGTTGCTATATAGGCATCGCAATCTTTTAAATGGCTTTGCACAATAATATGATCTTTCCATTGGGGTTCAATTTCGATTAAAGTATGGATGATATATTCCATTCCAACAGTGTCCTTGGAAGATAATTTGACCACAGCTGTATGCCCTGCAATGAGGGTACTTAATAAATCATGGAATCCAACCAGGGGTATATTTCCAGCCATTACAATACCCACTTTTTTATGGGTCATCTTATCCGCGATTTGCGGATAAGCGGCGGTCCAATCCATTAAGGCTTCTTTTGTTAAAAATTGCTGGGCAATTTGAGTAATGGACTTTTCAATAAAGTCAGGCAAAAACCAAGAATTTTGATTGTAGGCGCTAGCTTTGGCTTGAATTAATGCTTCATTATTAACGTCCAATAATCTCTCTTTTAGTAAAAAAAAACTATTTAATCTTGTTTGTAAATTCATGCTTGTATTGTATCTTTATGCGTACAAAAGTACATCACTAATTTTTAAAAAAATTTTATGGCAATCAAAATAACCGACGAATGTATCAACTGTGGCGCTTGTGAACCAGAATGTCCAAATAACGCAATTTATGAGGGTGGCGTTGAATGGGCAATGGCAGATGGCACTACAGTAAAAGGTGCATTTAGTTTAATGGACGGAACTTCAGTAGATGCAGGACAACGTATTGCGCCAATTGCTGCTGATACTTATTATATTACTGCTAATAAATGTACAGAGTGTCAAGGTTTTCATGAAGAACCACAATGTGCTTCTGTTTGTCCAGTTGATTGTTGTGTACATGATGACCAATACAACGAAACAGTGGAAGAATTGTTAGCGAAGAAAGATAAATTACACGCTTAATTAATTACAATACTTTTAAAAGGGGATTAATTTCCCCTTTTTTTATGTCTTGTATTTTGTATGTTTGGTGTAGCAATCAATAGGCATCATTGAGATTAAATAAATGCAAATGAAAAAAAAGGTAGCATTGGTGACAGGTGGGTTAAGTTCGGAAGCACAAATAAGCTATAAAAGTGCTAAAAATATATTTAATGCTTTGGATAAAAACGTATACGACGTTTATATGATTGATATTCATCCAACTGGTTGGTGGTATGAAAATTTACAAGGGGAGGAGGTTGCAGTTGACAAAGCTGATTTTAGTATTGTAGAAAATGGACAAAAAATAAATTTCGATGTGGCCTTGATGTGCATTCATGGAACACCAGGAGAGGATGGAAAAATGCAAGGTTATTTTGATTTAATCGGATTGCCATATACGAGTTGTAATACATCAACAAGTGCTTTGACTTTTAATAAAAGATTTACCGTTGCAGTTACGGGATTCGGTGGTGTTGGGGTAGCGAAATCATTGCATTTATTTATAGAATCACCACTAACAGATACAGAAATTTTATCAAATTTAAGTTTACCGGTATTTGTTAAACCAAATAATGGTGGAAGTAGCTTGGGTATTAGTAAAGTTAATAACCCGGAGGAATTAGCACCTGCATTAGAGAAAGCTTTTAAGGAAGATACACAAGTATTAGTAGAGGAATTTATCAGTGGCCGAGAGTTTACGATTGGGGTATTTAAATCCAAAGGCGCAATAACGGTTTTACCGATCACTGAAATTATTACGGAAAATGAATTTTTTGATTTTGAAGCCAAATACCAAGGAAAAAGTAAAGAAGTAACCCCAGCACTAATAACTGATACCATGAAATTGGAGTTAACTTCGGCTGCAACAAAAGCCTATACAACATTAAATTGCAGGGGGGTGGTTCGTATTGATTTTATTTATAATGAAGCACAGCAAAAACCGTATATGTTGGAAGTAAATACGGTGCCAGGGCAAAGTGATGCAAGTGTAATTCCGCAACAAGTGCGTGCATTGGGATGGTCCTTGACTGATTTTTATGGATTAATCATAGAAGATACTTTATCAAAATAATATTTAAAAATAATAACTTGGAAGCAATCGATAAATTATTAAAAAAGCCACTTTGGGTGAATATCTTAACTGGTATTGGGGCGTTTATTGTCTTGCTCATCTTGTTTTTCTTTTCTTTAGGTTGGATAACAGGCAATGGAAAAACGGAAAAAGTACCTAATGTGGTAGGGTTAGATGTTACCGCTGCTCAAAAAAATTTAACAGCACTAGGATTTGATGTTGTACTTCAGGATTCTATTTATGTAGATACACTTGCTCGTAATGCGGTATTAAGACAAACTCCAGCGTCGGATGAAATTGTAAAAAAAGGACGTGCTGTATATTTAACAATCAATAGGATCGTCGCGCCATTAATTGATATGCCTAACTTAATTGGCTTTTCATTGAAAAGTGCGCAAACCTATTTGAAAGTTTTAGGATTACGCCTGGGCGGAATAAGTGTGATTGCCGATCGTAATAAAAATGTAATTATTGACCAATTGGTGAATGGAAAACCAATTTCACCAGGTTCAAAAGTTGCATCAGGTACACTCATCCATTTTTTAGTAGGGGATGGTGGATCAACCATTGGATTTGAAGTGCCTGATTTATTAGGACTCACTGTAGATATGGCGCGTGCTAAAATTGCGTCTATGGGTTTGCAATTGGGTAATATTACTTCTGCGACATCCATAACTGATACTGCAAATGCATTTGTGATTCAGCAAAATCCAAATCCTTATTCGGGTCAGCTAGATTCATTGGGGATGCCCATTAAAAATGTTACTTTCCAGGGAGGTGCTATAGATGTTGTAATTGATAAAGTGGCACCAGTGATAAAAAGAGACTCGATCAATTAGGCAATCAAGTTAATAAAAAAATTAAATCAAAAAATTATGAAAACAATTACCATTGAAGAAGTAAAAGCAAAATTAGATGCTGGAGAAAAAATAAATTTATTAGATGTACGTGAGCCACACGAACATGCGGCTTTTAATATAGGGGGTCAACTCTT
The DNA here is from genome assembly GCA_005800655.1 of Bacteroidota bacterium. Taxonomy (GTDB): domain Bacteria; phylum Bacteroidota; class Bacteroidia; order Chitinophagales; family Chitinophagaceae; genus Sediminibacterium. The sequence goes on from SYEV01000070.1 coordinate 6,323, forward strand.
GCCATTAGGTTTAGTACAAGCCCTGCAATTAGATGAAATTGAACATTTGAAAGAAGAAACAATCTATGTTTATTGCAGAAGTGGTAATAGAAGTGGCCAGGCTTGTATGATGCTTGAGCCTTATGGTTTTAAAAATGTGTATAATGTAGTAGGGGGTATGTTGGCTTGGCAGGAAATGTATCCTTCTTAATTTAAAATAAAACAGATAAATGAAAAACTCAAAAAAATCATATTTATTATTGACTATCTTAAGCATTGGTTTATTTGGTTGTCAAAATAATAACAACACCGCTTCTTCGGTAAAATCTGATACAACTGCTGAAATTTTAACTGGAGGTGTTAAAATGATATCTATAAATACTTCCAAAGGTGTTTTTAATGTATGGACAAAAAAAGTAGGGGATAATCCGCGTATAAAAGTTTTATTATTACATGGAGGTCCAGGAGCGACGCATGAATATTTTGAATGTTTTGATTCCTTTCTTCCTAAAGAAGGTATTGAATATTATTATTATGATCAATTAGGATCGGCTTATTCTGACAATCCCAATGACAGTTCATTATGGGAAATTGATCGTTTTGTTGATGAAGTGGAGGCGGTTAGGATTGCTTTAAACTTAGATGCCTCTAATTTTTATTTATTAGGTCATTCTTGGGGAGGAATACTTGCAACAGAGTATGCCTTAAAGTACCAAAAAAACTTAAAAGGGTTAATTATTTCTAATATGATGCCTTCTATTCCTGATTATGTAAAATATGCTAATGAGGTTTTAGGCCCCAAATTGCCAGCAGAAGTATTAGCGCAAATTCGTGCATTTGAAGCAAAAGGCGATTATACCAATCCCGAATATTTAAAATTAATTACTGATAATTATTATCCAGAACATATTTTAAGATTACCAGCAGATAAGTGGCCTGATCCTGTAAAGCGTGCATTTGCAAAAATGAATTACCCATTATACTTAAAAATGCAAGGGCCATCTGAATTTGGTGTTGTAGGAGATGCGGTACTAAAAAATTGGAATCGTAAAGCGAATTTAAAAGAGATAGCCGTGCCAACATTAAGTATTGGTGGTGAATTTGATACCATGGATCCTAAGGCAATGGAGGCTTTGGCGAAGGCGGTACAACACGGTCAGTATTTGTATTGCCCTAAAGGGTCGCACATGTCAATGTATGATGACCAACAAACCTATTTCAATGGGTTTATTAAATTCTTAAAAGAGACAGATAGTAAAAAGTAATTGAATAAATCACATACTAATAAAAAAGGGCCACAATCTATCGTGGCCCTTTTTTATCTTATTTAATGTCTATTATTAAACTTAACCAATAGTTGCGTCCGGCCATTGGGAAATAGTTATTTGAGGTGGTTGTTGTACCACTATAAATATAACTATAGGTATAACCATTGGGTTCGTACTTTATATCTAAAATATTATTGACAAAAAATTGTATTTTCATTTTCCATTTAGTTTTGTCAAATATTTGCCAATGTGCATTTATATCATTCAGAAAATAATCGTCAAGTGCTTTGTTTTTGTTTTGTGTGTTATCTAAATACTGCTTTGAAACATACTTAGTTGTCCAAATAAAAGCGAGACGTTCATTTGGTCTCCATTGAAAAGTTCGGTTAGTAATGAGCGTTGGTGAAAGCGCAATATTAGTATTATTGTGTTCAATGCTAATTTGTCCTCCGTTGTCATAATCGTCAATGTATTCTGTAAAACTTTTTATTTTATTTTGACTTAATGTGACACTGTAGGAAGTAGAATATTTTTTACTTAAACTATGTTGTGCCTGTAATTCAATCCCTGCTCTATAGCTACTTGGTACATTTATTCTTGTGTATGCGCCTACATCATTTATTTTACCTGTTAATACGAGTTGGTCCTTATAATGCATATAATACATATTGGCATTGAGTAGAAAGTTTGATTTTTTAAGTTCTAGTCCTGTTTCCCAATCAATTAATTTTTCGCTTTTAGGCTGTTGTATTTTATTTGCTTCAAAATCCTCTCTATTTGGTTCTTTATTGGCAAATGCAATACTAGTAAAGTAAGTCATGCTTTTATTGCGAACACGAACACCCATTTTTGGGTTAAAAAATGCAAATTTTCTGTCAATAAATAAAACAGGATTGTCTTTAAATCCGTTCATTTTGTGTTGCACGTTTCTCAATTGTAAATCAATAAAACTGGTCATATTCTTGAGCCAATATCGCTCCCATTTGATATAACTATTGATCTCGGATTTTTTTGCATCCACATTGTAATATTTAAAATTAGCGGGTGCTAAATTTTGTGTGAGATAAGGGAGTGTTCCAAAATGAAGCCCATCATAAACCGTCCAACCACCACCAGCTGTTAGCTCATTAACACTGTCTTTATAAGAAATTGCAGCAATCTGACCATAAAATTGATTGTCAAGCCATCTTCTTCTAACAATATCAGTAGGTACCCCATTTTTACCATTTGTTTCAATATTATAATCCGCTAAATCAACCTCAGATTTATATTCTTCATAATATCCTTTGCCTAATGTTGTAAATAATGCGGTGTTCCATTGAAGTTTTTTATAAATTTCTTTATTGTAAAATACTTGATAATGGGTTTGATTATAATTATCAACTTGGTCCTCATAGGGTTTGTCCAATTTTTCTGTTCCAGCTGGATTGTAGGTGCGATTTATTGATAATAACTCCTCAGGAACTCCATACCATGCTTGATATGTTTTTTCTTTACCAGAAAATATATTAAATCGAAGCGATGATTTTTCTCCCCAATAAGTAGTACTAAGAAAATAGGATTTTAAATCACTACTAGCTCTATCAATATATCCATCACTAACAATTTTACTTAATCTTGCATCTAGTGTCCAATGGTTATTAAGTAAACCCGTTCCAAATAGTAATGTATTTTTTAAAGTATTGAAGGAGCCGCCGCTATTTTGAAAAGAAATATAGTTGTTAGGGTTATATTCATTTGTTGATAAGTTAACCGTACCGCCAAAAGCGCCAGCGCCATTGCTGGATGTACCAACACCTCTTTGTATTTGAATGCTATTGACACTTGAACTAAAGTCAGGTAAGTTTACAAAAAATGTACCCATACTCTCTGGGTCATTATAGGGGATGCCATTTAAAGTAAAATTAATTCTTGTTGCATCTGTTCCTCTAATTCTAATACCAGTATAACCAACCCCATTACCGGCATCTGCATGCACTACCACCGATGGGGTGTTTTGCAGTATAAATGGCAAATCCTGTCCCGTATTTAACAAGGCAATTTGATTTTTTGAAATATTACTTTTCGCAAATGGCCCTTGTTCGTTTGCTCTAATGGATTTTACTTCGAGTGGAGGGAGGCTTCGTATGCTATCTATATACTTTTTTAAGCTATCCGATGTGGGTAGCTTTTTAAATATTTGTTTTGGTTGCTGCGCCATGATATTAGCGAGCATAAAAAATGATATAAATATTCCCAATAACTTAGTCATGACTAATGTTTAATTTTTTACAAAATTGATAATGGGAACAGGAATAATAGCTATGAGAAGTGCGCGTGATGCGTTGACCTTCCCTTCGCAGGCATTACCCTGTTCAGGTTCAACGGGTTTTTTCTCAGCTTTTTACAGCACCCCGAGGACAAAGCAAAAATAATATGAAATAATCATACCAGCAAGTGTAACTTTATAATAGTTATTACGTTTTAAGGAATATAAACACCTATCATATGAAAAAGCTAGTACTTGTATTGTTAGTTTTAACTAGTTGCAATATCAATGCGCAACAAAAAACAGCGATAGTATACGATGACAATGCGCAAGTTCGTAAAGTGGCTAATTTTAATGCCATTAGGGTTTCTAGTGCCATTGATTTGTATTTAACCCAATCCGCTTCAATCAAAGTAGCTGTGAGTGCAAGTAGCGATGAAATTAGAGATCATATTATCACTGAAGTGGAAGGCGGTGTTTTGATTATTCGTTTAGGGGATAATGGATCTTGGTTTAATTGGAAAAAATGGGGGAACTACAAAACCAAGGCTTATGTAAGTATAAAAGATATTGATGCAATAACAGCGTTGGGCGCGAGTGATGTTCATATCATTAATAAAATTGAGTCGCCAAAAATTAGAATCAATTTATCAGGAGCCTCCGATTTGAAAGGAGATATTAGTGCTGGTGTAATTATTTATGATATTTCGGGTGCTTCTGATTGCAAAAGTTCGGTGGATGCAAATACTATTGCTATTACAGGGGCGGGTGCTTCTAAGATTGAATTAGCCGGAAGGGTGGATGATTTATCCGTTGTAATTTCTGGGGCAAGTGATGCAAAACTTTACAATTTAAATTCAAAAGGGGCAATTCTTAAATCATCAGGTGCTAGTAGTATACAAGCAACAGTTACTGAGCTATTAAAAGCAAATTCAATTGGTGCAAGTAGCATTGATTACAAAGGGAATCCAAATGTAAAAGAATCTAATACCTCCGGTGCATCAAGCATTAGGCATAAAAATTAATTAAATAAAAGCGCAAATAAAATAAAAAAGGAATTCTTTACAGATTCCCTTTTTTTAATTCGCTTACTGCAAAATCAGTTGCCCTTGCAGTTAGTGCCATATAAGTTAATGATGGATTTTGACATGCAGATGAAGCCATGGCGGAACCATCTGTAATGAAAACATTTTTAGCATCATGCATTTGATTCCATTTATTTAGTACAGATGTTTTAGGATCCTTACCCATACGAGCCGTTCCCATTTCATGTATACAAAATCCAGGAGCAGGCATATTGTCGTAAGTAGTAATATTTTTGATACCAGCTGCTTCTAACATTTCTGCTGCGCTATTTTTCATATCAACACGCATCTTCATTTCGTTGTCCTTGAATTCACAATCAATATCAAGGGTAGGTAATCCCCATTTATCTTTCTTGTCTTTGTTTAAGCTTACTTTATTTTCATAGTAAGGTAAATGCTCACCCCATGAACCCCAACCCATTGACCAATTGCCTGGTTCAGTAATACTTTCTTTTAATTCAACACCAATACCATCTGCATCACCACGTTTGCGAGAAGCACCTCCTTGATAACCAAATCCACGAACATAACCTGCAGAGGAACCGCCATCTAAATTTCTAAAACGAGGAACATATATTCCATTTGGACGACGACCGTATGTATATTTATCTAGAAAGCCATCAAAGTCACCATTCGCGCCAACACCATAATGATGATCCATTAAATTATGCCCTACTTGTTGGCTACTATTTCCAAATCCTGTTGGGAAAACTTCTGATACTGAGTTTAATAAAATATGGGAAGTGCCTAAGGTAGATGCATTTAAGAAAACTATTTTAGCATAATATTCTTCCGTTTTATTGGTGTTCGCATCTAAAATTCGAACGCCTTTCGCGCGCCCTGTTTCTTTGTCGTATAAAATTTCTGTTGTGATGGCATCTGGTCTTAACGTTAAATTACCAGTTGCAAAAGCTGCAGGAAGCGTTGCAGAGTTGGAGCTAAAATAGCCACCAAATGGACAACCTTGGTGACATTTATTTCTAAATTGACATGGGCCACGGGTTCCAATTTTTGCAGTATGATTTGCAGATCTTCCAATAATCATTGGACGACCCATTTTTGTTTTAAGATTATTTGCTACCATTTGTTCAACACAGTTCATTTCCATAGCGGGTTGAAATTCACCATCGGGTAAATTAGGAATACCATCTCGATTACCACTAATGCCTGCAAATTTTTCAACATAGCTATACCAAGGGGCAAGATCATTATAGCGAATCGGCCAGTCAGTGCCATGTCCATCTTTTGCATTGGCTTCAAAATCCAAATCGCTCAAACGATAACTTTGACGACCCCACATCAGGGAACGACCACCTACATGATTTCCTCTAATCCAGTCAAATGGTTTTACAGGGTTGTATGGATTTTCAAGATCGTTGACAAAGAATTTTTTTGATACCTCATCGTATGCGTAGCATTTACTTTGAATAGGAGAGTTGAATTTATCTTCCTCGGTTCTTGCATTACGGTGTGGTAATTCCCAAGGATTTTTTTCGGTTCCTTCGTAATCTTTGATATGTTCCACATTACGTCCTCTTTCAAGTAAAATTGTCTTTAATCCTTTTTCAGTAAGTTCTTTAGCTGCCCAGCCTCCAGAAATACCGGAGCCTACTACAATGGCGTCAAAAATGTTGGAATTCGTCATTTGTTAAAGTTTTTAAGATCAAGCCTTTATTGTTATACAAAATACTAAAAAATTATCATTGTCATAGGTCAACCAAAAGTGGACAAAATGAGGTTTATACTTTAATTTGTTAATTTGGTTTTTAATACTTCGTAAGGAGTTTTTCCATCATGAGCAAAGTGAGGTCTTTCGAAGTTATAAAAATTTTCCCACTGATTC
>SYEV01000071.1 GCA_005800655.1 Bacteroidota bacterium
AAATTATTCAAAAGCCGGTAAAGGGTTTAAGAATGCCAAGAATGCGACAGGTTCCTGTTGCTGATATTAATGAAGCAGGGTACAGATATGATGCTTCCATTCATCCCACTTGGCTTCCGGGAAGGTATAATAATTTTCATTTACCTCGGACTAAGTATCGTGAACAAGGATTAATTAGGGTCCCTGCGTCTGTGAGTCCTAATTTAAGAATCCCCTTATTTTGGTTAAGTTTTAAGAATTTCCCCTATGCGATGTATTTAAAGTTGGCGCTACAAACTTTAAAAAAAGATGGCTATTTGAGCATGTATTTTCATCCTTGGGAGTTTACGAATATCACTGCCTTTGGTTTGCCAAAATATACCACAAGGGGGTCTGATACTGAGCTACTTGATAAACTATACCGTTTACTGAATGACCTAAACAAGCAGGCTGAATTTGTCACTATGGGTGATTTTATTCAAAATGGTTGCATGGAATAAACCTATGACCCTATTTTTTGTCAAAAGTTGAATAGACACAAAATGGGCAACTATTTACTGCAGTTTTTATTAGCATTATTATTTCTTATCATTCTTTATTATAGCCGTAAGAGTAACCCAGATTCCTAGGCTAGTACTATTCAATAAGCACCTATTTTTTCAATTAAGCGCTCTGCCAAGGATTTATTTTAATTTGATCATTTTAGATCTATTATCATAGACTTAAACTGACTTAACCTTGCCTCATCAATTTTTTATTACTACCTTTAATTGGTATTTATTTTGATTCATATAAATCAATTAAAATGTTTTTAGGGTTGCTACTTGTTTTTTTTATTGGTTATATAGCGATTACTTTTGAAGGGCTATTAAAAATTAATAAATCGGCCATTGCTCTTGTTACGGCTGTTTTGTGTTGGAGTTTAATCATTTTTGATACGCCTGATAAAAACATTGTTTTAGAAGCATTGTCGCATCATTTAAGTGAAATTAGTGAGATACTTTTTTTTCTATTAGGGGCAATGACGATTGTGGAATTAATAGATGCGCATGATGGATTTCAAAATATTGTAGATCGGATAAAAACAACACATAAAGCCAAATTGATTTGGCTAATAGGGTTAATCACCTTTTTTCTGTCTGCTGTTTTAGATAATTTGACTACTACCATTGTCATGGCATCTATTTTAAATAAATTATTAGCAGATCAAAAAACAAAATGGCAGTTATTGGGCTTGGTAGTGATAGCGGCAAACGCTGGTGGTGCTTTTAGTCCCATTGGCGATGTAACAACAACTATGTTGTGGATTGGTGGGCAAGTCACTGCTATGAATATCATCAAACAAAGTTTTTTGCCAAGTTTAATTTGTATGGTAATACCCGCAATTATTACTAATTATACCATCAAAGGGTGTATAATTTTTAAAAACGAGGAAACACCCAATTTGAATTTTACGACAAATCCAAAGGAACGAAATTTTATTTTTATAGCTGGAATTGTATGTTTATTATTCGTACCTGTTTTTAAATCAATTACCCATTTGCCACCTTATATGGGAATGCTTTTTTGTTTAGGAATCATGTGGGTAATAACGGAGGTGATTCATAACAAAAAACACGAGTCAGAAAAGGGACTACTTTCCGTAAACCACGCATTACGAAAAATTGATACACCCAGTATTTTATTTTTTTTTGGTATTTTATTGAGTGTAAGTTCATTACAATATGTAGGCGTTTTACCTCAAATGGCGCAGTATTTAAATGAGGTCATGGGTAATTTAAATGGAGTAGCCATTAGTATTGGCATGTTATCTGCTGTTTTCGATAATGTTCCATTAGTCGCTGCTTTACAAAATATGTACAGCATTCAAACTTATCCTACAGACCACTATTTTTGGGAATTAATCGCTTATACAGCTGGAACAGGAGGCTCTATATTAATTATAGGTTCTGCTGCAGGGGTGGCAGTGATGGGCATGGAAAAAATAGACTTTTTCTGGTATCTCAAAAATGTAAGCTGGATTGCGCTCATTGGATTTTTAAGTGGCGCTGCAGTTTTTATTTTACAAAATGAAATATTGATTAAATAAGATAATTTACTACTTAAAATTACGTCGCTATTTTTTGGATTTATGTAAATCTTGAGGATTGCCCCGTACGTATTTTCAAAATAGATTTCCCATCTATATTAATAAACTATTTCACTTATTGCAATCTCCGGTGATTCCTCCCAAAGCATCATTGCATTGACATACTTTAGTGAAGTGTAATTGGCTATATCACTAAGGGTGATATTTTTTTCGATAATTTTATTTTCGTTAATAAGCCTTGCGCGGTGTGTGCCTAATAGTAATGGGTGTAAAGGAGTATGCCATTCATTCCCATTAAAAAAAACCAAGTTAGCGTAATTGCCGTCCTTGATAATATTGTTCTGTACTATGATGATTTCATCTGTTCCAGATTTTTTTAACGCATCATTCAGCCAGGTACGATCTGTTAATTTGAATTGATATTCTTCTTGTGCAGCTAGATAAATGGAAACAGTTTGAATTGTTTTTTTATTGTAAATTTCTTTTTCAATATGAAATGCACCTTCTAAATTGTATAAGCACTTTATTTTATATACAATATCCTTTTCAACATCACCTTCGATGTGTATTTCGTCAAGTTGGATGGATGTATTTCCGCCCAATGCAAGCAATGTTCGATTAATTCGAGTTTGATGGTAGGATAAATTTTCTACTATCCCATTCTTATATCGTATAGTTTCAAAAAAGGGGTACATATACTTTGTCTATCATTTCTTGGTATTCGTTTAGGGCCTCGCTATTGCAGGTAATACCACCGCCACTGCGATAAAAGCTGTCATTTTGCAAATACCGAATTAAAACTGTACTGTCTAAATTTTGTCCATCATAATAGCCGGCAATACCTGTATAATAACCTCTGTCTTCTTTTTCTGCTTCAGCAATTATTTTTACCGTTTTCTTTTTGGGCGCACCGGATATGGAGCCTGCAGGCAGCAAATCAAAAATAATTTCACCAATATTTTCACAGTAATTAGCATCTAATTCGCCTACAATTTCAGAGCTTACTTGACCGAGGTTCCCATCCTGCGTCGCAATCTCTTCGTAGTATCTATATTTATTTACTTTTACATTTTTTGATACCCTACTTAAGTCATTTCTAATTAGGTCCACCATGGTTGCATGTTCTGAAATTTCCTTGGTATCGTTCAATATAATATTTTTTGCATCTGGAATACCTGCATTGATGGTGCCCTTCATCGGATAGGAGTATATCTTACCTTCTTTTATTTTTACAAATGTTTCTGGAGAAAAACATACAAATTCATCTTTTAAGTAACAAATATATTTTGCATTTGCCCGATTATAAATTTCTGCTATAGTGTAATTCGATTTTATTTTAGTTTTTTCGGTGAGGTTCACTAAAAAACTATTTCCAAGTTCGATTTCTTTTTTTATTTGATCGAATTTATTTCTATATTCTTTAAAGGAAACGGGCGTTTTGTTAAATTCAAAATCGGATGTAGAAATATTATTATTTTGGGTAATTATTTTTTTTTGATTCGTGACTCCGTCAAAATTAAATTCAAATATATTTTCCGTGTCAGACCATTTCCAGCACATTGGTTTTTTACATTCAAAATCAATTAAAAAAACAAATGGTGTATGTTTTTTCCCCCATTGATTCATTATTGATTTAATAGTATGCACTTTATTGAAAATATTTTTTCAAAGATATGTTTATTGTATTTTTTTAATTATATTTATATTCTAAAATAATAACTATGGGATTTGCTATTAATAAAAAAATCGCAGCAAAAAATTCCACCAATACAACTAAGGCTACGGTACAAGGTGGAAGTTCAAAATTTATTGCTAAAGCCAACACAAAATCAACGGGTGCGGCTAAAAAACCAATTAAAACTGGTGGTTCTAGAGGAAGTTGATCTATGGATAACTTAGCCCTTTTCGCAATCAACGAATTGATAATCAATGCTTTGTAATATATATTACAAAGCATTTTCTTTTAGCGGTTTCACTTATCATTTTTGGCAATTCTCCTTTTAAAAAGTCCTTATATTTAATTACAAATACACGATACATGAAAACAATTTTTCTACAAATCTTCTTATTAATGGGTTTAGTTGCTTTTGCGCAACCCAAACCTAGTTCTGCGACAGATCGCCTAAAGAGTAACGAACAAAGAGCACTTCTTTTGGCGAATTCAACGGTCAATAATACATCGTTTCAAAACATCGGGCCATCAGTGATGAGTGGTCGTGTTGTTGATATTGATGTAAATCCGAGTGATCCTACGGAGTTTTATGTCGCCTATGCGACTGGAGGTGTTTGGCATACCATTAATAATGGACAAAGTTTTAAATCTATTTTTGATTCAACTGCAACTTTGAATATTGGTGATATTGCAGTGAATTGGAAAAATAGAATCATTTGGGTGGGTACCGGGGAGGCGAACAGTAGTCGTTCCTCCTATGCTGGAATTGGCGTTTACAAATCAGACAATAATGGAAAAACCTGGACTTACCTTGGTTTACCTGAAAGTCATCATATTGGAAAAGTGCAATTATCACCCATTGATTCTAACGTTGCATGGGTAGCCGCTTTGGGTCATTTATACTCAGAAAATAAAGAACGCGGTATATATAAAACAGCAGATGGTGGTAAAACATGGAAACAAACTTTATACATTGATGCGAATACAAGCGGTATTGATATAGATATTGATCCAAAAAATCCAAATAATTTATATGCTGCAATGTGGTATAAAACACGTTCTGCTTCCAACTTTGTAGAGGCGGGAAAAACAAGTGGTATTTATAAAAGTACCAATGGCGGTGATAGTTGGACATTAGCTTCAACAGCTGCTTCAGGTTTTCCTACAGGCGAAGGGGTCGGCAGAATTGGTATTGCAGTTTATCCTGAAAATCCATCTATCGTTTATGCGATAGTTGATAATAACGCCCAGCAATCTGATACAACAATAAAAAGATATAGTGACACCACTAGATATGCATTGCGTGATTTTAAAGATTTAACGGTTGATCAATTTTTAGCATTAGATGATCGTAAGTTTACCAATTTTATTCGTTCGCCTCGTAATGGCTTGCCAATGAAATACACGGTATCCGGCATCAAGGAAGATGTAAAGTCGGGCAAATTATTACCTACTTGTATTTGGGATTATTTATATGATGCAAATACTGCTTTATTTGAAACCCCAATTATTGGTGCTGAAGTTTATCGTAGTGAGGACGCAGGAGCAACCTGGAAAAAAACACATACCAAGCCAATTAATTTATATAGCACCTATGGTTATTATTTTGGTAAAGTATTTATAAGCCCTACCAATGCTGATAAAATAATTATCACAGGCGTTGGTATATTATTAAGTAAAGATGGCGGAAAAACATTTAAAGAAATAGGTAAGGAAAATGTACATTCTGATCATCATTACGCATGGTTCAATGGTCAAAAAGACGGGCACATTATTATTGGTAATGATGGTGGTTGTAATATTACTTATGATAATGGCGATCATTGGTTTAAGGCGAATACACCTCCAGTGGGTCAATTTTACAATATAAATTTTGATATGGCTAAGCCTTATAATGTTTATGGTGGCTTACAGGATAATGGTACTTGGATGGGATCAAGTCAAACCAAAGAAAGTTTTGATTGGTTTGATAGCGGGCATAATCCTTATACCATGTTAAATGGAGGTGATGGTATGCAAGTACAGGTAGATACTAGAGATAATAAAACTATTTATAGTGGCTCTCAATATGGGGCATATTCAAGACAGAATTTGACAACCAAGGATAGAAAGTTTATTAGACCATTACGTAATTTAGGAGAGCCTGCATTTAGATTCAATTGGCAAACACCTATTTTATTAAGTAAGCATAACCAAGATGTTTTTTATTATGGAAGTAATAAATTTCACCGCTCTATGAGTAAAGGAGATAGTTTAGTAACATTAAGTACTGAATTAACTTCCAACCCAGCGCAAGGGGATGTTCCTTATGGTACTTTAACAACCATGAGTGAAAGTCCATTCCGTTTTGGTTTAATTTATGTAGGTTCAGATGACGGTATGATTCATTTATCAAAAGATGTTGGTTATACATTTACTTTATTAAGTGCAAAACTGCCTAAAGGTTTGTATGTGAGCAGGGTATTGGCAAGTGCGTATAGTGAATCACGTGTTTATGCAACAATGAATGGCTATCGTAATGATCATTTTAATGCTTATGTGTATGTAAGTAATGATTATGGTACAACTTGGACGCAAATCATGAAGGATTTGCCTTTAGAAGCAGTCAATGTAATTACCGAAGATAATATTTCAAGCCAAGTTTTATATGTAGGTACTGATGGGGGTTTATATGTAAGTACAGATGGTGGTGCAAGTTCCATGGGTTGGAACAAAGGTTTACCAAATGCGGTGCCTATTCACGATATCGTGATTCATCCTAGAGATAATGAAATTATTTTAGGTACCCATGGCCGTAGTTTGTATACAAGCAAGTTGGATGATTTGCACAAAAAAGTACAAGGGAAAAAGTAATTAGCTGATTCAAATACAGTAAGCCTTTAAGTGCTATTTATAATGAACCCCAAGCAAGCTTGGGGTTCTTGTTTTTGGATGTACTGAACTAAAATAGAGATAAACTATTTCTATAATTATTTCTTTTTACTTGCGATTGATACTTTTAATTTAAACGAAGTAAACTAAAGTAGGCGTAAAATTTAAATGGAGTATACTTATAAGTACAAAAGGAGTTATTTGAACTGATCAAAATAGGGCACTTCGTCATTGGAAACCGCCTCTTTTTGTTGCCAATAAGCAAGGGTGACTATAGTTCCGTTGTCGGTTTTTAATTGACGACCAAAAATAGCATTGGTGGCATTAAAGGTTAAATCGGTTACACCCACTGTAAAAGTGGTTGGTGCGGGGGGCGTTTCAGGAAATGGAGGCGCGGGTGCTGGTGTCGTTACATCGCCTTCAACTGCAGGAGCTGCAACTGGCGCGGCCGGTGCTGCTTTAGGGGCAGGGCTTCCCACTACTACTACTTGGTATTTATTTAATTCCAATAATTGCTTCAAAAATGCGACGCGTTCTGGACTTACATTCTTTTCAACAATCGCACATTTAATACTATCTAAATCTTCAAATTCGTGGTTCTTATTAATTGCCATAATCAACTATTTTTTTACAAGCCAATACTTAGTGAATAAATATAATCATATACCAGACTAGCTAATCCAGTAATAATAATTCCTGCTACACAGATATACATTGCCAACTTTGTCACTCCTGGAACGCTTAATTTTTGAATTGGTTGCTCATTTTCCTCCATAAATATTGCCTTCACCACTTTTAAGTAATAGAAAAAGGAAATGACCATATTTAAGGCAGCAAAAGTAATGAGTCCGTAATTTTCTTTAGCAGCACCAGCCATCATTAAAAATAATTTACCAAAAAATCCTGCAGTAGGAGGCACCCCTGCTAATGAAAATAATGCAATCGCTAAAACCCAGGATAAAAAAGGGTTGGTTTTATAAAATCCTTTAAAGTCTGAAATATTTTCCTTCCCTGTTAATGCACTCACCACGGTTACTACCCCAAAGGCCGCTAAATTAGAGAATACATAAATTAAAACAAAGTACACCAATGAAGCAGATCCTGCTTGGGAGCTTCCTGAAATACCAATTAAAATAAAGCCCACCTGAGCAATGGATGAAAAGGCAAGGAAACGTTTGAAATTATCCTGTCTGATTGCAAATAAATTACCAATTAAAATAGTGGCCACCGATAACACTACCAAAACCCCATACCATACGCTAGCGATTGGTGTATATACTTTATATAAAATAGAGGTAAAGGTAAATAATACAGCTGCTTTAGATACTACCGATAAAAACGCAGTCACTGCTACTGGTGAACCCTCGTAAACATCTGCGGTCCATAAGTGAAAGGGCACTGCTGATATTTTAAATGCAAAACCAGAGACCAATAAAATGAATGCAAACAATTGCATTGGGTCATTGCCGATATGCGCTGTTAATACGTCAAAGCTTAGTGTGCCACTAGTGCCGTATAAAAATGAAATACCCATTAATAAAATACCAGAGGAGAATGCAGAGGATAGGATTAATTTCATCGCAGCTTCAGATGACTTACGTTTTGCCAAATCGAAGTTGGCTGCAGCAGCCAATGGAATAGTGCTCATTTCGAGCCCTAAATAAAACATTAATAAGTTGTCGCTTGAAATCATAAAAAACATGCCTAGTAAGGAAGTGAATATGAGTAAATAAAATTCTGCTACTTGCTTATGATGTTTCAGCCAAGCGTAGGATTGCATGGAGATTAAAAGTATCGCTAAGTTTAATATGTTTTTTTCTAATACAATAAAGGCGTTGGTTGTAAACATACCATTAAATGCACCGCCTTCGCTCATGCCAAATAAACCAGCTGGTAAGTTGACAAATAATAAAATATTAATAATGTTCAAAACCGTTTCATTACTTCTTTCTTTGCCTATTTTAATAAATAGCAATAAAAATATAAGTAAGCTAAGTATAAGTTCCTGTCTGAGTAATATAAAAATGTTAGATAGCATTATTCTAATTATTTAAGGGTAATGGCTTTGTCAATATTGATCATTAAAAAATCAGTGGCGGGCATAATCAATTGGTTAATTAAGAAAGGTGCCAACCCAATAATTAATATGCCTACGATTAACAAACCTGCTGCAAATTTTTCGTTCCAGGTAGCATCACCTAAAAGGGCATGTTCGTCTGAAATTGGGCCCATAATGGTTTTACCTGTAGCGCGTAGTATATAAACTGCAGTGACTACAATAGAGGCTGCTGATATAATGGTTGCGATACGGTAAAATCCATCTGGATTTTGCCAAGCGCCCATAAATACGGTCATCTCTGCCACAAAACCACTAAAGCCAGGCAAACCAAGGGAACATAAACCTGCAATTACAAACACGCTAGATATAAAGGGCATTACTTTCAATAAGCCGCCTAATTGTGCAACCATTCTGGTATGAGTTCTGGAATAAATCATGCCAATAGCAGCAAAAAATAAAGCCGTCATTAATCCATGGGAAACCATTTGAATCACTGCGCCATTAATGGAAGTTTTATTCAACATGCCAATTCCTAATATCACAAATCCGCAGTGACTGATGGAAGAATAAGCGTTGATATACTTTAAATCGGTTTGCATCATGGTAGCGAATGCGCCATAGATAATTGCAATAGTAGCGAGTAATATAATGATCCATGAATAACTGTGTGCTGCATCAGGCATTAATGCTGCCATGCGTAAGCAACCATAACCTCCAAGCTTCATGGAGATACCCGCTAAAAACATGGAAGCTGCCGTAGGTGCTGAAGCGTGACCATCGGGTACCCAAGTATGAAAAGGGAATAGGGCTGCAAATATGCCAAAACCTAAAAATAAAAACGGAAAAAAGAATTTTTGAATACCTAATGAAATGCCCATTTGTCCAATTTGTACCATATCAAAGCTGTGCGTGTTGTAATAAATACCCATTAAGCCAACAAACACCAATGCTGAACCCGCCATTAACATTAAGGCCAACTTCATAGCGCTGTTTTCTTTTTTACCACTGCCCCAAATACCAATTAATAAGAACTTAGGGATAACGGCTACTTCTAAAAAGAAAAATAAAGTGAACAAATCCAAGGAGATAAAAAATCCATAAGCACCCATGCTTAATAAAACGAGTAAGAAAAAATATTCCTTACTTAATTTTTCCATGGTCCAGGAAACAAGTATGCCCGCAACCACGACTAAAGCGCTTAATAAAATCATGGCGAGTGCAATACCATCAATGCCAATATGGTAATTAATATTTAATGCTTTAAACCAAACGGTATTTGTTTCAAATAAATAGGTAGCAGTATTGCCTGCAGCCCTTTGATCCATAAATAATTTTAACAACCAGCCTGCAGCGCCTAATTGTGCTAATGATCCTGCTAATCCAATGAATCTTATTTGTGCTAAATTCTTGCTCAATAAAATGAGCAAGGCGGTTAGCAAGGGCAATAAGATGAGTAATGATAAGTTCATATAAATATTTTATTTCCAGATATAAATAAATAAAATTGACAATGCAATAACACCGCCAAAAAAGTAAAGCGCATAGTTTTGTACTTTACCCGATTGTAATCCTTTAATCGCCACTGAAATTTTTGCTGTTGTATTGGCTAATAACAACATAAAGCCATCTACAATCTTTCGGTCGGCCCATGCAATAGGTTGTCCAATCAATGGGAAAACAATTTTCTTGGTAATAAACAAATACAATTCATCCACATAAAACTTTTTGTAGGCAGCGCTGTAAAAGCCACCAAATAGCGCAACTGCTTTGTCCGATTTTGCATTTTGCGTTTTATAAAAACTAGCCGATAGTAAAATAGCCATGATCGATAATGCGACAGGAGCAATGGAGAATACCAAATCAATATGTGTTTCTAATGCTAGTCCGTCCGAAGTGATGAATTGAGAAAAAGGAATAAATCCAACGCCTATTGCACAAGCTGTTAAAATTAGTAATGGCAGTTTCATGGTCCAAGTGCCTTCGCCATGGCTTTCTTTGTTATGGGTGTGTGCATCATCATGACCATCAATGTGGTGCGCTTTTGCTGCGGCATCCTTGCTCCAGAAAATATTGAAATATAAACGGAACATATAAAAACTTGTCAATGCAGCAGTAAATAGCGCTACACCATAAATCAATTTATTCTCATGGAAGGCAGCCGTTAAAATTTCTTCCTTACTAAAAAATCCTGCAAAAGGAGGGATACCTGCAATCGCTAAGCAAGCTATTAAAAAAGCAGCATGGGTAATGGGCATTAATTTTCTTAGCCCACCCATATCTTTCATTTCATTACTATGTACCATATGTATCACCGACCCTGCACCTAGGAATAATAAACTCTTGAAAAATGCATGGGTAAATAAATGAAACATCGAAGCCATATATCCCAATCCTGCCTCACCACCATTTTTTGAAATGCCTAATGCAAACATCATATAGCCAATTTGCGACATCGTAGAATAAGCCAGTACGCGTTTGATATCTGTTTGTGTACATGCAATCACTGCTGCAAGTAAGGCGGAGAATGCGCCCACATAAGTGACAATCGTTAAAGCGGTTTCGTCCATGGAAAAAATAGGAAACAATCTTGCCACTAAATAAACACCCGCAACCACCATGGTTGCTGCGTGGATTAATGCGGACACAGGAGTAGGGCCTTCCATAGCGTCTGGTAGCCAAATATGTAAAGGGAACATGGCCGACTTTCCAGCGCCACCCATAAATAGTAAGGTTAAACCCCAGGTTAGCATACTTGCACCTAAAAAGCTTGCACTCGTGATGCTTAAAAATTCAGGGGACTGCGCCGAGGTTAATTTTTCAATCAATAATCCAATATCTAAAGTGCCTCCGTAAAAGCCCATAATTAAAATGCCAATTAAAAAACCTAAATCAGCAAAGCGCGTAACAATGAATGCTTTTTTGGAAGCGGCCACTGCAGAAGGTTTATTAAAGTAATACCCAATTAATAAAAAGCTAGATACACCCACTAATTCCCAGAACATATATACTTGGAAAATATTCACCGATAAGATTAGGCCCAACATGGAAAAGGTAAATAAAGACAAGAATGCATAA
>SYEV01000008.1 GCA_005800655.1 Bacteroidota bacterium
AGTAGCTGATTTAAATTATAAAAAAGCAAAGTAATTGTTACTACACCATATTAATGTTAGGTGTATAAATAAACAAAACATGAAAAGACTATTTTTCATTTTGCTTGTGGGCATAAGCAGTTTTGCAAATGCGCAAAGTTTAGTGGGAGGACAAAATATTTTAAAAACTAATTTATCCAGCGACGCTTTAAATAATTACAACCTAACTTTTGAGAGAAGTTTGTCTCGTTTTATGTCGGTGTCCTTGAGTTATCGAAAAATGAACAAACAAAAATTACCCCTTAAAGAATTAGCAAAACAATTTATTCAAAACCCGGCCATTGATTTTGATAATTTTCAAATTGGAAATTCAGCAATAACGGCAGAAGCCCGTTTTTATTTAGGGGTATCTAAAATGTCTGGTCTGTATTTAGCCCCCTATGCAAGAATGGCCACATTTGATTTAACTGTGCCATTAGATTATACCTATACACCTGCATCTCCTATTCCGAATGTTACCTTACCTGCGATACCCATGCATGCACAATTAGATGGCACCATTCGATCAACTAGTTATGGGGTATACACTGGAATGCAATTTCAATTATTAACAAAGTTGGTATTAGACCTATGGATTATTGGAGGCCATTATGGAACTTCTAATGGAAAATTAATTTTTGTTGCCCCCAATGGCACGCCTGCCTTAGCCTTAACCGAATTAAAAAAGACGATTGATCAAACCAAAACCACCCCATTTAATTTAACCACCAGTACCACGTCGAATGGCATCGTCACTGACACCGAAGGACCCTGGGCAGGAATTAGGGGACTTGGTGTTACTATCGGCTTACGATTTTAATGATACACAAAGACATTCTCAAAACATATCTATTCTTCTATTAAGTATACTGCCACTAGATTGCGTAAATAACTTACCTTTGATTCCACAAAGCTGAATTATATGATGCCTACTTATTTACAAGATTTATTTAAATCTCAAAGCTACAATGCAAACAACTTTTTTTTAATTGCAGGTCCTTGCGTTGTTGAAAACGAAGACATTGTAATGGAAATTGGAGAAAAAGTAAGTACGCTTTGTAAAAATTTAGGTATCCCGTATGTTTTTAAAGCGAGCTACCGAAAAGCAAACCGAACTAGTGCCGATTCATTTACAGGTATTGGAGATGACACTGGAATGGAATTAATTAAAAAAGTGGGTGCAAAATTTCAAGTGCCTACTACTTCTGATATTCATGCACATGAAGAAGCAGCCATTGCAGCAGCATACATTGATATATTACAGATTCCTGCTTTTTTATGCAGACAAACCGACTTATTAATTGCAGCAGCACAAACAGGTAAAATTGTAAATGTAAAAAAAGGACAATTTTTAAGTGGCGCTTCCATGAAATTCGCAGTGGATAAAATTAAATTAGCAGGCAACGAAAAAATAATGTTGACCGAAAGAGGAAATACATTTGGCTATCAGGATTTGGTGGTTGATTACAGAAATATTCCTGCGATGGCCGAAAATGGTGTGCCCGTGATAATGGATTGTACACATTCATTACAACAACCCAACCAAACCAGTGGCGTTACTGGTGGCAACCCACAATTAATTGAGACTATTGCCAAAGCAGCCATCGCAACAGGTGCGCATGGATTATTTATTGAAACCCATCCAAATCCAGCCCAAGCAAAAAGTGATGGTGCTAATATGTTACCCTTAGACAAGCTTGCGCCATTATTAGAAAAATTGGTAAAATTGAGAATGGCGGTAATTTAGCAGTAGCTAAAAATATTTCATGGGATTTCTTTTCCCTAATAGAATGTATTTTCTAATACTTCTCCAAAATGCCAATATCATATAAATAATAACGGGCGAACCGAAAGTTAGAAATGAAATGTAGATAAACCACATTCTAATTTTAGTGGTCGCAATGCCCAATCTTTCGCCAATGGCGGTACAAACCCCAAAAGCATGTATTTCAAAAAAATCCTTGACTTTTTGCATATAAGTAGCGAGTATTCTAAATGCAATCTATAAAAAAAAGTGGACATAAAGTGCATTTTTTGCTTTAACCGGGTGCAAATTTGGCTTATCTTTGCCCCAATTTTAACCACAAAACTAAGTACTATGGCTTTTGATATCGAAATGATCAAAAATTTGTATGCTGCAATGCCTGCAAAAGTAGAAGCGGCTCGAAAATTATTAAATCGCCCATTGACCTTATCTGAAAAGATATTGTTCGCTCATTTACATGTTGATCAAAAGTTAGAAAACTTTGAAAGAGGTGGTTCTTATGTAGATTTTGGTCCAGATCGTGTTGCGATGCAAGATGCAACAGCGCAAATGGCATTATTACAATTTATGCAAGCGGGTCGCCCTAAGGTTGCTGTTCCAAGTACCGTGCATTGCGATCACCTAATTTCAGCTAAGGTAGAAGCAAAACAAGATTTACAAGTAGCAACAACAGAAAGTAAGGAAGTGTATGATTTTCTTGCTTCTGTTTCAAATAAATATGGTTTGGGTTTTTGGAAACCAGGTGCTGGAATTATTCACCAAGTAGTTTTAGAGAACTATGCTTTCCCAGGTGGCTTAATGATTGGTACCGATTCACATACGGTGAATGCAGGTGGCTTAGGGATGATTGCGATTGGTGTGGGTGGTGCTGACGCTTGTGATGTAATGGCAGGTTTGCCATGGGAATTAAAATGGCCTAAATTAATTGGGATCAAGTTAACAGGAAAGTTAAGCGGATGGACTGCGCCTAAGGATGTGATTTTAAAAGTAGCTGGTATCCTAACTGTAAAAGGCGGTACTGGTGCCATTGTAGAATATTTTGGTGAAGGTGCCACCAGCATGAGTTGTACAGGTAAAGGTACTATTTGTAATATGGGTGCAGAAATTGGTGCAACCACTTCTACCTTTGGTTACGATGCAAGCATGAGTCGTTATTTAAGTTCCACAGGCCGTGCCGATGTTGCTGCATTAGCAGATACAGTTGCTGCACATTTAACAGCGGATCCTGAAGTATATGCTTCTCCTGAAAAATATTTTGATCAAGTTATTGAAATTGATTTGACTACATTAGAACCCCATTTAAATGGTCCATTCACACCAGATTTAGCAACGCCAATTTCAAAAATGAAAGAAGTGGCAGCAGCAAATGGTTGGCCTACAAAAATTGAAGTTGGTTTAATTGGAAGCTGTACGAATTCTTCATATGAAGATATAAGTCGCGCAGTAAGTTTGGCAAAACAGGTTTCTGAAAAGGGATTAACCACTAAGGCGGAATACATGATTACACCAGGTTCTGAGCAAGTAAGATATACCATTGAAAGAGATGGTTTCTTAGATGTATTCAGCAAGATTGGCGCCAAAGTTTTTGCAAATGCGTGTGGCCCTTGTATAGGAATGTGGGAGCGTGTAGGTGCGGAGAAAAAAGAAAAAAATACCATCGTGCATTCTTTCAACAGAAACTTTGCAAAACGTGCGGATGGAAATCCAAACACCTACGCATTTGTGGGTTCCCCTGAATTAGTAACCGCGTTAGCTATTGCGGGTGATTTAACTTTTAATCCATTAACTGACACCTTGACCAATGACAAAGGAGAACAAGTTAAATTAGATGCCCCTACTGGGGATGAATTACCAGTTAAAGGATTTGCAGTGGAAGATGCTGGTTTCCAAGCACCAGCGGAAGATGGCTCCAATGTTATTGTTGCCGTTGATCCTACCTCGAAGCGTTTACAATTATTAGATCCTTTTGCTGCATGGGAAGGAACAGATTTAAAATCATTGCGTTTATTAATAAAGGCAAAAGGAAAATGTACAACAGATCATATTTCTATGGCAGGTCCATGGTTAAAGTTTCGCGGTCACTTAGATAATATTTCCAACAACTTATTAATTGGTGCTATTAATTTCTTCAATGAAAAAACGGACAACGTAAAAAGTCAAATCAATGGCAATTACGATACCGTGCCAAATACACAAAGAGCATACAAAGCCGCTGGCATAGGCACAATAGTGGTCGGTGACGAAAACTACGGAGAAGGAAGTTCTCGCGAACACGCTGCCATGGAACCAAGACATTTAGGTGTTCGTGTAGTTTTGACTAAATCATTTGCGCGTATCCACGAAACCAACTTGAAAAAACAAGGTATGCTGGCTTTGACTTTTGCAGAGAAAGCGGATTATGATAAAATTCAAGAGGATGACAGCATTGATGTAACTGGTTTAACGAGTTTTGCGCCAGGAACCCCTTTAACTTTAGTGTTAACACATAAAGATGGTTCTGTAGACACCATCAAAGCAAACCACACTTACAACCAACAACAAATTGAGTGGTTTAAAGCAGGTGGTGCATTAAATATTATCAGAAAACAAGTAGGCAAATAAAAAATTGCTACTTTTACATTACAACTAGGATCCACTATACATTATAATGGTTTCCGCAACCCGTCCTGATTTTTCAGGACGGGTTTTTTATTTAAATAGAATGCCAGAGAACACAAAATTTCTTAAATTTAGGTATGATAAACACAGCATTGGTTTCCTATGGCATGAGTGGCCGCGTATTTCACGCGCCTTTTATTGATTTGAACCCCGATTTTAATTTGGTGGGTAGCTGGGAACGCAGTCAAAAAAATATTCAAGCAAGATATCCGCATACGAAATCATTTGATTCCTATGAAGAAATTTTAAATGACCCCAGCATCCATTTAGTAATTGTAAATAGCCCCAATGACACACATTACGAATATACCAAACGTGCTTTATTGGCAGGCAAGCATGTGGTTACTGAAAAAGCGTTCACAGTGACTGTTGCAGAAGCGGAAGAATTAGATGCATTGGCACAAAAATTAAATTTAAAATTGGCAGTATATCATAATCGCCGATATGATGCTGATTTTTTAACCATCCAAAAGTTAATTAAAGAAGATGCGATTGGCGAATTTTTAGACATACAAATATCTTTTGAGAGATACAGAACCACCTTAAGTCCTAAAGTACATAAGGAATTACCAACCCCTGGGGCAGGTGTATTATTTGATTTAGGTCCCCATTTAGTAGATCAAGCTTTATTATTATCTGGTATGCCGACGCATATATTTGCCGACTTACGCATCATCAGAAAATTATCCCTAGTAGATGATTATTTTACTTTGCTTTTATACTACCCTACCCACCGTATTTTATTAACCAGTGGCATGGTGTATATGCAACAACTACCTGCTTATAAAATTTATGGATCAAAAGGTTGCTTCATCAAATACAGAGCGGACATACAAGAGGATGAATTATTAGCAGATAAAATACCTACCGGCCCCAATTGGGGTGTGGAACCTGAAAATAAATGGGGCACATTAAGTACAGATAACAACGGCGAAACCAGTACCCAAATAATTCCAAGCTTAGCAGGCGACTATGGACAATTTTATTCATTGATGGCAGCAGCTATTAAACATAATGCGCCTGTGCCTACCTCGGCTAAGCATGGTGCTGATATTATCCGCGTTTTAGAAACGGCCAGAAAAAGCTTTGCAGAAAAAAAGATAATTGCTCTTTAAATGCACCCTTATTTATTGCCGCTTTCAAAACGCGAAGCGCTGAAACATCAGTAAACTGTTTATTAATAAAGCGACTCCTTAAATAAAAAACGCCCCGATAAATCGGGGCGTTTTTCTAATCTTTCTCTTTTTTAATTTTAAACAAAATTAAAAACTACATCTTCTTAGCATCTTCCAAAAATTTCGCTAAACCAATATCGGTTAAAGGATGTTTTAATAATCCTAAAATTGAATCTAAAGGACAGGTGCATACATCAGCGCCCGCTTCAGCAGCCTTAACAATATGCAAAGCATTTCTGATAGATGCCGCTAATATTTGTGTTTGGAAACCTTGTACATCAAAAATATGTCTGATTTGACCAATCAATTCCATACCATCCCAACTGCTATCATCAATACGACCAATAAATGGGGAAACATAAGTAGCACCCGCTTTGGCAGCTAAAATTGCTTGACCAGCAGAAAATATCAATGTACAATTGGTACGAATACCATGATCACTAAACCATTTAATCGCTTTGATACCATCTTTAATCATTGGCACTTTTACCACAATATTTGGATGAATTGCTGCTAACTTTTTTCCTTCTTCCACCATCGTAGCAAAATCGGTAGATAATACTTCCGCGCTAATATCTCCGTCCACGATATCACAAATTGCTTTGTAATGTGCAGCAATGGCAGCTTCCCCTTTTACGCCCACCTGCGCCATTAATGAAGGATTCGTAGTTACGCCATCCAATATACCCAATTCATTTGCCTCTTTAATCTGCGCTAAATTACCAGTGTCAATAAAAAATTTCATACTTGATATATTTAATTTGGTATCCCAAAAGTTAAAAAGTGGCAGGCTACTCACATCACACCGCTCAACCGCCTATCCTTGCTGTATTCCTACCCTGGGGAAGTTCAGCAGGAGCTGGTCGTGTAAGACCTGCCGGTGCAAATGTAGGACAAATGAATTGATTAAAAAAGTACCCCTATAACTACCTAATATTGATTGGAATGCACCGTGGTAAAGCCAATTAAATGGTCATGTCTGGCACCAGGAGGACGATAATAAATAAAAATGGAATAGGCATTTTCTGTTTCCCAATGATTCCCTTCTGTTTCATTAAAATCGAACATAGGATCTGGGGCTGCCTTATCTCTTAAAATATAGGAGTAGCTATAGTAACCTTGTTTAAGTAACAAGGACTTTTGATATGCTCTTGTCACCGCATTAAATTTCATCTCAGCAGTTTCATCTAACACATTGTTCGTAAGCGACCCAGACAAATACAAAGTTTCCCCTATTAATGGTAAACGATTGGGTGGAACATAAGTAAATACAACCGTAGCATAATCATTTTGGTTGTCACTATCTATTGACTCTGAATTTGAAATTAAAAACTGCCCATTTACATCTTTAAAAATAAAATAAGGAGTCGTCGCTCTTGAAAAATCAGGTTTGACATTAACGATGGTTCCATTTGCGGTCGCTTCAAAATTTAAAATGCGATCCGACTTTAACCGAAAACTTTGTAAGTCAAGCCATCTTAATTCCTTCCCTGATGGAAAAATTAAATCTCTTTCGCTATTGTATTCAAGCAAGCTGCCTCTAACAAAATTGGGGGTATTGACACGAAGTGCATCATTGTACCGATAATTTTGGATGACCTGCACTTGTATTTGATCAGGTTGAAAAAAGGAAAGCTTTTTGGTTTCTATTGACAATTGTACTTTTTGATGTGTTTTTGAAATATTACCATCAAAGGGTTCTTGAATGGAAGATAAAATTGAAACTTGGTCATCCACTACAAAAAAACGGCTTGTAAATACAACCTGTTGTGGATTTGAATCCTTAAATACTTTGATAATGTAATTGCCTGATTTTGTTGGGCGACAATTGGGATTAGGAAAAGTAAACTTGTAATGGTAATACCGCTGAATTGCAATAGAGGAAATGGAATATTGTGTAATTCTATTTTGATTAAACCCCTGTAGATAATCAAAAACACTCAAATTAGCTGAACGCCAATCTGCATTCATCAATTCGACAGAATAAAAATAATTCTGATACTTGGCTTTCAAATCATCAAAGCTAATTTCAAGCGGATTCATCTGACTTAATGAGATCACTGGTATGGCAAGGGCGTTCCCCATTGGATGAACGCGAATAGTTTTGATACTGCTATCATATACTTTATCTGGATTGATGGTATTCGCTGCAAATGCTTGCAACCCTATTAATAGCCCCAGTAAACTAAGCCATTGCTTACCCATGTATTCATTCATTTTGTCCAACACGAATCTAGTTCTTTATTCATTATTTTTAAGAATAAAAAACTAGATTTGATAAAAATTAGCCCCTTGTCCACTGCCTTTGAAATCGCGAAAAAAATAAGTTTTCATCAAAAAAAAAGCTATACCAATATTATTGTTAAGCTTTCCATTATTGCAACAGCAATTAGTGTGGCGGCTATTATTTTAACCTTATCCTTGGTCAATGGATTTCAAGAAAGTATTGCAAATAAAGTGTTTTCATTTTGGGGACATATTCGAATTGAATCAGTCAACGGGAACCCCCTTCGAAAAAATGACGCTGTAGTTAATGCTTTAATAAATTCAAGTCAACAACAAATCAAGTCGATCACGCCATTCATTTCGCAATCTACTGTTATCTCCTTCAAACAAGATATTGAAGGAATTGTCGCTCTTGGCGTAAATGCAGACGACCCAGTTCCTTTTTTAGTGCAGGGAAAAAAATTAACACCTTCAAAGGATAGCATCATGAAGGAAATAATAATCTCTGATGCCATTGCAAAAAAATTAAATGTCCCTTTGAATGAATATATCAAATTGTATTTTTTAAACGGAACGAGTGTACAACAACGCAAATTTAAAGTAGTAGGGTTTTATCACTCAGGGATGCAGGATTATGATCAGCAATATGTCATGGTTGATATTTTATCATTGTATCAATTAAGAAATAATATTACGGAAGTAGATGGATATACGGTTAACTTAAAGGATGCAGAACAGATTGACGAACAAAAAGATGCCATACAAGCGCAACTACCAGACAACTGGGTGAGTACTACAATTCCCAATTACTACCCGCAAATTTTTGACTGGATTGGCGTACAAACTATCAACCGAAATGTGGCGATAACCATCATGTTGATTATTGCCATTGTAAACTTAATAACC
>SYEV01000072.1 GCA_005800655.1 Bacteroidota bacterium
AACTGCAACTGTTTTAATAATGCTTCCTTTTTCATTTAATTAACCTAACATTTTTTGACAAGCCAATAAAGATGATTCCCAACTTGGAATGTCAATATTAATTGCTGTTTCCATTTTTTGGGTATCCAGCACAGAATAAGCAGGTCTTTTAGCAGGTGTTGGAAATTGTGTGGTATTAATCGGATTTAGTTCGCAGCTTAGTCCTGCATTTTTTTTGATTTGCTGTGCAAATTCAAACCAACTAGTAACCCCTTTGTTCGCATAGTGATACACACCATGTATTTTTTTACCCCCACTAACCTCATTGATGATTTTTAATGTTGCAATTGCTAAATCTTTTGCATAGGTGGGACGACCAATTTGATCACTCACCACATTTAAAGTTGCTCTTTCCTTCATTAATCGAATCATGGTTTTTACAAAATTATTACCATGGCAACTAAATACCCATGAAGTACGAATTATAATTGTATTAGGGTTCACGGCTAAAGCCAAGCCCTCGCCTTGCGCTTTGGTGGTACCATAAAAATTGACCGGATCAATAATAGTATCTGTTAAATAAGGACTAGATGCATGACCGTTAAATACATAGTCGGTCGAGAATGTAATGAATGAAATATTATTTGCACCTGCAATGCGTGCTAATTCAGCAACTGCTGTTGCATTAATTAAATTAGCTACATCTTTTTCGGCTTCCGCTTTGTCCACTGCGGTATATGCAGCTGTATTAATAATTGCTTGTGGTGCCCATTGTTGTATCAATGATGCAAATAATTGTGGCTTTGATAAATCAAACATGCTTCTATCCGCAAAAATGAATTCATACATTGGATAACTAGCCGCTAATTGTGTTAACTCCCAACCCAATTGCCCATTGGCACCCGTTACTAATATTTTTTTTATACTCATTGCGTGGTTTAGGAAGTTATTTTGATACAAATTCTTTGGGCAACTTCGTCCATTCACTTGAAGGCAGTGACTTAAAATAATCGTAGGTTTTTTTGAGTCCTTCTGCGCGATCCACTTTGGGCTCCCATCCTAAAATAGTTTTCGCTTTGGTAATATCTGGTTGTCTTTGCTTAGGATCATCTACCGGCAATTCCTTGTAAACAATTTTCACAGTCGAACCCGTTAACTTCAAAACCTCTTCTGCAAAATCCTTTAAACTAATTTCATTTGGATTACCAATATTTACAGGTTGCGCGTAATCACTTAATAATAATCTATAAATACCTTCTACTAAATCATCCACATAACAAAAGCTTCTTGTTTGTGAACCATCTCCAAACACGGTCATATCCTCGCCTCTTAATGCTTGTCCTATGAAAGCAGGCAATGCACGACCATCATTCAATCGCATTCTTGGACCATAGGTATTAAAAATACGTATGATACGCGTTTCCACCTGATGGAATGTGTGATAGGCCATGGTGATGGATTCCATGTATCTTTTAGCTTCATCGTATACGCCTCTTGGACCCACTGGATTTACATTACCCCAATACTCCTCTGTTTGTGGATGTACCAAAGGGTCACCATATACTTCACTTGTACTTGCGACTAATATGCGTGCCTTTTTGTCCTTCGCCAAACCCAAACAATTATGTGTGCCTAATGCCCCCACTTTTAAGGTTTGAATGGGTATTTTTAAATAATCAATTGGACTTGCGGGTGACGCAAAATGTAATATATAATCAAGCGACCCTTCAATTTCAATGAACTTAGTGACATCATGTAATTTGAATTCAAAATTTTCATTCGTCATTAAGTGCTCAATATTTTTTATATCTCCCGTAATCAAATTATCCATAGCGATTACCTTATATCCTTCACGAATAAATCGATCAGATAAATGAGATCCTAAAAATCCTGCAGCACCGGTGATTAAAATTCTTTTTTGACTCATGATTATTTTTTTGCTACCTCATCCATTTTTTTATTTTTCTAAAATACTATCATTTACGCTTTTTTAAACTCCGATCTTCCAGGCTGTTTAAAATTACCGCACCCACTTAATTTTCAGATATCATCCTCCGCCCTGTTTCCAATTACAATCTTCCAATACTTTCATAATGATATCCCATTTCCTTCATTTTGGCCACATCAAATAAATTTCGGCCATCAAAAATTACTTTACTGGGTAGTTCTTTTTCGATGATTTCAAAATCGGGTGTTCTAAACTCACTCCACTCCGTTGCAATCACTAATAAATCAGCACCGGCTAGGGCTTCATATTGATTACTTGCATATTTAATTTTATCGCCTATTTTATTTTTCACATTGGGCATTGCTTCAGGATCATAGGCAGTGATGGTTGCACCGGCAGCAGTTAAAGCATTAATCATATCAATGGCTGGAGCATCTCTAATATCATCGGTATTTGGCTTAAATGCCAATCCCCACAAAGCAATTTTCTTGCCTTGCAAATCATTTTTAAAATACGTATTGATCTTATTCACCAAATGCAACTTTTGTAGTGCATTTACTTTTTCTACTGCCTTTAAAATTTCAAAGTCATAATTTACTTCATTCGATGACTTCACCAATGCTTGCACATCCTTAGGAAAACAACTTCCACCGTATCCAATACCTGGGAATAAGAAACGCTTCCCAATACGATCATCACTTCCTATGCCTCTTCGCACCATATCCACATCCGCACCCATGCGTTCACATAATTGTGCGATTTCATTCATGAATGAAATTTTTGTGGCTAAAAAACTATTCGCTGCATATTTGGTCAACTCTGAACTACGCTCATCCATAAAAATTAATGGATTCCCTTGTCTTACAAAAGGGGCATATAATTCAGTCATCACTTTTTTAGCTTGCTCTGACTTTGTTCCAATGACTACTCTGTCAGGTTTCATAAAATCTTCTACTGCCACCCCTTCTCTTAAAAATTCAGGATTACTAACTACATCAAATTCACCTCTATAATTTTTCGCAATCGCTTCCCTTACTTTATCTGCTGTACCTACTGGTACGGTACTCTTATTCACAACTACTTTGTAGCCTTTCATCAATTTACCCATTTGATCAGCCACCCCTAATACATATTTTAAATCAGCTGCCCCATCCGCACCTGGAGGTGTAGGTAATGCTAAAAATATTATTTCAGACGCCTCTAAAACTTCTTCTAAATTAGTGGTAAATACCAATCTACCTTCCTTCGTATTTCTTAAAAATATTTTTTCAAGCCCTGGCTCGTATATCGTTATTTGACCAGATGATAATTTATCCACCTTCGCCTTATCTATATCCACACAAGTAACCTTGTTCCCTGTTTCAGCAAAACAAGTCCCTGTTACCAATCCCACATAGCCTGTTCCTATTACTGTAATTTTCATTGATTCAAATTTTAAGCATTAAAAAAGGAGTTCACTCCTGATGCAATATGTTTTAATTGCGCCTCTTCCATTTCAGTGTGTATTGGAAGTGAGCACACAACTGGCGTTAAAGCATTAGTCACTGGCAAATGTAAATGTTCATTTTTTCCTTCGCCGAACATCTTTTGCAAATGCCCTGGCACTGGATAATAAATCATACATGGAATGTCAAGATCCCCCAAATGCTTTATAAACTTTTCGCGATCCACCCCAACTAATTGAATGGTATATTGATGGTACACATGCGTACTATATTTATTTACAGCTGGTGTTACGATTTGTTTAATATCTGCAAAAGCTTGATTGTAGAATTGCGCTACCTGGAAACGTGCATGGTTATAACTATCCAGTTTTTGTAATTTGATATTTAATATCGCAGCTTGTATGGAATCTAATCTTGAATTACACCCCACTACATCATGATAATATCTAGCCGATTGGCCATGATTGGCAATCATCGTCATTTTATCAGCCAAGGCTTTATCATTGGTAAACAAAGCACCCCCGTCACCAAATGCACCTAAATTTTTACTTGGATAAAACGAAGTGGCCCCTATATGACCCATAGTTCCTGTTTTTTTTGTTTCCCCATTTGGAAAAGTATAATCACAACCAATGGCTTGCGCATTATCTTCAATGACATACAAATTATTTTCTTTGGCAATTTGTAAAATTTCTGCCATCGGTGCAGCATGTCCATATAAGTGAACCGGAACTATCGCTTTTGTTTTTGGTGTAATTGCATTTTTTAATGAAGCAATATCCATGCAATAAGTTACAGGATCTACATCCACAAAAACTGGGGTTAACCCAAGTAAGGCTACTACTTCTGTGGTCGCTATATAAGTGAATGAAGGGGTGATTACTTCATCACCGGGTTGCAAGCCTAATGCCATCATCGCAATTTGTAAAGCATCGGTACCATTGGCACAAGGAATAACATGTGAAACTTGTAAATAAGAAGCTAAACTTTGACTAAAATCCTGTACTGCTTTTCCATTAATATAGGAAGCACTATCCAAAACTCCTTGAATAGATTCATCCACTTCCTTTTTTATAGCCAGATACTGATTTTTTGTATCTACCATCTGAATTTTACGCATCAATTCCGTTTTTGCAAAAATACTATAAAAAGGGTAAAAGGCCTACCCACTAGAATATCTAAATATTGTGTGTTTATTAGCAATAAATGTCCATTTATATGCCGAATTTTATTGATTTTTGCCTGACAGATACAGCCCATGGTCCTTTACAATCAATTTTTATTGCTCTACCACCTCCTGGCCAAATGCACGGCCCCCTTTAATGGCAAGGTCAGGCAATGGGTGCTGGGTCAAAAAGAGGTGTGGAATGAGATAACCGGCCTTGCTGAAAAAATTCAAAAGCCCATCATTTGGGTGCACTGTGCCTCCTATGGTGAGTTTGAACAAGGCTTACCCATCATTGAAAATATAAAGTCGCAATATCCAGGGTATCAGATATGGCTTACCTTTTTTTCACCTTCAGGATACCTACATCTTAAAAACGATCCTACTGTTGATTTTGTTACTTACCTACCCATGGATGGCGCAACTAATGCGAAATATTTTTTTGATCTAGTGCAACCCAAGTTGGTCATTTTTATCAAGTATGAATTTTGGTTTTATTATTTATCGGAAGCGAAAAAAAGAAACATCCCCACTTTATTAGTAGCTGCTATTTTCAGACCAACGCAAATATTTTTTAAATGGTACGGAAGTTTTTATAAAAAAATGCTTCCCTTATTTTATGCAATTTTAGTGCAAGATGAAAACTCAAGAAAATTAATTAGTCCAATTTTTTCAGAACAAAAAATCAGCATCACTGGAGATACCCGATTTGATCGTGTGTTGCGCACTTCTAAATCAAGCACCCATTTTGATTGGTTACAGAAATTGAATAATGCTAAAATAGTCATAGCTGGAAGCACATGGGAAAAAGACCATATTTTATTATCATGCTTAGCAGAAAAATATACCGACCTAAATTGGATAGTGGTCCCCCATCATGTGGATAGTACATCAATTCAAAAATGTGTAGCGCTTTTTAATAATGCCACCACTTTAACTTCATTTGTAGCAAGCCACCAAAAATTTAATAACGCAAAAGTAATCATTGTTGACCAAATAGGATTGTTACGTAATTTGTACCAACATGCGTTTATAACGTATATTGGTGGCGGATTTGGCGCCGAGGGCATACATAATGTACTTGAACCAGCAGCATTCGGGAAACCTGTTTTCTGGGGACCCAATGATGAAAAATATATTGAAGCGCGTGGACTTGTGAATGCGGGGGGTGGATTTAAAATACATGATGTAAACTCATTCAGTAAAACACTTGAAATTTTATCAGGCACCCCTGAAAAATATACAAAGGCTTGTGAATCATCTGCAAATTTTATTTCTCAAAATGCAGGTGCTACACAAAAATCAATGGAATTTATTTATGAAAATCGTCTTTTGATCAATTGATCAAATTGTTTTACTACATTGCTTTCCTCGTCCCAATTATTTTTTTCTCTCAATTCTCTTTTGATATAAAATTGTGCTTCTGGAAAAATTTTAAAAGCATTAATACTTTTAATACTAGCTTCAAATGACTTTTCATCTCCGCCAAATAATTCTTGAATAAATTGAAACTTATCATTAATGCCAATGGCTGATCGTAAATCCTTGATTGGCTCTAAAACAAGGTGATCCTTCACCTCTTTCACTTCCTTTATTTCAATTTTTTCAGAAGGAACCAAGATGGGCTCAGTTTTCACTTCCACAATGCTAGCAACCAAGTTTTCATCGATTACTTCCACAGGTGTTTCCAGCTCTTGGACAGTATTGGTGACAGGTGCAAGTTTCGGGGTTATCTGCGTTAGCATCACTACTTCATCCGATGGTGCAACCATGTTTGTTTCCTGGTATATGTTTTGAGGCAATGGCTTTACTACTACTGCCCCTCCCAATTCTGTCAATATTTGTTGTGCAGTCATTATTAAACGCGTTTTATCCTCATTTTGACGCAACTGCTCACTTAATTTTTCCACCAAAGCCTTTACGCTATCCATAGGAATGTTTACTTTTGGGGCAATACCTTTACCCTTATTATTAAAACGAAGAAACTAAATTAAATATTGTCTATGTTTATT
The DNA here is from genome assembly GCA_005800655.1 of Bacteroidota bacterium. Classification (GTDB taxonomy): domain Bacteria; phylum Bacteroidota; class Bacteroidia; order Chitinophagales; family Chitinophagaceae; genus Sediminibacterium. The sequence continues at coordinate 6,550 of SYEV01000072.1, forward strand.
GAGCAGAATATAACTGGCGAGCGCAGAGGATGGATCGAAGTGATTTGTGGCAGCATGTTTAGTGGCAAAACCGAAGAATTGATTCGGAGATTAAAAAGAGCCAAAATTGCTAATTTAAAAATTGAAATATACAAGCCAGCAACCGATACGCGTTACGATGTTACTAAAATTGTAAGTCACGATGCTAATGCGATCGCCTCTACCCAAGTAGCAAACTCATCAGAAATACTTGCACTTGCCGAAGATGCGCAAGTAGTAGGCATCGATGAGGCACAATTTTTTGATGAGGGCATTATTGCAGTTTGCGAGACTTTGGTCATGCAAGGGAAGAGAGTCATTGTTGCAGGATTAGATATGGATTATTTAGGTAAACCATTTGGCCCCATGCCTGCACTTTTATCCGTGGCTGATTTTATTACTAAGCTTCACGCTATTTGTGTACAATGTGGACATTTAGCAAATGTATCTTATCGAACAAGTGATGAAGAAGGAACGGTTGTATTAGGCGAAAAAAATAATTACGAACCAAGATGCCGAGTATGCGCCTCAAAGTAGTTTATACCTTATTGAAAAAAGATGCACTGCTTGAATTTAGACAGCAGTATACTTTTTTTGGCATACTATTATATATTGCTTCCACCACTTTTGTGATTTATTTAACCATGGGGCAACCAGATGATCATGTATGGAATGGATTATTTTGGGTGACACTTTTATTTATATGCATCAATACAGTTGCCCGTAGTTTTTTACAAGAAGGCCGAGGCAGGATGTTGTATTTTTATACCATTGCGAGTCCAGTACATTTTATATTTTCAAAATTAATTTATAACAGCTTGCTCATGATACTTATGAGTGGGCTTAGCTTATTATTGTTTACTGTATTACTGGGCAACCCATTACAACATGGCTGGTTGTTTTTTGGCATTAGTTGTTTGGGCGGGATAAGTTTAAGCTTGGTATTTAGCTTTTTAGCAGCCATTGCATCTAAAGCACAACAACCCTCCGCCATCATGGCGATACTTGGATTCCCATTGATTATTCCACAGTTAATGATATTAATGAAAATTGCAAATATTGCGTTTTCAGATATTGTACAAAACAGTTTACCTGAATTAGTTTTGATATTGATAGGATTTGATTTTATGATCATCGCACTATCCTATATCCTATTCCCCTTCTTGTGGAAAGAATAAATTTAAAATTATAAAATATAATTTTAAATTTATTTATTATCTAAATGATTTTACTAGTAATCATTCAATACATAAAACAGGTATGTTTTTTTGGTCTTCTTGTAATAAAAAGAAAAAAAGGAGAAAAATATAGCATTTTTCTCCTTTTAAAAAAGATTAATAAAAAAATCAAAAAGAGGATGAAGTTTTAATAATTTATATTTTTTATTCTTTATAAAATATAAATTATTAAAACTGAAGGTGCCTAACGGTTTGTCCGTTATTAATTAATTGCTTCAATGATTCAATGCCAATATTCAAATGGCGCTCTACAAATTCAGCGGTTACTAAAATATCACTCGCTTCTGTTTTAACACCTTCCGGAATCATCGGCGAATCACTCACTAATAATAATGCACCTGTTGGTATTTTATTATAAAAACCTACGGTAAATATGGTCGCTGTTTCCATATCAATGGCATAAGCGCGAATATCTGTTAAGTATTGTTTGAATGCATCATCATGTTCCCATACCCGACGATTCGTGGTATAAACTGTGCCAGTCCAATAATCTACACCACTATCACGTATCGTAGTTGAAATTGCTTTTTGTAATGCGAACGCAGGTAGTGCAGGAACCTCAGCTGGGAAATAATCATTGGAGGTACCCTCTCCTCTTATGGCTGCAATAGGTAATATTAAATCGCCAATTTTGTTTCTTTTTTTCAACCCGCCACATTTACCTAAAAATAAAACAGCTTCTGGCTGTATCGCAGTAAGCAAGTCCATGATGGTTGCCGCACCAGGGCTACCCATTCCAAAATTTATAATGGTGATTCCTTCAGCTGTTGCACATTGCATAGGGCGATCCTTACCAATTACTTCTACATTATGCATTTTTGCAAACATGTTTACATAATGGCTAAAGTTGGTTAATAATATATATTTACCAAATTGATCCAAGGTTGCACCGGTATACCTAGGCAACCAATTGTCAACTATTTCCTGCTTTGATTTCATACATAATTATTTTAACTGTGACATATACTTCCCAATTATTCTGTGCTTATATTTGAAGTAATAATAGCTGAAATTACAAATTTTATCGGACATCCACATGCAAGCCTTAATTTACCCCACCTATCCCTTTAAATTACAGCAGGTACAAGGCAAGGATCAAATATTTGATCCATTTAGAAAAGTATGGATCATACTCACCCCCGAAGAGTGGGTAAGGCAAAATACCTTGCAATATTTAGTGCAAACCTGTAACTATCCAAGTAGTTTAATTGCCGTTGAAAAAACCATTCAATTAGGTGAGCTAAATAAACGTTTTGATATCGTCGTATATAAGGAGGATACCCCTTGGATGATTATTGAATGTAAGGAAGCAAGGGTGGAGATTGGCGAAAAAACATTGCAACAAATATTACAATACCAACAAGTATTAAAAGCAACCTATCTAATTATCACCAATGGACATCAAACATTGGGTGCTAAAATAGAAACGGGGAAACTGCAACCTTTGCAAAATTTCCCCGAGTATATATAATGAATGTTAATTCAGGTTATGGGAAGATGCCTAATTCAGCATAAGAGGTTCCAACTTTATTAATGGCACAAACATAAGCGGCTGTCCTCATATCTGGTATCGCAGGATTCGCTTTCCATATTTCCATAATTTCGCGCGTCGCATTTATCATTGTTTCTTCCAATCCACTATGCACTAAATCAATTTCATCTGGACCATGTGCAATAATTTCTTTTTCAGATGGGGAAACTTTTTTTCCAGTCAATTCCTCCATCTGATTCAAAATATTAATATTTGCATTTTCTGTGAATCTTTTTTCCAAACGACCATATCTTACATGGCTTAAGTTTTTTAACCACTCAAAATAAGATACAGTAACACCACCAGCATTTAAATACATATCAGGAATAACTAAGATGCCATTTTTTGCAAAAACCTCATCCGCTGCTGGCGTTAATGGACCATTCGCGGCTTCCCCAATTATTTTTGCTTTGATTCGAGGTGCATTATTTTTATCAATTACATTTTCTAATGCTGCTGGAATTAAAATATCACATTCCATTTCTAAAGCATCTGCACTATTCGCAATATTTGTAGCCCCTGGGAAATTTAAAATGCTTCCAGTTTTTTTACGATGTTGGAAAACAGCTTCCTCATTTAATCCATCCTCGTTATAAATAGCCCCTTCAAATTCTGCAATAGCAATAACTTTAGCGCCACCCTCTCTGAAAAATTTAGAAGTATAATAACCTACATTTCCCAAACCTTGCACAATTACTTTTTTATCCTGCACACCAACAGTAAGGCCTAATTTTTTCATTTGATCTTCCATCAAACAAACTTCTCTAATACCAAAAAATACACCCAAGCCTGTAGCTTCTTTACGGCCCCGAACACCCCCTAAAGAAATAGGTTTACCAGTCACACAACCTGTAGCATCAATTTCACCTGGCTTTAATGATTGATAAGTATCCACAATCCATGAAATTTCACGCTCTCCTGTTCCATAATCTGGAGCTGGCACATCAATACCTGGACCGATAAAATTTTTCTTTACTAATTCAGAAGTATATCTCCTAGTTATTTTTTCTAATTCATAAGGACTTAAACTACGTGGGCTAATTTTAATCCCCCCCTTCGCTCCACCAAAAGGAACATTAACAATGGCGCATTTATAAGTCATTAATGCAGCCAATGCCATTACCTCATCCTGATTCACCGCCATACTAAAACGTATTCCCCCTT
>SYEV01000073.1 GCA_005800655.1 Bacteroidota bacterium
CGGAGGTTCGATCCCTTACCTCGCAACATAATACCCCTCCCGATTTCATATCGATAGCGGATTTTTTTTGTAGTAACTTTGTATCATTAAGGATTGAATAAAAGAATAGAAAGGCATGAAAGTAGGGTTTGTAAATATATTTGGGAAGCCAAACGCCGGTAAAAGCACTTTACTGAACGCCATTATGGGTGAGAAGATGGCTATTGTGTCCTCCAAAGTACAAACCACACGCCATAGGATTAAGGCATTTTTGAACAAGGTGGATGAGTATCAAGTCATATTTTCAGATACGCCAGGGATCATTGATCCTAAATATAAGCTCCATGAAAAGATGATGGGCGCGGTTAAATCGGCCTTAGAGGATGCTGATTTGGGACTTTTAATGGTGGATGTCCGAGATGATTTTGATGAAATTGACGCTATGTTTAGCGCTTTAAAGCTAAAAGTGCCTTGTATTGTGGTGATGAATAAGTCGGATTTGGCCCCAGGCGGCAGGGTAAAAGAAGCAAATGCTTACTTTAGCGCGAAGCCTTATTGTACAAAAATAATTTCAATTAGTGCATTGAATATCATTGATGTAGATAGGTTAATGAAAGTAATACTTGAGCTAATTCCAGAAGGAGGACACCCGTTTTTCGACCAGGAGGATTTGAGCGATATGCCAACTAAGTTTTTTGTAAGTGAGATGATACGGGAAAAGATCTACCAGTTGTTTGGTGAGGAAATTCCTTATCATACTGCCGTTCTGGTGAATTCATTTAAGGAGCAACCGCTTCTTACCAAAATTCAGGCGGATATTGTTGTGAATCGTGAGACGCAAAAAGCGATTATTATTGGGCAAGGGGGTAAGATGATTAAGGAGATAGGAAGTTTGGCTAGGAAGGATATAGAGGAGTTCATTGGTTCCAAGGTTTACCTAGAACTATTTGTAAAGGTGAAGCCTAAGTGGCGTGACAATGATATGAAATTAAAAGAATTTGGGTATTAATATTAAATGATAAATAATTAATTTAAATTAATCGTTATCAATTACTTATATAATTTTTATTGAATATTAAATTGAAGTTTTATGAGTTATACAGTGGCAATTGTTGGAAGGCCAAACGTAGGAAAAAGCACCTTGTTTAATCGTTTCTTAGAGGAGCGAAAAGCAATTGTGGATGATATTAGTGGAGTTACAAGAGACCGTCAATACGGGGTAACTGAATGGAATGGTAAAACCTTTAACGTAATTGATACAGGCGGTTTTGTACCTGATTCTCGTGACATGTTTGAGACAGAGATTCGTAAGCAAGTGAATATCGCGATTGAGGAAGCCAATGCCATCATTTTTATGGTGGACGCAGCAGTGGGTTTGACCGATTTAGATTCATCTATGGCGAATATGCTTCGCCGAAGCACTAAGCCGGTGTATGTGTGTGTGAACAAAGTAGATAATTCTACTAGGGCTTTAGAAGGGACTGAGTTTTACGGAATGGGCTTTGAGCACAACTATTTTGTGAGTTCTATTTCAGGAAGTGGCACAGGTGAATTATTAGATGCTGTGACCACTGGAATGAAGGATGAACCGGTGAAAGTGGTGAATGCGGAATTACCAGAAGGCGCTGAGCCTGAAGAGGAAATTGCCATCCCTAAAATTGCGATTATGGGCCAACCTAATGTTGGAAAATCTTCCTTGTTAAACGCCATGATTGGTCAAAATAGAACCATTGTATCAGATATTGCAGGTACAACCCGTGATACTATTCATACGCATTATAACATGTTCCAAAAGGAATTTGTATTGATAGATACAGCTGGAATTAGAATAAAGAATAAGGAAAAAGATGATTTAGAGTTTTATTCCATTATCCGTGCGATTAAGGCTATGGATGAAGCGGATGTTTGTTTATTAGTAATAGATGCAGTGAAGGGGATTACCGCGCAGGATTTGAGCATTTTTAGCTTGGCTGCAAAAAAAGGAAAGGGTATAGTGGTATTGGTTAATAAGTGGGATTTGATTGAAAAGGAGACCAATACGGCTAGGGATTATGAAAAAGTACTGAAGGACAAACTGGCACCTTTTACGGATGTGCCTGTACTATTTATATCGGCGCTTGAAAAAACGAGGATATTTAAGGCAATTGAATTGGCCTTGGATGTATTTGAGAACAGGCACCGTAAAGTTCCTACTTCTAAGCTAAATGACATTATGCTTAAAGTGGTTCAAAATTACCAAGCACCTGTGATTAGGGGGCATATTATTAAGATCAAGTTTGTATCTCAATTACCAACTAGGGTCCCAAGTTTTGCCTTTTTTACCAATTTCCCTGATGATATTAAAACCCCTTATCGGAACTATTTAGAGAACCAAATAAGGGCAAATTTCAAGTTTACAGGGGTTCCGGTGCGTATATATTTCAGGAAAAAGTAGAATTATCTCTTCAAATCAAGGATTATTTTAAAATTTAATGTTAAAATTTGGCAATTTTAAAGGGGATTGTTATCTTCGCCTCCGTATTAAATACAAACTTAAAACCATTTCAAAATGAAAAAAGTATTCGCAATCTTAGCTATCGCTGCATTAACTGCATGTGGTGGTGCTTCTACTGAAGCTACAACTGATACAGCTGCTGCAACTGTTGACACAACTGCTGCTGTAACTGTTGACACAACTGCTGCTGCAACTGTTGACACAACTGCTGCTGCTAAGTAATTTAGAAGTTAACAATAACTTCTTGCAAGAAGGTCCTTCCCGATATTATCGGGAAGGATTTTTTATTTTGGGGATATAGGGGGCCAATGGTTGCGTTCAATACAGATTTTGGCATTAATATTGCCTTATTAGGGTGTACATTACTTGTAGGCTGTTTTCGGCGCCGGGTATGTCAATTTGACTATTTAAAATAAATAACAGTGGATAATAATTTTTTATTTAGAGCGGAGGATGATAATGAATTCATACCCTTATTTTCATTTAACGAGCAGGATATGGAGGGGGATAAGGATATGGTGGTGGATGACATCATTCCTATTTTGCCACTTCGTAATACGGTTTTGTTTCCTGGGGTCGTGATTCCAATTACGGTAGGTAGAGATAAAAGTATTCAAGCAGTGAAGGCTGCTTATAATAAGGATAAATTAATTGGGGTAGTTTCCCAAAAAGATGGGAACATCGAAGATCCTACACCTGCAGATTTATGTTCCATTGGTACTGTTGCAAAAATCATTAAAATGATTAAAATGCAGGACGGCGGAACTACTATAATTATACAAGGTAAAAAGCGTTTCCAATTACTTGAAATGAAAGAAGAGGATCCATTTTTTAAAGCAAGTATCAAAGTGTTGGTGGAAGAGAAAGTGGGAAAAGAAGATCAAAATTTTCAGGCTTACTTATCAAACATCAAGGATTTAGCTACGCAAATCATTCAGTTGTCTCCTAATTTTCCGTCAGAGGCTGCAATGATTTTAAAAAATATTGAGAATCCTTTATTCTTAATCAATTTTGTAAGTAGTAATTTAAATGTGGAGATAGCCAACAAGCAAGGCTTATTAGAAGAAAATAAAATTTCGCTTAAGGCAGAAAAGTTGATCCAATATTTACAACAGGAATTGCAATTTGTTGAATTAAAAAATAAGGTGGCGAATAAAACACGTACTGAAATTGACAAACAACAAAGGGACTATTTCTTGCAGCAGCAACTTAAAAGTATTAAGGATGAATTAGGTGGAGATGCCAATGATCGCGAGCTAGCAGAAATGAAAAAGAAGGCCGAAAACAAAAAATGGCCTGAAAGTGCAAAAAAAATATTTCAAAATGGCTTAGAAAAATTAGAAAGGATGCATTCCAGTACACCTGATTATTCGGTGGTGTATAATCATCTTGATTTGATTTTAGATTTGCCATGGGAGGAATACACAGATGATAACTATGATTTAAAGAATGCCAAAAAAGTGTTGGATGCAGATCATTATGGCATGGGAATAATTAAGAATCGAATTTTAGAATACTTAGCGGTACTTAAAATAAAAGGGGATATGAAAAGTCCTATTTTATGTTTTTTAGGTCCTCCAGGTATTGGTAAAACATCGCTAGGTAAATCTATAGCACACGCTATTGGTCGAAAATATGTGAGAGTAAGCTTAGGAGGGTTGCATGATGAAAGTGAAATTCGCGGACATCGTAAAACTTATATTGGCGCAATGCCAGGTAGAATTATTCATAGTTTGCGAAAAGTAAAAACATCTAATCCAGTCATGATTTTGGATGAGATTGATAAAATTGGAAGTGATCATAGAGGGGATCCCTCTTCTGCTTTATTGGAAGTGTTAGATCCGGAACAAAATCATAGTTTTTATGATAATTATTTGGAGTCAGAATATGATTTAAGCAAAACATTGTTCATTGCTACTGCAAATGATATTAGTCGAATTCAGCCAGCTTTGCGCGATAGATTAGAGATAATTGATTTAAGTGGGTATGCGGTGGAAGAAAAAGTGGAAATTGCTAAGCGTCATTTATTACCTAAGCAAAAGTCGGCACATGGCTTGGATAAAATTAATTTTAAAGTACAGGATACGGTTTTAGAAAAAGTGATTGAAGATTATACGCGAGAAAGTGGAGTACGTGAATTAGATAGACAATTGGCTTCTATCATGCGTTATCAAGCCAAAGAATTGGCCTATAAGCACAAAGTAAAATCTACGGTTACCAAACCTGACATTATTAAAATTTTAGGACAACCAAAATACAGCAACGAAATTTACAAAACAGTAAATATGCCGGGTGTAGCTGTTGGCTTAGCTTGGACGTATGTGGGGGGAGATATTTTATTTATTGAAGTGTTATTGGCCGATGGCAAAGGGGGAATGAAATTAACGGGTAACTTAGGTAATGTGATGAAGGAAAGTGCAGATACTGCTTTAACTTATTTGCAAAGCAATGCAAAGAAAATAGGGGTGGATCCGAATTTATTTACCACGAAAGCAATTCACGTACATGTGCCAGAAGGCGCAGTACCAAAAGATGGTCCAAGCGCGGGCATTACGATGCTTACTGCACTTACTTCTGCATTCACTGGACGTAAAGTAAAACCTTATTTAGCTATGACAGGTGAAATTACCTTGCGCGGTCAAGTGTTACCAGTGGGAGGGATCAAGGAAAAGATATTAGCTGCAAAAAGATCAAGCATGAAGGAAATTATCATGTGCTGGCAAAATGAAAAAGATGTCAATGAAATAGATAAAACATTTATTAAAGGCGTACAGTTTCATTATGTAAAAAACATGCAACAAGTACTTGACTTGGCATTAGTTTAAGTTGCTTATAAGGAATTCAACCCCTAGCTTTGTACTATGATTACAATCAAAAAAATACAAAAGCTAGGGGTTTTTATTTTAGCTTTATTTTTTTGTGTTCCAATGGTCATGGCACAAACCACCATCGGTAATATTGGCGGTAAGGAGTCAAACGCGGTATACAATTTTTTAAACCTGCCTCATTCTGCCAAGGCTTCCTCCTTAGGAGGTATCAATATTAGCCGTATACAACCAGACCTGGGGTTGGCCATGTATAATCCTGCACTACTCACTTCAAGTATGGACAATTGTTTGCACTTAAGTATTAAGCCTTATTTGGCTGACATCAAACAGTATGATTTTAGTGGTGCAAAATATTTAGAGCAAAAAAAATTAGTGCTAGGATGGGGCGTGCATTTTATGAATTATGGTGCTGTTAACATGACTGATATTGCTGGTAATCAAATGGGTAATTTTCGCCCTAATGATTATAGTTTGCAATTCTCTGCCGCTACTAGTTATATAAATAACATTCATATTGGAACTACATTAAAATTTATACAATCCAATTATGGTTTATATAAATCAAATGGCTTCGCAATGGACATTGGTTTAAGATACCAGCCTACTAGTCAATTATCACAACTGAGTGTATTGGTAAAAAATTTAGGCACGCAATTAAAAACCTATACCACAAAGGAGGAGCTTCCATTTAATTTAATTGTAGGATGGACAAAAAAATTAGAAAATGCACCTTTTCAATTTTCATTGACGGCTGAAAAATTATCATTATGGAATTTGGCATATAATGATACCAGCTTTAATGCCCAACAAGGTTATAGGAATCCAGGTTCACTGCAGAATTTGTTTAATCATTTAATTTTGGCAGGGGAAGTGTTTATAGGAGAACAAGTATCCGTTAATCTGGGCTATAATTTTATGCGCCGTTTTGATTTAAATATACAAGGACAACAAAATGCATTAAATGGATTTAGTTCAGGCCTTGCGTTGCAATTGCAAAGGGTAGAAGTTCAATATGGCAATGCATTTTTTCAAAAAAATATGTACCATCATTTTTCATTGATGTATAACTTGAAAAACAGATAGCTTAATTCTTTTTCTTTACTGGAAAAAGGGCTTTGGGTTTTTGTGCTTCCTTATTAATACTTTCTTTTTTAGCAGGAACGTTACTTTTTATTGGTTTCGGTGTGGGCGTGTTCGTATTAATGGCGGCAGGTTTTTCAACGGCAGTATTTTCGGCTGCTGGAATTTCATAATCTGATTCTCCTTTAATTTCTTCATCATTTATTAAAGTGGGCAGTTCCGTATCAAGTTCGGTACTATCTGCGTTTACAAAGTCGATATTGAAATCGCCAGCCATATTTGAAGGACGATCAAAGTTAGCGTTGGGATCAAGGTTACATGAAGGGTCGGAGGTTACTTTATTCATAAAATAAGCCCAAATAGGTAAGGAAGCATGTGCTCCTTGCCCAAAATAGTTGTCCGTAAAACGAATGTATCTATCATCACAACCCACCCATGCACCTGCTAATATTTGGGGGGTATAGCCCATAAACCATAAATCACTATTATCATTAGTGGTACCTGTTTTTCCAGCAATAGACTGCGCTTTTATATCATAAGAATATAAGCTACGCCCCGTCCCTTTTGAAATCACCCCTTGCATCATACTTACTACTGAATAAGCAGTTGTTTCATTAATAACTTTTCTTCTTTGCGGAGAAAAGCTTTCAAGTACATTCCCGTTTTTATCTTCAATTCGATTGATAAATAAAGGTTGTGCATTATAGCCGCCGCCAGGGAACATGGTGTAAGCTTGTACCATTTCGTACAATGAAATTTCAACAGCACCGAGGGCTAGAGAAGGATAGGCGGGTATATCCGCTTGTACGTTACATTTTTTTAAGTATTCAACAAATTGTTTCGCTGCTTCATTTCCATTACCATTAATTTGTTTCATGATATAGGCCGATGCGCAGTTGCGTGATTCTGCTAGTGCTTGTGCCATTGGCATGGCTAATCCGGTACACGTCCTTGAAGTATTGGGTACCATGCCATAACCTTCGAAGTTTTGTTGTTGGTCCTGAACAATCGTGTATGGGGTAAAGCTTGATTTTTCGATGGCCAATGAATACAATAATGGTTTAATGGTAGATCCAACTTGGCGTCTGGTATTAATATTTACGTGGTCATATTTGAATGTTTTAAAATCAACGCCACCTACCCAAGCTTTCACTTCGCCAGTAAAAGGATCTACCGCTAAAAATCCCGTTTGCAGTATTTGCTTATGGTATTTTAGGGAATCCAATGGCGTCATTATCGTATCAATAAATCGGTTTTTGTTCCATGCAAAAACGCGCATATTTACAGGCTCGTCAAAAGTTTTTCTAATATCAAGATCTTCTTGATCTTCCTTCTTTGCATTTCTCCAACGATCCGTTTGCTTGATGGCTAATTCTAATTGCGCGCTAAAATCCTTCCAAACACTACCTGTTTTAATATTGCTTTGTTTGTTGAACTCGCGTTGTAAATAAGCCATATGTCTTGCAACGGCTTCCTCTGCATATAATTGCATACGCGGATTAATCGTGGTATAAATTTTTAATCCATCACGATATAAGTTATAAGGATCGCCATTGTTTTTCTTATGTTCTTTGCACCATTTTTTCATGTACTCGCCAAGGGTCATTCTAAAATAGGGGCCTAATCCATTATTCTCATCTAATTTTCGATAGTTCGTTACAATCGGTAATTCTTTGTACTGCGCTGCTTGGTCATCACTAATGAACTTTTGTTCTGCCATTCGATTGATCACCAAATTGCGTCTTTCCAATGCGAGTTTAGGGTTGCGATTAGGGTTGTATTTCGTAGGTGCATTAATCATACCAATTAATAATGCTGCTTCTTCAACGCTTAAACGGTCTGGTTCCTTTTGAAAAAAGGTGCGAGATGCGTTACTTACACCAAACAAATTATCACTAAAAGGAACGGTATTTAAGTATAAGGTTAAAATTTCTTGCTTGGTAAAGTTTCGTTCTAGTTTAATGGCAATGATACTTTCCTTAATTTTTTGTATGACACGTAGTAATTTATTTTTAGTACCCCAGTTATTGGTAAATAAATTTTTAGCGGTTTGCATACTAATGGTAGATGCGCCGCCTTTACTTCCTAAAAAGGCCACGGCACGTAATAAACCTTCCCCGTCAATGCCATAGTGATCATAAAATCGTTTATCCTCGGTAGCTACTAAAGCTTGTATTAAAAAGGGACTAATATCACGATACTTAACACTAATGCGATCCTCTAAATAGTACTTACCCATGGGTGTGCCATCCTGGGCATACACTTGGCTTGCTAGCGAAGCAGTGGGGTTTTCAATATCATCCAAGTCGGGCATATCTCCAATCCAACCAAAATTAAGCATCAATAAAAACATTAAAATGACACCTGCAGTTATAAAGTAGTATTTCCAAAATAGGCGTACCCAATTTTTAGGTTTTTTTTCTTTATGTTGGTTAATTGGGTTCACTTATAATCCTTTATTGTTTATAAATATTATTGTTCATAAAGCCTTTATATTTTTTAAGATCGTCGCTATTTTTTATTTGCAAAATATTAGACTTTCCTAAAATGTATAATTCATACTGTTTACTTTGTACAAACGAAATTATTTCAGTGCTTAGTCGTCCTTTAATTTTATTTAAATAAGCATTACTGCTATTTAAATTCTCAAAAGGGCCAATCCAAACAACAAAAACATTGGGTTCAAATTCAAGGTAAGTTACATCTAAATTTTGTTTTTTGAAATCCTCTTTATTGAGGTAGCCGATGGCGGTGACCATTTCCTTCACCAGAATTTCCTTTATATTATTCGTAAGTAGCGCTACATAATGGGGCTCTAAGGTGTCCTTGGTAAAATACAAACCAGCATCCATGGCATCTTTATTGGTGGAATCCATTCTTGGACTAATGGCTAGTGATTTATTTTGAGAAGCCTGCTTTAAATTTTCGATCATTGGGATTGTAGTCGTTACCATTGATTTCAAGCTGTCAGCATTCAGTTTTGATAAATACAACTCAGTCTCTTTCCTTTTTTTAAGTTCTTCGATAATATTTTTTGCACGATCTCTTATACTTTCATTTTGGTGCAGGAATATAATAGAATCCAATAACACAAATGCTAAGCTGTCCATTCGTTGTTGCGCGTACATTTTAACCTTTAAAAATTGATAGGGGGCAAACCACTTTGTTTTTTTAAGTTGTGCATCCAACTGGTTTGCTTTATTAGATAAGGTTGTCCAATTCCCAATTTGTGCTAAAAAATAGGCTTCTTTATAATCTGCCTCTACTTGTTTTTCTAGCGACTTTTTATTTTCGATGTTTGTCTTCTTCGTTATATAAACTCCTTTTGGAAATTTTGCTTCTACAATAGCAATGAGGCTGTCTGAAGTAGTTCGGTTCCCTTGGTGAATGTATTCACTTGCTAAATCCAGTAAGCAACGTTCAGTAATAACATCATCCATATTTAAATTAATTACTTTCTGATATAAGGGTAGGGCTTTTTCAAAATCATTCAGTTGAAATAAAAATATTTGTGCATTTTCAAAGCAGCTTTTATTTAAATCCACGGTTGATTTAGTCAGATCTTCTTTGCTACTAATGAGTTGGAGAGTGGTTGTTTTTTCCTTGGTAATTTCAGTGGTCGAAATGGATGTAAAAGTTTTGCTAGTGCTATCTGTTGTATACCTTGATTGCGTAGCATCCGCTGGATTGGTTGACTTATATACAATAGTGCTACTTGTTTTTCTTCGCCATTGATCAACATTTGGTCTGTTACCCCATTTTTGCACAAAGTTTTGTTTTCCAATTTCAACAGTATTTTTATTTTCAAAATAAAAATCACTTATACCAGTTACGCCTTGAGATTGGTTATTCGAATTACTATACCCTGTGCTATTATTACCGTAATTATTGGAAGTGTTACTAAAGCCATTATTATCCCCATTATTGCTAGCATAATTATTTCCAAAGCCATTGTTGCCAAAATTGTTATTGTTCCCCTGTTTGGTTAACGACTCGTTTGCTAATGCAGCTTGTTTAATTTCATCAACAAATAAGATGCTTAATTTTTCGGTTTTATTTTTTTCATCTACTTCCCATTTTTGTAAATAGGCCTTCTGCAAATTTTCTGCAAGGGTGTAAATATATTGAAGCGTATCTTGTTGTTGGATTGTAATATCGTTTTTAAGTATTAATGGCAGCCATTTTTTACGTAGCGCAATTTTTTCAAAATCAGGATTGGTTTTTAATATTAAGGTTAAACTATCATAGGCCAATGTAGCAACTGCATAATTGCTTGATTTGTAATTGATGTCTGCTAACAACTCAAAGGCTTTTTGTTTTTGCGTTAAACCATTTTCATTCTTTTTGATGGATACAAATAGCCATTCATTTGCTCTTGCTATATCTTTATTCTGAATCGCTAATTTTGCCATTTCGAAATATATAATATCGGTATAAGGTTTGTATTTTTCCCTTTTTGACATTTGTTGTAAGGAATTGGCTAATTCAAGCCAGGGTGTTTTTGCCTGCTTAAAATCGATTTTTATTAAATTGATTTTTGCATATACACTGATTAATGGATTTAATGCATCACTGTGTGCTTTTTTATACCAAGAATAGGCATTGGCCAGATTATCTGATTTTTCCCATAATTGTGCAATGAGATAATACCATCTTGTTTTGGAAAACTTATCAGGGGCATTGGATAAACCCTTTGTTAAATAAGTAGCGGCGCTATCATAAATTTCACTTTGATAATAACCATAGGCTAATTGTTCAAATAAAAAGGGGTGTAATCTTTTAGGGAAAAATGCATCCGTTTTTAACAACTGCAATAAACTTAAGCCCTCATTCAGTGAATTTATTTCAAAATAGTTTCTTGCCTGCCAAAGCATACTTTCATTTCTGATATTTCTATTTTCATAAAATTTATTATCTTCTTTAGTGGCGATACTGAATTGGCCTTTGGTATTTCTTAAATTACTTCCAATGGGTATATCCATTCCTGCTTCCTTTGTATCAAAAGCATAGTTGATGTATTGGAGTAAACTACCTGCGGTGTCAAAGTTTTTATGAAATAAGTAGGCTTTGGCTAATAACAAATAGGCGTCGTCCACCCAATTGCTCCTTAAATCATGTAAAACCACATTGGCATTGCACCTGTAAATAATGGAGTCTATATCTTTTTTAGAAGTATTGGCTAGGTCATAATCATAAAATGTAATTAAAGTGTTGTAATCCTCCTCTAAATAGGCGCGTGCATCTTTAATAATTTCAGTTAATTCCTCATTTGCGTGGAATATATAATTAAATTTTGAAACTGTATTTTGATAAGCTCGGCGGCCGAGTGTATATTTTTTCTTTGTAAGAATTTCATAGGGGAGTGGTCGCTCTTCTTCGTAGGGTATAAATTTGCGTGTGGCACTGTCTAATTTTGCTTTAGCATTATCAATTTTTTTAAAAATAAAGTTGTTTATTTTTTTTTGATTGCTGTCTAATACACTGTTTACTTTTTTAATCAACTTAGAATTATTGATATCTAGTATTGATTTCGAAGAATCCTGCGCAATTATACTATTATGTAGAATAAAAATACAGCCTAGCACAAGGAGTCGATAAGGCCAATATTTTAATGGGAACTGCAACAATTTCATGGTAGGACGAATAACGACTAAAAATACAATTAATTCTGTTTATTTTGTATCTTTAGGTTGCAACTTTTAATATGGCAATTTTAGACGATAATAACACTTTTAAACGGACTAGTAATACCTATCGTTTGGTGATCATGAACGATGATACTTATGATGAGGTAGTTGCATTCAGACTGTCCAGGACTTCCGTTTATATTGGCTTTAGTGTGAGTTTTATATTGTTAGTAGGCTTAACCATTGCATTAATTGCATTTACCCCACTCAAGTATTATATTCCAGGGTACGGCACCAAAGAGAGTCAAACCGCACTTCAATTATTAAAAATAAGGACTGATTCTCTAGAGCAAACTCTACACTACAAGGAACAATATTTAGAAGGAATAAAAAAAGTGCTATCGGAAGGAAATGCAAAGCAATTAGATACAATTCCATTGAAATTACCCGAAAGTATACTTTCAAATGATTAATTATTTTTGTGAATACGAACCAAAATAAAAAAAATAAGCCAGTCACTGTTTGGGCTAATTATGCTGGTTTAGGGTCGCAATTGATTGCCGGATTATTGCTGTTATTATACATTGGTAAAAAGGGAGATGCCTATTGGGGTTTGAAACCAATGTTGATTTGGATATTGCCATTTGCCTTTATTTTTTTCACCTTATACAGAATCATAAAAGAAACAAAATAAATAGCATGTTTATAAAAAAAATAATTCCCATACTTTCTCTTTTCGCACTGATAAATACGATGTGTTTATTATTCATGGAAAATGTCCTGTATTTTAATTACTACTTTATCGTTGTGGTAAATACTATGTTATTTTTCATGGCAATTTATGGGTACGTACGTTTTTTAAAAATGGATAAGAATAATCCGAATGCAATGATTCGTTCTGTAATGTTAGGGACACTTTTAAAATTGGGCGTATTTGCAATTGCTGCATTAATATATGCTAAAACGCAAGAAACAAAGGTGGGTATTCCCACTTTATCTGTTTGCATGGGAATTTATTTGTTGTATTCATGGCTTGAAATTCGTTGGGCAACAAAAAAGAATTAGTTTTTCAAACGCATTAAATATTTTTCTTGGTAAAAGTTGAACATCCTCTAAACGCGCTCAATGCCTACTTGCCAGATGGTGCATTTGAACCTGTTGTTGCCTTAATAAATCAATACAAAGTTCATTTAACAGTGACCAAAGCAAGGAAGTCTGTATTAGGTGATTACCGACATGCTTTCCAAGGCGCCAATCATAAAATTTCAGTCAATGGAAATCTAAATAAGTATGAATTTCTAATCACTTTACTCCATGAATTGGCCCATCTGTTATGTTATGAACAATATAGAAATAGGATAGATGCACATGGTAAAGAATGGAAAAGTATTTACGGACATTTGTTGGCGCAATTTATACAACAAGGGATATTTCCTGATGATATCAAAAAGGCATTAAGTAAAACCTTATTAAATCCTGCAGCCACAGCGAATGGTGAAACCAAACTTTTATTGGTTTTGAGAAAGTATAATGAAGTAAAAAAAGTGGGCGTAGCACTGGTTGCAAATATTGCAGAAGGCACATTATTTGAATCCTTACATGGACAAATCTTTAGGCGCGGAA
>SYEV01000074.1 GCA_005800655.1 Bacteroidota bacterium
AATTTATTATAAAAAAGAAAATAAAAAAAATACGCATAAATAAATGAAATGCTTGGTTTAATAATGGACACCTTGGTCAGGATGATGTACGAACACCCTAAAAAAATGATGACGCCCAATTTTTATAAAGTTGCCCTTCCTTTTCGTGTTATTAAAAAGGTGAATATAATTTAGTGATCACTTTTTCAATGCCCTAAGATAGTAATTTTTACGATAAAGGAAATTTAATGACTTACATCATTAATTAGTAAAATGGGCTGAATTTCTCAAATAAAAGGACCAATTATCCATTATATTAAATAATTTTACAGTCCATGTTACATTTTATATATAACCCCAACGCAGGCAATAATAACGCAGCGCGTAAGGCGAATAATTTAAAAGAATTACACGCAGTTCCAAATAGCAAAGTATGGGAAACTACCAAGCCTTTGGAGGCGACCTATTTTACAAAAAAAGCGATTGAAGATAACGCAAGCAGGATAATAGCGGTTGGTGGTGATGGCACTGTAAATGAAGTGGCCTCTGTTTTAACTGAAACAACCATTCCCTTAGGAATTATACCAATTGGCTCCGGGAATGGTTTAGCCAGGCACTTAAATATTCCAATACAATTTGAGGCCGCACTTGATACGGCAATCAATGGTCATGAAATAGGAATTGATGTTGGCTTACTAAATAATAAAATGTTTTTTTGCACCGCAGGAATTGGATTTGATGCAAAAGTGGCTCAGCTATTTGCAAAAAGTAATAAGCGCGGCTTTTTCAATTATATCAAGGCCACTTTGTCGGCTTTAACAATGTATCAACCTATTGAAATTAGCATCAATCATGGTCCAATGCAAAAAGTATATTCGCTCACCTTTGCAAATGCTAGCCAATTTGGAAGTAATGCTTACATATCTCCTTTTTCAGACTTGCAAGATGCCCACTTAGAGATGGTCAAAATTAAACCCATCTCTATTTTAAATGCTGGCTTATTAGTGATGCAACTATTTAGTAAAAAAATTCACCAATCAACTAAAGTAAATATACAATCTATAAAATCTATCACCATTCAATATAAGGAAAAGGAACCCTTACATATTGATGGAGAAGCGCTTTTGACTGATCATGCGACGCTTGAAATTAGCATTGACCCCCTTGCCTTATTGGTTATTGTATAATACATTTATTAGATATTTGAAGCTTATTAAACAAACCAAAACGATATATCTAAAAAGCACAATTAATTGGCAAATGCGCCGCAAAATTTATCAATAGAAACTACCTTTACACCCTAAATTCATATTAATGCTTGAAACAAAAAGCCCCCAAACTGCTTTCCAAAAAATTTCTATTCTTATTTTATTATTTTCTTTTGTAAGTATTGTTGCAATTAGTCAAAGTAATTTTAAAGTCAAAGTCACTTCTCTTTCTGGAAAACCAGTTATTGGCGCAACGGTTAGTTTACTCAATACCTCATTTAAAGATATAAGTGATAGCATTGGGCATGTTACATTTAATAATATCCCAGAAGGAAAGTATGAAATAGCAATTTCATCTTTAGGTTATGCGACAAGCTTAAATTCAATTACGATTTCAGCTAAGTCAAACTTGAATGAAATTCAAACAATTAAATTAGCAGATGCATTAGTTCAATTAGAGGATGTCATTATCACTGCGCAAAAAAAAGAAGAACTATTACAAAAAGTACCTTTCAGTATCACGGCATTTAATAGTGCGCAAATAGAAAAATTTAGATTTTGGAATAATAAAGACATCAGTGGATTTGTACCCAATTTATATAGTGCCGATCCGGGTGATAATCGTGATGTAGTATCCATTAGAGGTATTACCACTACTTCTTACGATCCAGCAGTAGCTACCTATATCGATGGAGTGAATCAATTTAATTTAGATACTTATATACCTGCATTGAACGACATTGAACGTATCGAAGTTTTACGTGGCCCACAAGGAAGTTTGTATGGCCGAAACGCAATGGGAGGGGTAATTAATATTATTACCAAGCAGCCAAGCAATAAAGTTACAGGTAGCGCCGAAGTGAATGTAGGTAATTATGGCATTCGCAGATATAATGCAAATTTTAAATCGCCCATTATAAAAGATAAATTATTTTTTGGTGCAGCATTGCTTTATAATGACCGCAATGGATTTTACACCAATGATTTCAATAAAAGTAGTTATGACAAACAATATGCATTCGGTGGTAATTACTTTGTAAAATATATTGCTACAGGTCATTGGCAGGCTACTTTAAATGTGAAACATTATAGTAGTGAAAATAAAGGCGCTTTCCCATTAGTTTTTGGAGTAGAAGAAGCCTTCAGCAATCCATTCAGATTAAATCAAAATGGCATTACAACCATGATGGATAATACGCTGAATACTTCTTTAGCCATTCAACATACCGGTCGAAAAGTTAATTTTAGTAGTATTACCGCATACCAAAAAAATTACAGATACTATGATTTACCTATCGATGGCGATTTTTCACCTATTGATGCTATTAGTGTTGTAAATAATTATGGAAAAACCTGGAACAATATCAAAGCGTATACACAAGAATTCAAATGGAGTTCTTCTCCAATTACTACGAATCGTTTTAACTGGACTGCTGGGGCTTATCTTTTTTATCAAGATGCGCCTGTAAAACAAGGAACACGTTTTGGCAAAGATGCTAATTTAATGATGATTGGCGATTCTTTGTTTACATTAATGAACAGTACCAGTACAACCAAAAAGGGTATTGCTTTTTTTGGACAAGCCACCTATGCGTTAACTAGTCAACTAAATATAACTTTTGGATTAAGAAATGATTACGAGCAACAAGATCAAACAGTGGCGGGCTATTACCAGCATGACCCCTCCCCTGAATTTTACCAAATTGTAGCTGACACCAATGCAAGCATCAACTTTAATGCGTTGTCACCAAAAATTTCATTGGATTATAATTTAAATGCCACTTCTATAATATATGCAATGTATAGTAAAGGATATCGCACTGGTGGATTAAGCCCACTAGGATCCAACCCTTCTCAACCGCCATTAATAGGATACCTTCCTGAGCATAGCAATAATTTTGAAGCAGGAATTAAAAATACTTGGTTAAACAACACTTTAAAATTAAACATCTCTTTATTCTATATAAATATCAAGGATGCTCAAGTACCCACACTTGTTTTACCTGATGCTATTACCATCATAAAAAATTCAGGTGTCTTAAATAGTAAAGGTATAGAAGCTGAAATTATGTACACACCTGCAAAAGGTATCATGATACAATATAATGGAGGCATCACCAATGCGATAATTGAAGCAACTGGTAAACGTCCTTTATTTACGCCAGATAATTCAAACGCACTTGCAATACAATACAGTAAAACTATCAATGAAAAAGTGAGTGGGTTTATAAGAAGTGAAACTAAGTTTATTGGAAATACTTATTTTGATAGTAGTAATGAAATAAAACAAAGCCCTTATTGTATTAATAATTTCAGTATGGGAGTTAATAAAAACAAAGTAAGTATTGTTTTATGGTCAAAGAATATATTGAACCAAAAATATATATCCTACGCCTATGATTTTGGTGCAGTTCATTTAGGTGATCCTGCTACCTACGGTATAAGTATTTCTAGCAAATTTTAATAACCATTAAATAAAAAAAATGATCCCAGTTAATTCATACGCAGCAATGTCTTCTAATACACCATTGGAAGCATACAATTTTGAAAGAAGAGCAGTAGGCCCAGATGA
>SYEV01000075.1 GCA_005800655.1 Bacteroidota bacterium
CTTCTAAAATTAATATATTTAAAATAAATCGTACTTATCAAGTACCAATATTTGTGCTTATTTCAATTTTGCTAATGCATCTGCAATTCTTGCCCATGCTTTTTCAATATTTGGCATGCTATTCGCAAATGAAAAACGAACACAATTAGGTTCTCCAAAAGCGTCACCCATTACGGAGGAAACATTTGCTGTGTTTAATAAATACATGCTAAAGTCAGGTGCATTAGTAATGGTTTGTGTACCATCTGACTTTCCATAATAGAAGCTAACATCAGGGAAAACATAAAATGCTCCTTGTGGTGCAAAACATTTGAAACCAGGAATATTATTCACTAAGGCCAACGTTTTTTCACGTCTTCTTGTAAACTCTTCGGCCATTTCAATGGAAGGTTTTAAATCACCTACCAATGCAGTCACCGCCGCCTTTTGTGTAATTGAACAAGTACCTGAAGTAAATTGACCTTGTAGTTTTTCCATCCCTTTGGCAATCGCAACATTTGATGCGGTATAACCTAAGCGCCAACCGGTCATGGCAAATCCTTTACTTAAACCATTAATTACCACTACTTGATCTTTGATAAAATCAAATTGTGCAATACTTTCGTTCTTTCCTACAAAGTTGATGTATTCATAAATTTCGTCAGATAAAATAGTAATTCCTGGATATTTCTTAAATAAATTGGCCAAAGCTTCTAATTCATCTTTACTGTAAACAGCTCCTGATGGATTACAAGGGGAGGAAAACATAAAAACTTTGGTATTGGGCGTAATTGCCGCTTCCACTTGTGCTGGGCTTACTTTAAATCCATCTTCCACTGTACTTCTGATTTCAACCACTTTGCCACGGGCAATTTTAACTAATTCAGAGTAAGTAACCCAATAAGGGGTTGGAATGATTACTTCATCTCCTTCATCCACCAAGGCTAAAATAGCATTTGCCAAACTTTGTTTAGCACCAGTTGAAGTCACAATATTTTCAGGCTTATAATCTAAGTTGTTGTCTCTTTTTAATTTACTGCAAACTGCTTCTCTTAAATCAGCAAATCCAGCGACTGGGGTATAATGACTCCAGTTATCATTGATTGCTTTGATTGCTGCATCTTTGATATGTTGTGGTGTATCAAAGTCGGGTTCACCTAAGCTTAAGTCAATGACATCAATACCTTGCGCTCTTAATTCACGGCCTAATTTGGCCATTTTTAAAGTTTCAGGTTCACTAAATCTGTCTAATAAGGAGGATAAAATCATAATATATTATTTGATTTAACAAATTTCGCAAATAAATCGCAAACGATTGTCAGTTTTGTACTTGTTATTGAATTAAATTATTCAGTGGGTGTTAATATCTATTTTGCAGGGCCAATGATATTGTCAAAATTTGGTCTGTATGCTCTTTTTCGGCTAAGCTCATATTGGTAAATGGTATTACCTAAGTTTTTCATAAATGGAAGCCCAATTGTTCTGTAATCATAATTATTGTCATTCAAAATACCGTCGGAGTTTACATAGATAACCGCACTCAGCATGAATTCCACTCTAGCAGCTGTGTCAATGATATAGGTGTTGTCCAATAAAAATCCATAAGCGTCACCTGCTTTACTAAATATTTTTATATTCGAAGGAATTGTGCCTCTTTCTGAACCCAACATGATAAATTTTGCATAAGCCGGATAATACTCCGAACTATCATAGGTTGGGAAAGTTGATTCCGTTGGGGTGGAATGCATCCATTGCAATAAAAAATTACGATCATCACTGCTTAAGTTAAATCGTTGCTTTTTGGGCATTTGATCTGGGAAGATGACCGATTGCATAATGTGGTGTAAATCACTTAAGCTAATTCTGTTTTTTTCTGAGAAATTAAGCGGTGCATTAATTAAGGAATCTTGACCATTTAAATAGCCATTACCAATCAAAACATTATAGTAGGGTAGTTTGCTAGTATTATTTTGCGCTGGCTGGGTATATATTAATTTATTGTTGGCGTCATAAAATTGAACGGTTTGAGTTTGTCTGTTTTCTAGTGGGGTGCGACCAAGTTCAAGTCGGTTTCTAATATATACTTCGGGATAACCTCTATTGGCTAATTGGGAGTGAATGTATTCTTGACCTAAAAATTCGTACAACCTATTTGCAGCACTATTATCACTGACTACTAAAACTTCTTTGATGGCTTGTTCAATAGTTTGGCGACCATCAATCGCATAAGGATTATTATAGATGGTTTCCTGTCTGGCAGTTACACTATCATAAATTGCAGTGGTTGATTTGGTTAATCCTTTTACTTTTAAATTATTTAATTTTTCAAGGGCTAATACGGATAAAGGAAATTTAACAGTACTTGCTGGGTAAAAATACTCATTCGAGTTTAAGCGATAACTATATTCCTTAAAATGAGGTGTATTATTTTTATCTCTATTAATTTGTGTATATAAAATTTGAATGCGGTACTGTCCTGGATCAGCTAATAAGGAGGCAAAGTAATTTGGGTTTTGTTTCATAAAATCAACCAACAATGAATCATTAGATGCATTATTAAATTGCGCTTGCATGTAAGCGCAATTTAAAAAGAAAAAAAGTAAACCCAGATGAAATACTTTTTTAACCATCTTAGATTTCGTTTTCGGCGAATTCGTAATTAGAATAATCTTGAATCACATTGTATAAAGTACCTCTTTCAATGGGTTGTCGTTTGGCCTGCTTGATTAATCCCACTAATTGTTCTGTGGTCATTACAGGTGTTTGTTCCTCACTACCGGCCATTGAATATATTTTAGTGGTATCATCAATGGTGCCATCAATATCATTTACCCCATAGCTTAATGTAAGTTGTGCAGTTTCACGACCTAGCATTGGCCAATAGGCTTTAACATGTGGGAAATTATCCAAGTATAATCGAGATATTGCATACATCTTTAAATCATTGGCTAAAGTAGATTCAGGAACATCATGCATATCGTTGTCCTTGTTTCTAAATTTCAATGGAATAAAAGTATTGAACCCTTTGGTTTCATCCTGAAGTTGACGCAGGCGTTCCATATGATCAATGCGATGCTCATATTTTTCAATATGTCCATATAATAAAGTGGCATTGCTATGCATTCCTAAATTATGTGCTGTTTTATGAATATGCAACCACTCATCCGCCGTTGCTTTATCTGCGCAAATAACCGTTCTAATATCAGGATGAAAAATTTCAGCGCCGCCACCAGGTAATGAATCCAATCCTGCTTCATGCGCTAGTTTCATACCTTCTTCCGTGGAAACTTTTGCTTTACGAAACATATACTCCAATTCCACTGGTGTGAATGCTTTGATATGTAATTCAGGACGATGTGCTTTAATGGTGCGCATCAATTCCAAGAAAAATTCCAAAGTTAATTTAGGATGCACGCCACCCACAATATGAACTTCAGTGACAGGTTTGCCATCATATGATTTAACTATGTCCATCATTTGATCAATGGTTAATTCCCAGCCTTCTTCCTTATGCGCATATAATTTTGAGTAAGAACAAAACTTGCAGGAGAACACGCAAACATTGGTCGGTTCAATATGAAAATTTTTATTAAAATAGGTTTTGTTCCCGTGTAAAGATTCTCTTTTCCAGTTGGCCAATGCGCCAACATAGGGTAATGATGCTTTCTCAAATAAATAAACACCTTCGTTAAATGAAAGGCGTTCATTATGAATCACTTTATTCCCAATATTTTGTAATTGATGATCAGTTTCCGAATTTATAATCACTTGTATATGCTCCGTTTGCATTGCCCACTATTTTAGGATACAAAGTTAAGAATTATAGTCACAATACTGTCCAATTTTGCAACTAATACAAATCATAATTACATTAATAAGCCTGCCATACTCGCGGACAAGTAGGACGCTAAAGTTCCGCATAAAAGGGCTTTTAAACCTAATTCAGCTAAGTCCTTTCTTCTGTTAGGCGCTAATTCACCAATACCACCAATTAGCATACCCACACTACTAAAATTCGCAAAACCACATATGGCAATACTTACAATTAATAAACCTTTTTCAGTAAGGATAGGCACTGCTTTGCTAGTTAAACTTTTAAAGGCAACGAATTCGTTAATAGTTAATTTTTGTCCTAACAAAGTAGCTGCATTTTGAATATCAACCGATGGAATACCCATGGCCCAAGCCATTGGATAAAATAGTTTGCCAAATACAAAATTTAAACTCAGGTGTAAGTTTGGGTTAAACAAATGGCCAACACTTAACATGATCCAATCAATCATTGCAATTAAAGCAATAAAACCAATCAACATAGCAATTACATTCATCGCTAGTTTAAATCCATCTCCAGCGCCATGCGTAATAGCATCAATCGTATTGCTGTATTGACTTTTCACTTCCAATTTTACACTTCCCATGGTTTGAGATTCCTCAGTTTCAGGGAAAACAATTTTAGCAATTACTAATGCACCTGGAGCTGCCATTAAACTTGCTGTGATTAATTTAGGGGCTAAATCCATGCCAGCTTGGGCACCCATATTTGCATACACAATCAAAATTCCACCAGCAATACAAGCCAAACTTCCACTCATACTAGCTAATATTTCGCTTTTTGTCATCGTAGCCAAGTAAGGGCGAATCATAATTTGTGCTTCCACTTGACCTACAAAAGCACTAGCCACATTACTTAAAGCTTCAGCACCACTAACACGCATAATAAAGTTCATTGCCTTTGCAACAATAGCCACTATACGTTGCATGATACCAAAATGATAAAACAAAGCAACTAAAACACAAACTAATATTATTGTAGCTGTAACATTAAACGCGAAAACAAAACCACTATTGGCAAAATCAGCAACGCCCGATGGGGTAGTTGCCGCAACACCACTATAAACGAAAGCGGCACCTGCGCGTGCAAATTGTTCAATTTTACCCATACCTCTTCCAATGATTTGGAAAAAGTGAGTGACTGCTGGAATTTTTAAGATTAAAACCCCAATGGTAAACTGTAACAATAAGCCACTCATCACCAATCGATAATTGATTTTACTTTTGTTATTAGAAAACAGATAGGCAATGATAATAATAACAATGATCCCTATAATGCCTTGAAATCGTTCCATAGAGTGATTTTAGAATCCTAAGATAAACAAAAATCCCATCCCGAGTGTCCAGGATGGGATTAAAAATGAATACCATTGGTCAACATTAATTAAATTATAAATGCGCTTGAATTTTTTTGTCTAAAACTGCTTTTGGTACTGCACCAATTTGCTTGTCAACTACTTCACCGCCTTTAACAAATAAGATAGCTGGAATGGAAGTAATACCAAAGTTCATACTTAAGTTAGGATTGACATCCACATTCACTTTTCCGATATTTACTTTTCCTTCATATTGCACTGCTAATTCTTCAATAACTGGCCCAATGGCACGACAAGGACCACACCATTCTGCCCAAAAATCAATGACTGTAAGTTTATCACTTTCCATGACGTCTTTCTGAAAATTTGCATCTGTAAATTCTAATGCCATAATTATATATATTTATTGGGTTGTTTATTATACTTCTTCAAAAATAGTTCCAATATTTAATAACTGCCCATTTGACTTTTCCACTTTATAAAAAAATATTGGGGACAAATTTTACCGACAGGGCGTCATGTAATTACCTGTTAAGGCAGTTGCTTAAACCAGGTTCACTAATACTGATAAGTCGGGATGCTTGTCCAGAAAGGAAACCATATCATCATTCATCAAAAATCCCTTTTCATAGGTGCGTACACTAGCAACCAGTTGCTCCTTGGGTTCAACGAAGTTGAATTTTAAGGAAGCTCGGCCTGGGTTCTGTTTTAAATTCTTTTCAACAAAGGCTAACATTTCTTGGTCAAGCTTGGAAGGGTGCATGCTTATTTCAATGGACCTTGTTTGGTTTTGCTTCACAGTTTCCAATAAGGACATATTAGTAATTTTAAACTCAAAGGCATTGGGTTGATTGTATCTGTTTCGAAAACTCCCAGTTAAAAATATCTTTTGTCCTACTTCTAGGTAATTTTGAAACTTGATATAATCCTCGCTCCATAAAATAAAATCTGTTTTTCCCGTAAAATCTTCAATGACAAAGGAGCCAAAGTTTTTGCCTGTTTTAGTCATTCGATGTTGTACCTCTGTCACCAAACCAGCAAGTTTAAAGTTTCGGCCTAACTGATTTAAATTCACTGACAATGTATCCCTTACTTCATTAAAATCATTAATGGGTGAAAATTGATAATGTCGCATTTCAAAACTAAAATGATCCAAAGGGTGCCCACTCATAAACATACCAGTGATGTCCTTTTCGTGATCCAGTTTTTCAGTTAAAGTCCATTCCTCACATACCGGTATTTTAGGAACAGGCACTTGCATAGCTGAAGGTAAATCGCCAAATAGCGTATTGGTCGTACCCGCATTTATGTTTTGTAGGGCTTGTGCGTAATTGATTAATTTTTCGAGACCGTTTGTTCTATCACCATCAGCGACATGAAAAAATTGTGCTCGGTGGTATTCAGGGAAACAATCAAAAGTTCCAGAATAGGCCAAACTTTCTAATGACTTTTTATTGACAGATCGAGATAATACGCGTTTTATAAAATCAACCATATCTTTAAAATGACCTGCTTTATTTCTTTCGGTAATGATGGTTTCGATTGCGGCTTCACCCACACCCTTTAATCCACCTAAGCCAAATCTAATTTCACCATTTTTATTAACTGAAAAACCATTGAGGGATTCATTGATATCAGGACCCAATACTTTTATCGTCATTCTTTTACATTCTTCCATGAAGAATGTAATTTTATCAATACTACCCGCATGGTTTAATACGGCTGACATATATTCACCAGGATAGTGTGCTTTTAAATAAGCCGTTTGATACGCTAAATAGGCATAGCAGGTAGAGTGTGATTTATTAAATGCATATTGGGCAAATGCTTCCCAATCCGTCCAAACTTTTTCTAAAACATTTTCAGGATGTCCATTTTTTACAGCGCCCGCCACAAACTGCGCTTTCATTTTATCCAATACCGATTTTTGCTTTTTACCCATAGCTTTTCTCAGTACATCGGCATCGCCTTTTGTAAAGTTGGCAATTTTTTGACTGAGTAACATTACCTGTTCCTGATAAACAGTAATACCATAAGTATCCGCTAATATTTCTTCCATCACAGGCAAATCATACTTGATTAATTCTCGCCCGTGTTTACGTTCAATGAAATTAGGAATATATGCCATCGGGCCTGGGCGGTACAAGGCATTCATCGCAATTAAATCGGCAAATTTATCCGGTTTTAAATCACGTAAATGTTTTTGCATGCCCACACTTTCAAACTGGAAAGTAGCATTGGTTTCGCCGCGTTGGTATAAATTAAAAGTTTTTGCATCGTCCAAAGGAATCAAATCCAAATCAATGATAATCCCGTGATTTTGTTTAATTAATTCCAAAGTGGTTTTTAAAATGGAGAGGGTCTTTAAACCCAAGAAGTCCATTTTTAAAACACCTGCTTCTTCAATCACACTTCCTTCAATTTGGGTAACCCATAATGTAGAATCTTTGGCAGTAGCCACTGGCATGATTTCAGTTAAATCGCTAGGCGCAATGATGATACCTGCTGCGTGAATTCCTGTATTTCGGATAGAGCCTTCTAATCTTTCTGCTTCATGTAAAACGGCTGCACGTAAATCATTCCCTTTGTAAATTTCTCTTAACTTTTTTACATTGTCAATATCTTCTGGTTGATAGCCTTCTCTTTCTGCTAATGATTTTTCACCTTCCTTCACAGTCAGTGGTGCGTGTAAACATCTATTTAATTCAGTACCTGGTTTATCAGGAACTAATTTGGCTAATAAATTACTTTCAGATAAGGGTAAATCCATCACACGAGCAACATCTTTAATACTGCTTTTGGCAGCCATGGTACCATAAGTAACAATTTGTGCCACCTGTTCCTTGCCATATTTATCAACCACATAGTCAATTACTTTTTGACGACCTTCATCGTCAAAGTCCGTATCTATATCGGGCATGCTCTTACGATCTGGATTTAAGAAACGCTCAAATAGTAATTGGTATTTAATTGGATCAATATTGGTGATGCCAATACAATAGGCCACCACACTGCCTGCAGCAGAACCACGGCCGGGGCCTACAAAGACCCCCATGTTTCGACCTGCTTGTATAAAATCACTTACAATTAAAAAATAACCCGCAAAACCCATCGTACGAATAGTGAATAATTCAAAATCAAGTCGCTCTTGTAATTCAGTGGTAATTTCAGGGTATCTTTTATGCGCACCTTCCCAAGTCAAATGTTTCAACAGTTCCCACTGGTTCATATTGGCTTCCTTGTGAATTTGAAATTCCTTTGGAATAGGGAAGGCGGGTAGTAAAATATCTTTTTTTAAGTTCAACACATCTACCTTTTCAACGATCGCATTGGTATTATCAATGGATTCAGGTAAGTCGCTGAATAAGGCAGACATTTGCGCCTGTGTTTTAAAATAAAATTCGTTATTCGGAAATTTGAATCTTCTGTTTTTAATTTGAATTTCATCATTCACAAAATCATCAAATCCTGGAGTGGATTGTTTTTCACCCGTATTGATACAAAGTAAAATATCATGTGCATTGGCATCGTCTTCATTAATATAATGACTATCATTCGTTGCAATAACTGGAACTTTGTATTTTTTTGCAAATTGTAAAAGACGGTCATTGATTATTTGTTGTTCCGGAATTTGATGTCTTTGAATTTCAATATAATAATCCTCACCAAAAATATCCAACCACCATTTAAATTCTTTTTCCGCAGCGGCTTCCTCACTTTTTAATATGGCTTGGGGTACATGTGCACCAATACAACAGGTAGTGGCGATTAATCCTTCGTGGTATTTTTCAATTAATGATTTATCAATACGTGGGTACTTACTGTACATGCCTTCAATGTATCCAAGAGAAGTAAGTTTGATTAAGTTTTGATAGCCAATCGCATTTTTTGCCAATAGAACTTGGTGATAACGATTGTCCTTTAATTCCTTGGTGAAGTTTTTGATATGACGATCCTTAACCACATAAAATTCACAACCAACAATGGGTTTTACAATTGGGGCTAATATATCTTTACCATCAGCGTCTTTTCCAATGACTTTTGTTTTTTTCCATGCCTGGCTAACAAACTTAAATGCCCCAAACATATTACCATGATCCGTAATGGCAAGAGCTGGCATGTTATCACCCATTGCTTTTTCATATAAACCTTCAATGGAGGCTGCGCCATCCAAAAGTGAATATTGGGTATGAACATGTAAATGTGAAAATGTAGGCATCTTGGAATGGGTGTAAGTGTACAAATATCGTAAAATTAAGGGGTATAAATTGTCTTAATTTTCCACAAATAAATCGTTAAAAACGGACTAAAATTCCCTTTTTACCCCTACAAACATTAACTTGCCTGTCTATGGGGATACAAAATTTATATAGGGGTATACATTTATTTGGAGGCGTCATTTTATTGGCTAGCTGTAGTACCCTTAAAAACCTTTCCTTTCCAATCAAAACAGGAAAGCAAGTTGTAGTGTCCGACACCAAAAAAACACCAAGAACCATGGAATTTTTGGAAGATATCTCGGTGACCCCTGGAAAAATTACCATCAATAATGCCTCTAATGCTGTTGAAACTGAAAAGCCAGCGGTTATTAATAAAAATTATGAATTGATGCCCGTGAATTTGTCTGATATAGAAAAGGCAAATTGGCTACAAATTAAATATTCCCTGAAAATGGATATAGCGGTGGAAGAAATTAAAAACATTCCATTACTGCAAAAAATAGATGAATGGTGGGGTACACCTTATGTTTTGGGCGGTAATTCCAAAAATGGGGTGGATTGTTCCTATTTCACCTTGGATGTAATGCGTGACATATATAAAGTAAATTTAAAACGCACTGCAGCTGAACAGTATGAGCAAAGTGTAAAAATTGAATGGAATAATTTAAAGGAAGGAGACTTAATATTTTTTAAAACCGAAGGACGTCGCCGCATTTCCCATGTGGGT
Organism: Bacteroidota bacterium; assembly: GCA_005800655.1. Taxonomy (GTDB): domain Bacteria; phylum Bacteroidota; class Bacteroidia; order Chitinophagales; family Chitinophagaceae; genus Sediminibacterium. Next base: position 10,074 of record SYEV01000075.1, read on the forward strand.
ATTTATTTAGCCAATAATAAATTTGCACATGCAAGTACAAGCCAAGGGGTAACGATTGGTGATTTAACTGATCCTTATTGGCAAAGAAGGTTATATAGTTTAGGCAGAACTAGCCCACAATAAGAGTATCGATTATTGTTTTTTAGTTTTCTATGGACGTGTTCACGTAATATAATCTGTTGATGAGTTTTACAAAATCCTTAATATCAAAATCTGGTTGTGTAATTAATTTCTTTTGTGGAATATAATCCATGGGATTTAATTGGTATTTTTTTCCTTTGTAGTTTAATGCTAGGGGCAAATTAAAACCAACAACACAATTTTTCCATTGGTAGGTCAATATTTTTTCTTTCTCATCATACTGGTAAACAAAGGAAGGAATTTGCGTGCTTCTTAAATATTGGTCAAATATTTTAGTAAAGTTGAAACCAGCAGATTTGGAAATATAATTTTCAATGTCAACACTGTTCACTGTTTTATGATAGTATTGTTTGTTAAGATTAATTAGAATTTGACGAAACAAAGAATCATTGTCCATGGAATGCCTTATGGTATGAATTAGATTAGACCCTTTATTATACATATCCCCATCACTTTGTTCATTCACGCCGTAATGTGCAATAATGGGTTTGTTATTTTGTATACCTCGTCTAATTCCAAAGTTATAATCATTACCTGCTTCAATACCATAATAGTATTCGGTCATTAAGGTTTCCGTATAATTTGTAAATCCTTCGTGCACCCACATGTCAGCAATATCATTGGTGGTAATATTATTGGCAAACCACTCATGTCCACTTTCATGTACAATGATAAAATCCCATTTCAAACCCCAGCCTGTACCCGACAAATCACGACCTAAATAACCATTGGCGAATTTATTCCCATAGGCGACTGCAGATTGATGCTCCATACCTAAATGGGGTGATTGCACTAATTGATAGCCATCCTCATAAAATGGGTATGGCCCCAACCAATATTCAAATGCTTTCAACATTTGAGGTACTTGTGTAAATTGGGCTTTTGCTTTGGTGGAATCTTGCTTTAATACCCAATAGTGTAAATCTAAATTCCCTTTTAAGCCACTATACTTTTCACTCCAACCCATATAATCGCCGATATAGGGGATGATGTTATAATTGTTTATTGGATTTTTAACTTCCCAAGTATAGGTAGCAAGCTGATTATTGCTTTCTTTTTTTATCATTCGGCCATTTCCTATTGCCATTAATGTATCTGGAACAATCATAGTTAAACTAGCACCTTGGTCTGGTTCATCAGATTGGTGATCCTTACAAGGATACCAAATAGACGCTCCCAAGCCTTGACATGCTGCAGACATCCAGGGTTTACCATTGGCATCTTTTTTCCAAATCCAGCCACCGTCCCAAGGAGGGCGAACAGCTTCAACAGGAATGCCGTGGTAGTAAATGACTATTTTAAAATTTGTATTTACATTTAATTTTTCATTGAAGTTGGCAATGGCTACATTCAAGTTTCTTGAAAAGGAAAGGGGTTTACCTGACTTTGTATTAGGGGCTATATAAATGATACTATCAATGATTAAGGGTTGTTGTAAATCAATTTGTATGTGATTTGCAGTCTTTACCACTTTTGCTGTCCAACTTACTTGTCCAATGATGGATTTAGTTTCAAAGGTTGGTTTGACCGTAATGTCATAATGTTGAATATCAAACCAATCACGATGTTCATTTAAACTTCCTCTTAAAGTATCCTGTAAATTAAATACGGGTTGACTTTTTAAAGCCAATGAAAAAAAGGACAGTACAACAATGCATAAAGTGTTTTTCATATAGGTGCTTTAATTAGTCGTAATTAATAAACAAGTAATGATATGATTATGATATTATTCTTTGATCAATTTATCAGCAAATACTTTTTCAAATTTCTCCAATTTAGGACCAATCACATATCTGCAATATCCTTGATTTTTATTATTGTTATAATAGTTTTGATGATAGTTTTCGGCAGCATAAAACTTTTCGAATGCTTCAACGGTTGTGACTATGGGATTAGGCCAAGCTTTTGCGGCGTTCAATTCATTGATATATTTTTTTGCCAAATCTTCCTGGTGCTTGTTGTGAAAAAATACAACGCTACGATATTGTGGCCCAATGTCATTTCCTTGTTGGTTTAAAGTGGTAGGGTCATGCGTTTTCCAAAAAACCGATAAAATTTCGTCTAAACTTATCTTTGTGGTATCAAATAATACCTGACATACTTCAGCATGTCCGGTGGTTTTATCACAAACCTGCTCATAGGTAGGGTTATCAACAAAGCCGCCACTATAACCACTGGTTACTTTTACCACTCCTTTTAAACGTTGAAAAAAGGCTTCGGTACACCAAAAGCAGCCAGATCCGAGTGTAATGGTTTCAATATTTGTCATATTTATCTTATTCGGTTTACTGTTTGTATTATTTTGGGCACATGCATTGAAGCATATAAATAGGTATAATAAAATACTTGTTTTTTTTAGGCCTTGCATAAACTTATTTTTATAAATATAATACAAATAATATACCCAAATTGTTTAAAGCAGGTTAATGTTTATTTAAGTAAATTTGCCTGCTCATACGCCCATGAAAGTATATCCAGAAAATGCATTATCTCAATTAGAATTTGATAAAATAATTAACATTTTATTAAACTATTGTCAAACAACAATAGGTAAGGAATTGGTGAACGATATCCGGATTCATACCCATTTAAAGTATATCCAAACGGCCTTACAACAAACTCAGGAATTTAAGTACATCAAGTCGGCTGGTCAATATTTTCCAGTTGATTTTGTGATTGATATAAGAAGGGATTTGAAATTATTGGGTATCCCAGGTGCACAATTGGTTGGAGATCAGTGGCTATTGGTAAGAAAGTTAGCAGATCATACTTCACAAGTATTTAAATGGTTTGATGCAGAGCGACAAACAGCCTTTGCTGCTTTGTATGAAATAGTAAGGGATACTTATTATGAAAAGTGCATCATTGAAATGATTGATGTGGTGGTGGATGAACGGGGTTCGGTGAAGGATAATGCATCGGAGGATTTGGCCAAGATAAGGATGCAGTTGTATAAAAAAAGACAGGAGCTTAGGCGGATATTTGAAAAAGTAGTGAGTAAGTTAGCCAAGTCAGGTTATACTGCTGACATTGATGAAAGCTTTAGTAATGGAAGAAGGGTAGTTGCCGTTTTTTCAGAATATAAACGTCAAGTAAAAGGTTTTTTACATGGGGAAAGTGATAGTCGTAAAACGGCTTTTATCGAACCTGAGGAAACCATTGAATTAAATAATGAATTATATAGTTTAGAACAGGAAGAATTGAAGGAGGTGCAGCGCGTATTAAGACAACTTACTGCACAGTTGTCGCCTTATTCAAGTTTATTAATGAACTATTTACAAATCATTGGGCAATTTGATTTTGTAAAAGCAAAAGCTTTGTTGGCAATTGACATGAATGCGCAATTGCCCATGGTTAATAACTTGGCCACTTCGCATTTGATAGATGCTTATCATCCATTGTTGTACATGTACAATAAGTCATCAGGTAAAAAAACAATTCCTGTTAACATTCAATTGGACGATAATACACGGATACTTATTATCAGTGGGCCTAATGCGGGTGGTAAAACAGTTTCGATGAAAACATTGGGGCTTAATCAGGTGATGTTACAGAGTGGCTTATTAATTCCGGTGCATCCAGATTCTCAAATGGGTATTTACAAACAATTATTTATACAATTAGGGGATACGCAAAATTTGGCATTTGAATTAAGTACGTATTCAAGTCATTTGATTCACATGAAACATTTTATTGAAAATGCGAATGGAAAAACCTTATTTTTTATTGATGAATTAGGAAGCGGTAGTGATCCACATTTGGGTGGTGCTTTTGCGGAAGTAATATTGGAGGAATTGTCACATCGACATGCCCAAGGTATTGTGACTACCCATTATTTGAACTTAAAAGTAATGGCCAATCATAATAAAGGTATTGTCAATGGTGCGATGCAGTTTGATGAGGTTAAGTTAGAACCATTGTATCAATTGGTAATTGGTAAGCCAGGAAGCTCCTACACATTTGCTATTGCAGAAAGAATAGGGTTGCCTAAGAATTTGATAAATCGTGCGAGAAAATTGGTGGATAGCCATCACTTTGAGTTGGATAAATTATTAAATAGTACCGAACAGGATTTGCAATTAATTCAAAAAGAAAGACGCGAATTAATTAAGAAATTAAAGGAGGTAAATATTGTACAAGCGGAATTAAATAAAACACTAAATAAGGAAAAGCATTTACAACAAATCACTTTATTAAAGGAGCAAAATAGGGTAGCGGAGGAAAAGTTCACTTACCTAAAGGAGATGGAGCGAAAACTAAAGCAAATTGCCTTGGATTGGAAAAAAGCAGAAAAGAAGGAAGAAGTAGTTAAAAATTTATACAATTTACTGTTTAAGAAAAATGATAAAATAGTCATTAATAAATTGGCCAAGAAGGTAGATAAGAATTACAAGGAACTTTCAAAACCCATTGAAGTGGGTGCTACAGTGAAGATGAAAAACAATTACCAAGTGGGCGAGGTGCTTGATATTAAGGGGAAAAGGGCCATTGTGAAAATCGGGCAACTACCCATGAATATTGATTTGGTTGACTTGGTGGTAGTGGAGAAGATAACAGCAACTTCTTAACCTTATTGTTATATATATTATTACATATTATAAAATAAAAATATATTAGTATAATTCCACAATAATTCAATGAAATGTTTACCTTAGTGCTTCATTATAATTGAAATGATTTATGAGAAAATTTATTACCTATTTAGGATTGATTATAGTTGTTTTATTTACAGCTTGTAATAAATCTGTAGTGTATGAGTTGGATTATGCATATAACAAACGTCTTATTACCAGTGAGGTAAGGGATAAATTTGTTGGAAATTGGTCAAGAAGCATCACCTTACAAATGCCTGATTTAGTATTTAATGCAAAAGATTCTATCAATCCTGGAGTAATAAAATTTGCAGACACTATCATTATCAGAACAATTAAGGATCCTAATGATAAAAATGGTTTGGCTTATTTAGATTCATTGAATATTATTTATCCCAAATCACCAGGGAATATGGGTGATTTAGATAGTGCGCATGTTCATATTTCAGATACATTAACTTATACTTATGCGCCATTATTGATTAATGTGAATTATAATCCATATGATTCTACCATTAAGAATGCGGTTTTAGAATTTGAAGGACAAGGAAAAAGAAATGCAAAATTCAATACAGGTTTGATTTTGGAGTCTGGGAATTTAACCTTAAGAAATAAAGCATCTATTTATATAGGTTTCTGGAATAGTTATTTAACAAGATTCTAGTAAACTTCATCTTATTATCATATAAATAACGTGCAATTCATTGTGCGTTATTTTTTTTATAAAACTTTACATTATTAGTACAAAACAAGTTGAAAAGGTTTTAGCGCCTAAACAACCCCATTTTGTGGGAGATGGATTTAGGGTACATAATTTTATTCCAAGTGGCTATGGTTTAACCATGGAAAGAATGGATCCTTTTATTATGTTAGATTACGCATCTAGATATCATTTCCCACCCACTGGAAAACCAAAAGGAGTGGGTGTGCATCCACATCGTGGATTTGAAACTGTAACCATTGCGTATAAAGGTAGTGTTGCACATCATGATAGCGCTGGTGGCGGTGGTGAAATAAAGGAAGGAGATGTACAATGGATGACAGCAGCAAGTGGCGTTTTACATAAAGAATATCATGCAGAAAGTTTTTGTGCAACTGGTGGCGATTTTCAAATGGTACAATTATGGGTGAACCTGCCAGCGAAGGATAAGATGAGTACCCCAAAATACCAAGCGATAGAGAATAGTCATATTCCAAAAATAAAAGTAGACGGAGGTATCGTTGAAGTGATTGCGGGATCCTATCAAGCTCATCAAGGAGCAGCTACTACTTTTACGCCTGTAAATATGTTGAATACAAAATTAAGCATAGGTGGTAGTGCTGAATTTAGTTTCCCTGCCAATCATAATACTTGCATTTTAGTGATTGAGGGGGGAAGTGATTTTAAATAATACAGAGGATGTGCCATTAGATCATTTAGCGTTGTTTAAAAATGAGGGTGAATCATTTACGATTAAAGCAACGCAACAAAGTATTGTTTTAATTTTAAGTGGAGAACCTATCAATGAACCCATTGCTGCGCATGGCCCATTTGTAATGAATACCCGTGAACAAATCATGGAAGCTTTTCAGGATTATGAATTAGGAAAGTTTGGGGAGTTAGCGGATTAGTACCCTATAGATTTATCTGAGATAAGCCATACCTATCTTCTAGATTTTGTTCTATTATTTAATTTAACAATATTTTTGTTAAGTTTAACTTAATGATTTGGATAGAATTAACTCTATAAGTTTTGATTATCAATTGTTCAAGAGAGAAGTTCCTTAATTTTATTAAGTAATTAAATTAATTTGATTCAAAATTTTCCTAAATGGAAACAAAAGTAATTATAGCAGATGATCATAGTATTGTAAGAATGGGCTTGATTGTAAGTACCCCTAAAAATCGGACAGTTTAAAATTAGAGCAAAAAGCTTAAATTTAAACTGCAAATATGAAAAAGACACGATTTACGGAGACCCAGATTGTTTCCATTTTAAAGCAACAGGAAGGTGGTAGAACCACCAAGGAACTAGCAAGGGAGAACGCTGTTTCAGAAGCCACTATTTACAATTGGAAGAGCAAATACGGCGGTATGGAATCTTCTGATGTAAGGAGGCTAAAAGACCTTGAGGAAGAAAATTCAAGGCTAAAAAAGATGTATGCTGATGTTGCTATGGACAATCAGATACTGAAGGATTTGTTCTCAAAAAAAGGCTGGGCCCTGCCACAAAAAGGCAGCTAACACAGGAGCTGGTGCATGAGTATGGTGTTCCAGTGAGCAGGGCTTGTAAACTAATTGCTATTCCAAGATCACAGTTCTATTACGAGAATAAGAAGGATGATAGTGAAGTAATAGAAGCGTTGCAAGAACTTGCTTTTAAACATCTAACCTATGGATTTAGGAAGCTCTTTGCTTATTTACGTAGAGGTGGTAAACTTTGGAACCACAAGCGCGTGTATAGAATTTATAAGCTCTTGAAGTTAAATAGGAAGCGCAAAGGCAAGCGTAGACTACCTGCAAGAGTTAAACAACCCTTAGCACAACAGACCTTGGTTAACCAAAGTTGGAGTATGGATTTTATGAGTGACAGTATGGTTGGTAATAGAAAATTTAGAACACTAAACGTAATGGATGATTGTTCTAGGGAAGTATTAGCTATCGAAGTGGACACTTCACTTTCTTCTAGAAGAGTAATACGCACGCTGGATAGAATCATTGAACAAAGAGGAAAACCAGTATCTATTAGAACTGATAATGGCCCTGAATTTACTTCTAAGGATCTTGAGTTATGGAGCTTAGATAAAGGAATTAACATTCAGTTTATCCAACCAGGCAAGCCTATGCAAAATGGATACATTGAAAGGTTTAACAGACTTTATCGTGAAGCTATTTTAGATGCTTATCTGTTCTTTGATCTTAACGAAGTAAGGGTTTTAACTGACGAATGGATAGATGAGTCTAATACTAAAAGACCACATGAATCACTAGGAAATAAAACACCCTATGAATGGAAAATGAACCTTATTAAAAATGATTATGCTCTAAATAAAACTGTTTGAAATAAGGGGTACTTACACGAAGGGCTGTCTTTTCTAACTTCTATTCGCCCCCCTAAATGAGGATTAATTTTTAAAAGTAATGTTGCATTTTTTTTGAGATTTCTTACATTAGGGTAGTACAAATACCCATTATTTAAGCAGCTTTTAACTTCATAACC
>SYEV01000076.1 GCA_005800655.1 Bacteroidota bacterium
CTCTCAATTTTAACGTCTTCAATCACATCTAATTTATCTAGTCGCTTTTGAATAGACTGGGCCTGCGCTGCTTTTGATGCTTTGGCTTTAAACCTTTCAATAAACTTTTCTTGCTGTCTAATATAATCTTGTTGATTCTCAAAAGCGCGTTGTTGAATTTCAATCCTTTGTTCTTTTTCTACTTCGTAATATTCATAATCGCCGGTGTAAAAATTTAATTGTTGTTGGTAAACCTCTACAATTTTATTCACCATTTTATTTAAAAAATATTTATCGTGACTTACAATAACAACACTGCCTTTATAATGAATCAAATATTTTTCAAGCCATTCAATACTTGGTAAATCCAAGTGATTCGTAGGCTCATCTAACAACAACACATCTGGTTGTTGTAAAATCATTTTTGCTAATAAAACACGCATCCTCCAACCACCACTAAATTCCAAGTATGGACGAGACAAATCCTTAGTTGTAAAACCTAGGCCATGTAAAACTTCCTCCGCTTTGTGGTTAATATTATATCCGTCTAATAAGTCTATTTCGTGTAAAGCGTCCGTATACTTTATCAATAAATCATTGTCCTCGGGATTGGCTTCTAATTCAACCCCTAATTTTTCAACTTCTTTTTCTAACTCACGTACTCTTTCAAATGCACCTAATGCCACTTCGGTGATGGATTCGCTGGTATCAAAACTTAATAAATCCTGATGTAAATATCCAATGGTCGTGTCCTTTCCTTTTTCAACAGTTCCTTTTGAAGGGGTTAATTGGCCCACCAATAATTTTAAAAGAGTTGACTTTCCCGTACCATTATAGCCAATTAAACCAATGTGTTCACCTGGTTGAATATGCCAAGTTGCTTCAGTCACAATTGCCCTTGCCCCAAACTCAAATGTTACATTTTGTAATCCTATTAGCATATTTTTTTCAATTCAGACCGCAAAGTTAGCTAGTTGAAGTATGTAAATTGGTATAAATTTGGGAAAATATTTTATGGGAAAGCTTTATATATTCATTTTAAGCATTTTAATAATGGCATGTAATAGCCCTGAAAAGCAAGGTGTACATAAGGATTTATGGACTTTTGCTGCGTCAAACAATGATCCACAATTGGATGATCTGTGTACCATTATTATCAAAGATTACGAGGGGATCCTTCAGGGATTGGCTAAAAATGATACAGCGTATGTGTTTGCAAGGTCAAAGGGTTTAATTTTAAGATGTGATACCTTGCCTAATTCTTTTGTCACGAAGGATACAGCTATGAACAATTTATTTAAAACCGGGCTAGTCAACTTTCAAGATGAATTACAAGGGGTCGTACTAGAGCAATATCAGGAGGAGTTAAATATGGCAATGAATATGGCTAGTATTCAGTTATTACATTTATTAGGGGAGGTTGGGTATAATAAAAAAGCTGTTTATATTTTTAATACCAATGGTAAAAAGGCTGATTTAGAAGAGAATGGGTTGTTATGGGTATCTTTTAATAAAAAATCAATTAACCCATATTATTATATTCAAAATGAGTTAGTTAGTGCTAATTATATTTTGCAGGAAAACTAATACTTTTAATCGCTGGGTTTAAAGACAAATTCAAATTTCGCATTCACTTTATTGGTCGTGGTGATGAAAAATTCCTGCCGAGTGTTGGCATCATTAAGGACTACCAAGGCAGTATTTGGAGGAATTGATCCCATATTATGGGCCACAATGATGATATCATGTTGCCCAGTGGTAAATTCAAGGTCCAAATGAATTGCTTTGTAACTGAGCCTTTTTAAGTTTGCGATTACCTTATTGTTGTCATATATAATAATGGTGTCGTTATCGATAGTCCCATTATCATACAAATCAAGGCTTATTTTTTTACTAGAGGTAATTACTCTTTTAATTAATTTATTCTCTCTTCCTAATAATACCCAAGGCAGTGTTTCGTCATTGTTATTACCTGGATTGTTATTTGAAGTAAGTGACTCAGATTTAGCTTCATAATTTGGCTTTTTTGTTTCGGCATCTTTATTAGTCGTGGATATATTCATAACCATAGGTTCGGCAGCTTTTGCAACAGGCATATTTGCCAATACGGTGGTATTATTTAGTGATGTTGTAGTTGTCACAGTGACGTCATCTTTTTTAGCAGTAACTAGCGCACTATTGCTGGTGGGTGCGGGCAATTTTTGTTGCGTTGAAGTATTTGTTTTAGGTTTAGTATTTACGGCATTATTTGCAACACTATTTGGTATGGGCTTGGATATAATATTATTGCTAGGTTCTTTTGATTTAATTAGCGTACTTGGATTTTTTGCGACTACAGCGGTAGTTGTTTTATTTGCAGAAGTTGATGGAATAGGGGTTTTCGCATTTTTTGTAATCGCATTTTTAGCCACAGTTTTAACCACCGGGTTTGCAATTTTTTTAATGAGCCCTTCTTTTTCTAAATACACTTTTCCACCGCCACAATCTCGGGTGCCTTTTTCATTATTGGATATGTAAGTACCTTGCAATATTCCCCTGCCACGATTATTGGTAAAGGTTAAAAAATTCATCATTAAACAAGCTTGCATATCGCCCACAATATTGATATCCTCAAACTTTGTTTCGTTAATGCTCACCAGTTTTGTATTCACGGAATAAAAACCAGTGGCAATGGCTTTTGCTGAAAAATTGCCAGATAAATTGGTGTAGGTAACCACGCTTAAATCATGGTTCTCATTTTCTACTATTTCAATCTCATAAATATAGATGCGCGATTCAGGATCATTATTAGGGATAAAGTAGCCTTTCCATTTACCCGATAAATCTTGCGCATGCAAGGGGCTAAATTGGACCAGGGCGAGCATTAAAAATAATAAGCTTCTCATATTACAAAGCTATGTATAAAATATGAACCGCATTTGTTACCTTTGGCATCTTATATTATATACAAAAATATGGTTCAGATTCAATTTCCAGATGGTGCAGTTCGTCCTTATGAAAAAGGGATTACTGCTTTAGGCATTGCAAAGTCGATTAGTGAAGGCTTGGCTAAGAAAGTTTTGGCAGCTTCTGTGAATGGCGAGGTTTATGATGCTACGCGACCTATTGAAACGGATGCGGCTTTAAAACTATTAACCTGGGATGACGCGGATGGTAAAAATACATTTTGGCATTCTTCTGCGCATTTATTAGCAGAGGCGGTGGAGATGCAATTTCCTGGGGCTAAATTTTGGGTAGGACCGGCGCTTGAAAAAGGGTTATATTATGATATTGATTTAGGCGATAAAACAATTAGAGAAGAAGATGTGGTATTGCTTGAAAAAAAGATGAATGAATTAGCAAAGCAAGCCAATGCATATATCAGAAAGGAAATGTCTAAAGCAGAAGCCATTGCTTATTTCACAGAAAAAAATGATGAATACAAATTAGATTTATTGTCTGGATTAGAAGATGGTAAAATCACTTTTTATACGCAAGGTGCATTTACAGATTTATGTCGTGGACCGCATATCCCAAATACGGGTGCGATTAAAGCAATTAAAATAACCAATATTGCAGGAGCGTTTTGGAAAGGAGATGAAAAAAATAAAATGTTGACGAGGGTGTATGGGATCACTTTCCCGAATCAAAAAGAATTGGATGAATATTTATTATTGTTAGAAGAAGC
>SYEV01000077.1 GCA_005800655.1 Bacteroidota bacterium
ACCACAGAAAATTAGGAAAAGAATTAGGCATTTATACCATGGATGATGATGTTGGACCAGGTCTTCCATTGTGGATGCCGAATGGTACCATCATTATTGAAGAATTAGAAGGCTTAGCAAAAGAAACGGAAGAAGCGGCAGGGTATAAGCGTGTTGTTACACCGCATATCGCTAAGGAAAGTATGTACATTAAAAGTGGACACTTACCTTATTATGAAGACAGTATGTTCCCGCCGATGGAATTAGATGGCACTAAGTATTATTTAAAAGCAATGAACTGTCCGCATCACCATAAAATTTTTGATGCTGAACCAAAGAGTTATAAGGACATGCCAATGCGTTTGGCAGAATATGGAACCTGTTACAGATACGAACAAAGTGGGGAGTTGTTTGGATTAATGCGAGTTCGTTGTTTGCATATGAATGATGCGCATATCTATTGTACCAAGGAACAATTTGCACAGGAGTTCAGAGCGGTGAATGAAATGTATTTAAAGTATTTCAAAATTTTCGGCATTGAAAAATACGTGATGCGATTAAGTTTGCATGATCCAAAAAAATTAGGCCAAAAATATATAAATGAACCTGAGTTGTGGTTGGAAACGGAAGCCATGGTTCGCGCAGTTTTAATTGAAACAGGAACGCCATTTGTGGAAGTACAAGATGAAGGTGCTTTTTATGGTCCAAAGATTGATGTTCAAATATGGAGCATCATTGGACGTGAGTTTACATTGGCAACCAATCAAGTTGATTTCGCACAAGGCAAGCGTTTCAATTTAAATTTCACCAATAAGGACAATGAGCCTGAAACACCATTAATTATACATCGCGCTCCTTTGGGAACACATGAGCGTTTTATTGGATTTCTATTAGAACATTATGCAGGCAAATTCCCAGTATGGTTGGCGCCATTACAAGTGAAAATTTTACCAATTAGTGATAAGTTTATGCCCTATGCAGAAACCGTGTTGGCGGAATTCAAAAAAGCAGGAGTCCGTGTGGAAATTGACGATCGCAATGAAAAAATTGGCAAAAAAATCAGAGATACGGAAATAATGAAAGTCCCTTACATGTTGGTGATCGGAGAAAAAGAGGTGGCTGAAAATAAATTATCAGTGCGCCGACAAGGGAAGGGTGATATGGGTATGTTGGACAAATCTGCATTTTTAGCACAGGTGGTGGATGAAATTGCGCAAAGATTAGCGCCGGCAGAATAAAAATTGTGTATTTTTAAAAAAATAAGAATAAAGGGTCATATCAGAACAATGACTATCTTTACTAACTTAAACAACGTTTTAATAATTAATGGCATTACCGAACAGAGGACCCAGATTTAACCCCAGGTTTCAAAGACAACAAGAACCAGAACATCGTATTAATGATCGTATTCGTGTTCCTCAAATCAGATTAGTTGGTGATAATATCACAGTGGGAGTATACAACACCCAGGAAGCGCTGAAAATAGCTGCTGATCAAGGTTTGGACCTAGTGGAGATTTCTCCAACAGCTGATCCTCCAGTATGTAAAGTCATTGATTACAAGAAGTTTCTTTACGAGAAAAAGCGTAAGGAAAAGGAAATGAAAGCGAACTCAAAACAATCTGAGATTAAAGAGATTCGTTTTACGCCAGGAACGGATGATCATGATTTTGATTTTAAAGCAAAACACGCTGAGAAGTTTTTGCAAGATGGCAATAAGGTAAAAGCCTATGTTCAATTTAAAGGTCGTGCTATCATGTTTCAGGACAGAGGGCAATTGTTATTGTTGAAATTTGCAGAGCGTTTAGCGGAGGCAGGTACCTTGGAAAGTATGCCAAAGTTGGAGGGTAAAAGAATGTTCGCCATTTTTCAACCAAAAGCAGGCGGTAAAAAGAAGGCTTCAAGCTAGTTAAATAACTGATTATCAATATACTTATATTCTGAGTCATTCAATCAAATTGAGTGACTCATTTTTTTTGTCATCTCATCATTCTAATGTACCTTCGCCATCCATTTCCCACAAGGCTCAACAAGTGTCTCGCCCGTGCAAGACCGCCAGTAGGGAGTAATCTATAAGATTATATAATGCCAAAAGTAAAAACTAACTCGAGCGCAAAAAAGCGTTTTAAAGTTACTGGAACAGGTGAAATCACCTTCCAAAAAGCCTTCAAAAGACACATTCTTACAAAAAAATCCACAAAGCGTAAAAGAGCGATGAGGAAAAAAGGTTTGGTAGCTTCTACCAACAAGGACTTTGTACTTCGTCTTTTAAGATTAAAAGGGTAGTATCCGATTAATTCCCAGTGAGTAAAAACATTTAACTTAACCGAATCCGAATTACATCTTATTAGATAAACAGGGTTCAAAAAAATATTAACTATGCCACGTTCAAAAAATGCCGTTGCATCTAGAGCAAGAAGAAAAAAGATTTTAGATCAAGCAAAAGGTTTCTATGGTAAGCGTAAAAACGTATATACCGTAGCCAAAAACGTATTAGAGAAAGGTTTAACTTATGCATTCGTAAGTCGTAAAATTAAAAAGCGTGAGTACCGTACTTTATGGATTGCGCGTATTAATGCTGCAGTGCGTGAGGAAGGACTTACTTACAGCCAATTCATTAACTTGTTAGCTAAGAAAGGTTCAGATTTGAACCGTAAAGTATTAGCTGACTTAGCAATGAATGAGCCAGAGACTTTCAAAAAGATTGTACAATCAGTTAAGTAATTGTAATCTCTTATGATTTTTAAGCCCCTTCCATCTTATGGAGGGGGCTTTTGTTTTATTGCCTAATCGCATGGGGCAATTTACTCTCAAAAATCAGGCGCAATATCCGCTCAAAGAACTATTTTTGTTTCCTGAATTTTAACCCATAAACAATTGCGTAAGAAATGAACAATACCTACACTTCCTTAGTGAATCAAACGTTCCATTTTCCTCAAGAAGGATTTGAAGTGGATGATAATGGTTATTTACAATTTAATGGGGTGGATTTAAAAGAGATTATTGAAAAATACGGGACGCCTTTAAAGTTAACTTACTTGCCAAAAATTGGCATGCAAATAAAAAAAGCGAAGCAAATGTTTGCAGCTGCTTTTAAAAAACATAAATACACTGGGGAATATTTTTATTGCTACTGTACAAAAAGTTCCCACTTTTCTTTTATAGTGGAAGAAGCATTAAAACAAAATGTTCATTTAGAAACTTCATTTGCTTATGATATTGATATTATCAACCGATTGTATCAACGTAGAAAAATAAACAAGGATATATTTATTATATGCAATGGCTATAAGCAAAAGCAATATACAAGTCGTATCTCCAAATTAATCAATACTGGCTTTAAAAATGTGATCCCAGTGTTGGATAATGTGGAGGAGCTACAATTTTACAAACGCAATACCAAACAGCCTTTCAAGCTTGGAATTAGAGTGGCTTCAGAGGAAGAACCAAGTTTCCCTTTTTATACTTCTCGATTAGGAATAAGAGCGAAAGATATTTTAGAATTTTACGTGGATGAGATTGAAGGTTATGAAGATAAGTTCCAATTAAAAATGTTGCACATCTTTTTAAACAAAGGGATCAAGGATGATATTTATTATTGGTCTGAGTTAAACAAGATCATCAATTTGTATTGTCAACTTAAAAAAATATGTCCTGAATTAGATTCAATTAATATTGGTGGTGGGTTCCCAATTAAACATTCATTAGGATTTGAATATGATTATCAATTCATGATCAATGAAATTGTTTCCAATATTAAAAAAGCATGTAACAAGGCAAAAGTACCTATGCCAAATATATATACCGAGTTTGGTAGTTTCACAGTAGGTGAGAGTATGGCACACATTTATAAAGTGTTGGCGCAAAAGAAACAAAACGATCGAGAGTGCTGGTATATGATTGATTCTTCTTTCATAACCACTTTGCCAGACACTTGGGGTATTGGTGAAAAGTTTTTGATGTTGCCGGTGAATAAATGGGAGAATGATTATCAAAGGGTCGTATTGGGCGGATTAACTTGTGATAGTCACGATTATTATGATTCCGAAGAGCATATAAATGAAGTGTTTCTTCCAAAATTAAAGAATGATTTAAAAGAAGATAAGATCGAAGAAAATAATGAACCATTGTATGTTGGATTTTTCCATACAGGTGCATATCAGGATCAAATAAGTGGTTATGGGGGTATCAAACATTGTTTGATACCGTCGCCTAAACATGTAATAGTCGAAAAAGACCCTAAAACCGGTAAGCTGGTGGACTGGGTTTACGCCAAGGAGCAAACTGCTCAAAGCATGCTTAAGATCCTCGGATATCTTCGTTAATAGCCTAAAAACAAGCCTAATTATACCATTTTTGGCCGGTTAATCTTATGTTATCATATTATTAAGTGCCAAAATGTCCCAAAAACAAATTTGTAGGGCATTTCTAAAATCCCTAATTTTGGTATAAATAGTAGAAGATATGTACCCTGAAGAGATTGTATTACCAATGAAAGCAGAATTAATTGATAATGGATTTGATGATTTAACAACTGCTGCCGAAGTTGAAACTGCAATAAATAATCAAGGAACAACATTGGTGGTTATAAATTCAGTTTGTGGTTGTGCTGCTGGTGCTTGTCGACCAGGTGTTTTAATGGCAGTCGCAAATGCAACGAGTAAACCAACAAAAATCACAACTACATTTGCAGGTTTTGATATTGAAGCGGTTAATAAAGTAAGACAAATGCACTTACCTTATCCTCCATCATCACCCGCAATTGCATTATTCAAAGATGGTCAATTGGTAAATTTTATCGAAAGACATCAAATTGAAGGAAGACCGGCTCAAGTAATCGCACAACATTTAATTAGTGTTTTTCAAGAACATTGTAATTAATAAAAATATTAAAGAGTTTTTGTTTTTAGATGGGTTAGTAAATACGGCCGCACTTTCTAGTGTGGCCCTTTTTTTATACTTAAATCAAATATTCTAAGTAACATTGTAAACTATAATCATAATCAAGCATGTATCCCAATCTGTATTATTTAATTGACGATTTATTTGGTGTAAAATTAAACGGACTTAGACTCGTCAATTCATTTGGATTTTTTGTAGCTCTAGCTTTTGTGGCTTCAGGATTCGTTTTATATTCCGAATTAAAACGCAAGGAATCCTTGGGGGAGTTTACACCTACGGAGGAATCAATTATTATTGGGGCACCTGCTAGTTTGAGTGAATTATTAACCAGTTTTTTCTTTGGATTTTTATTTGGGTATAAGATTATTGGGGCATTTACCATTGCGGATGCTTTAAATAATACGCAGGCTTTTATATTATCATTACAAGGTAATATGGGTGCAGGGATTTTGGTTGGTGCGATTTTGGCATATTTGAAATGGAAGGAAAAAGACAAAGAAAAATTAGCAAAGCCAGAAACGCGTAAACTATTGCTGTGGCCGCATGACAGGGTAGGTGATATAGTTTTGCAAGCAGCCTTATGGGGGTTTTTGGGTGCGAAAATTTTTCACAATTTGGAGAATTTAGATGAGTTAATGCTTGATCCTTGGGGGTCATTAATTTCATTCAGCGGACTTACTTTTTATGGGGGATTAATCTTGGCAACTATTGCAATTATCATATTTATCCGTAAATATAATATGCGTGTGATTCATTTTGCAGATGCAATGGCACCCACCATGTTATTTGCCTATGCAGCAGGTCGTATTGGTTGTCATATTAGCGGTGATGGTGATTGGGGAATTGTTAATTCAGCACCTAATCCATTTGCATGGTTACCAGATTGGATCTGGTCCTATCATTATCCGAATAATGTGGTAAATGCAGGTGTACCCATTCCAGGATGTGTTGGAAATTATTGCAATCTATTACCAGAGGCGGTTTATCCAACCACTTTTTATGAAGTAATTATAATGTTCATATTGTTTTTGATTGTATGGATGGTTAGAAAAAAGATAACGCAACCAGGAATCATTACAGGCATCTATTTCATTTTTGCTGGGGGCGAACGTTTCTTTATTGAGAAGATAAGGGTGAACAATAAATATACCTTTTTACCTTTTCAACCAACACAAGCTGAATTAATATCAGTTATTTTAATTATATTAGGTATTGTATTCCTAGTTAAATCAAAAAGCTGGTTCCCGAAAGACATTCAAAAATCTTAAATCATATTTTATGCCATCCTTTGACATTGCGAGTTCCGTTGATATTCAGACCTTAGATAATGCAATTAATATTGTAAAAAAAGAAATCACCAATCGATTTGATTTTAAAGGCAATCATGTAGTGGTTGATTTAAACAAAAAAGAATATTTGATTAAGTTGGAATCTGAATCAGATATGAAAATTCAACAAATAATTGATGTGGTTATAAGTCGTTCCATGAAACAAGGTATTGATCCCTCGGCTTTTGATTTTTCAAAAGATGCCTATCCAAGCGGCAAAATTTTCAAAAAGGATGTCCCAGTTCGTAATGGCTTAAAACAAGAGGACGCCAAAAAGGTCGTAAAACTGATCAAGGATAGTGGTTTAAAGGTGCAGGCCGCCATTATGGATGATATTGTTCGGGTTACTGGCAAGAAAATTGATGATTTACAGGATGTTATAGCTGCTTGTAGGGCTGGAAACCTTGGATTACCGTTACAGTATATCAATATGAAATAGCCGGTCAAGGCATCTTTTAAGCCCATAAAATTTGGCTAAACCCTTGATTGTACCTAAATTTGCAACCTATTTAATAAATTGTACGGCAAAAACCGTGCATCCTTAAAAATCATATATAATGAAACAAGGTATCCATCCAGAATCGTATCGTTTTGTAGTGTTCAAGGACATGAGTAACGGTACCTCTTTTTTAGGTAAATCTTCAGCGCAAACTAAAGAAACCATTTTATTTGAAGACGGAAATGAATATCCAGTCATCAAATTGGAGATTTCAAACACTTCACATCCTTTTTACACAGGTAAAAACATGTTAGTGGACACAGCTGGACGTATTGATAAATTCAATAAGCGTTACGCTAAGAAAAAATAAAATTGCCCATTAAAAAAGCTTTTTTTATAAATTATTAAACCCTTTCTTACCTAGTAAGAGAGGGTTTTTTGTCATTAATTAGCTATTTTAATTGGTGGTATTGGGTTGAATGGTTGGTTCATTGGAATTATAACATTTTCAAAGTTTTGTATGGAATTGCTTTACATGAAGGCGTAACTTTGAATACAATTAATAGAGAAATGCAAAAACTAGATATACTTGCTTTTGGTGCACATCCGGATGACGTTGAACTAGGTTGTGGCGGTACACTTTTATCGGCAGTAGCTCAAGGTAAAAAAGTGGGTATTATCGATTTAACCAAAGGGGAATTAGGAACCCGTGGTACTACTTCCCAAAGATTAAAGGAAGCACAATTGGCGAGTCAAATTATTGGTGCGGCTGTTCGTGAAAATTTGGGTATGCCGGATGGATTTTTTGAAAATAACAAAGAAAATCAATTTGCGATTATTGAAATAATTCGTTGTTATCAACCTACTATTATTTTATGCAATGCAGTGGATGATCGACATCCTGATCATGCGCGTGCAGCACAGTTGGTGGAGACAGCTTCATTTTTAGCGGGTTTGGTAAAAATACAAAGTACGCACAATGGTCAAGTGCAAAACGCTTGGAGACCCAACCAAGTTTTTCATTATATACAATCAAAATCATTGGCCCCTAATTTTGTCGTGGATATAAGTGCTTTTATGGATAAGAAAATGGAGTCCATTATGGCCCATGCTTCCCAATTTTATGACCCAAATTCAACCGAACCAGAAACATTTATTTCAGGTGCTGCATTCATCGAATTTATAAAAAGCAGGGCCAAGGAATTAGGACATCAAATTGGGGTAGAATATGCGGAAGGATTTATAACGCAAAAGTTGTTGGGGATGCGTAATTTTGATTCAATTATTTAATTCATTTTATATGGCAATCGTAAAAGTAGGAATTATACAAATGTCTTGTGATGCAGATAAAACTGCGAACAACCAAAAGGCAATTGAAAAAATTAGAGCAGTTGCAAAACAGGGTGCTCAAATTATTTGTTTACAAGAATTATTTTCTTCCTTATACTTTTGTGATGTTGAATCTTATGATAATTTTAAATTGGCAGAAACTATACCAGGAGAAACTTCCAATACTTTAGCAGCATTGGCAAATGAATTAGGCGTAGTAATTATTGCTTCCTTATTTGAGAAAAGAGCAGAAGGGCTTTATCATAATACAACTGCTGTTTTAGATGCAGATGGTGCATATTTAGGAAAGTATCGTAAAATGCATATTCCTGACGATCCATCTTACTATGAAAAATTTTATTTTACTCCAGGTGATTTAGGATATAAAGTTTTCAAAACAAAATTTGCAACTATTGGCGTTTTAATATGTTGGGATCAATGGTATCCGGAAGCTGCACGTATTACCAGTTTGATGGGTGCAGAAATGTTATTTTATCCAACAGCCATTGGATGGGCAACCTCACAGGATGAAGCAACCAATACTGAGCAATATAATGCTTGGCAAACCATACAACGCAGCCATGCAGTCGCAAATGGAGTTCCAGTAATTAGTGTGAATAGGGTTGGGTTAGAGCAAGAAGGCGCAATGAAATTTTGGGGTGGCTCCTTTGTAAGTAATCCATTTGGTACCTTACTTTATAAAGCATCACATGATAATGAAGAAGTTGCGGTGATAGATATCGACACTGAAAAATCGGACAGTTATCGAACGCATTGGCCGTTTTTACGTGACCGTCGTATTGATTCCTATGAACCCATTACTAAACGATATATTGATGATGCAGAATAATCATTTAAATGAATTAAGGAAAATGGGTGATGGAGTAACGCCAAAATCAATGGGCTATTATTTTCCTGCCGAATTTGCAAAACATGATGCAATTTGGTTAACCTGGCCACATAAAGAGGAAAGCTGGCCTGGTAAAATTGCAAGTATTTATCCATCCTATACGGAGTTTATTAAAGTTGTTGCGCTGACGGAACGTGTTTGTATTAATGTCGTTGATGAAAAAATGCGCAACTCTGCAAATAAAATGTTGCAATTGGCCGGTGTTGATTTAACTAAAGTAACTTTTTTTTTACATCCTTCCAATGATGCTTGGTGTCGTGATCATGGACCTTCCTTTTTAATTCGCAATCATCCTGAAGATAAAAAAGCAATTGTTGATTGGAATATTAATGCATGGGGTGGTAAATATCCGCCTTACGATTTGGATGATATAATGCCAACAAATATTGCGAAGGCCTTGAATTTACCTGTGTTTTATCCGGAAATAATTATGGAAGGAGGTTCGGTTGATTTTAATGGCGCTGTTACAATCATGACCTCAAAATCATGTTTGTTAAATCCTAATAGAAATCCTCACTTAAATCAATCGCAAATTGAAAAATATTTGTGTGATTATTATGGGATGGATCAGGTGCTATGGGTATCTGATGGTATTGTAGGAGATGATACCGATGGACACATCGATGATACGGTTCGTTTTGTTAATGAGGATACCGTTATTACAGTCATTGAAGATAACGTATTATCGGAAAATCATGAATTATTACAACAAAACTTGAAGGAGCTAAAACAAATGCGATTGTTGAACGGTAAACAATTAAATATTGTAGAATTACCAATGCCTGCAGATGTTATTTATGAAGATCAAATGCTTCCAGCATCCTATGCTAATTTCTACATCAGTAATGGTCATATAATAGTACCTACTTTTAGATGTAATAAGGATGATAAAGCAATGCAAATAATACAATCCTGTTTTCCAACACGACAAGTAGTTGGGATTGATTCAACGGACATTATTTGGGGCTTGGGTAGTTTTCATTGCCTAAGTCAGCAAGAACCAAGTGTAGATTAATATTATTAGCTAGTCAAACTTGTCATAGGCTTTAAATAATCATTACAGATCAATATTATCTATCCATATGAAAAATAAATTTTCGAAATTATATTTTGCTATACTTATA
>SYEV01000078.1 GCA_005800655.1 Bacteroidota bacterium
CCGCCGTGACAGGGCGGCATTATAACCAACTTAACTACCGATCATTGGTTCGTGGATAAATCCACTATTAAGGGCTGCAAAGATAAGGGGAAACTGCTTTTTTAAACAAACTTTTATTAAAAAACCTTTATTATTTTTACATCCCAATATAAGCATATGCCAGAATACCCAAATAGACAGTTTTTAGATTTTGAACAACCGATTAAAGATCTATACGAACAAATAGATGCGACAAAAAAGTTAGCTGAAAAAAATCCTAAAATTGATTTATCTGCAACAATTAATCAGTTGGGAAAATCAATCTTGGACAAGCGAAAAGCAATCACAGAGAGTCTTTCGCCTTGGCAAAGGGTACAACTAAGCCGCCATCCTGATCGTCCTTATACCTTAAAGTATATTCACTTAATGTGTGATAAGTTTATTGAATTACACGGGGATCGCAATGTAAAAGATGACAAAGCCATGGTGGGTGGATTCGCTGAATTAGGCGGGCAAACCGTAATGATAATTGGTCAGCAAAAGGGAAGTAATACCAAAGCGCGCCAATTACGCAATTTTGGGATGGCCAACCCTGAAGGCTACCGAAAAGCGCTCAGACTTATGAAATTGGCTGAAAAGTTCAATAAACCGGTGGTTTGCTTGATTGATACGCCTGGTGCGTTCCCAGGCTTGGAAGCGGAGGAAAGAGGCCAAGGAGAGGCTATTGCACGTAATATATATGAGATGATTCGCCTTAAAGTGCCCATTATCATATGTATTATTGGCGAAGGGGCTAGTGGCGGTGCATTGGGTATTGGTGTGGGCGACAAAACCTTAATGATGGAGAATACTTGGTATACCGTTATTTCACCTGAAAGTTGTAGCTCCATTTTATGGCGTAGCTGGGATAAGAAGGAATTGGCAGCAGAGCAGCTTAAGTTAACGGCCAATGATATGAAAGGTTTTGGCTTGATTGATGAAATTGTGCCTGAGCCAGTGGGCGGTGCGCATTGGAGTTATACCGAAGCGGCTGCGATATTAAAACAAAATATAATCACTGCTTTACAATCGGTAAAAGATATAGCTCCTGCAACTCGCACTGAAATCAGAATTGAGAAATACAGCAAAATGGGATTTTGGGAGGAAGCGTAACATTATTTTTTTATCTTTACCTACTATGTTAAGACAAACTTTAAAAGGGACAGGTGTTGCCGTTGTAACGCCATTTAAAAAAGACAAATCCATTGATTTTGCTGCGCTCGAAAATATCATTGAACTACAAATTGCTGGGGGGCTAAATTATATAGTGACTTTAGGTACTACTGGCGAGTCCGTTGTTTTAAGTGAGGAAGAAAAAATTGAAGTTTTTAATTGTACCGTAAATAAAGTGAATGGTCGTGTGCCCATTGTGATAGGTATTGGTGGCAATAACACTGCTGAGGTAATTAAGTCCTTTGGAAAATTTGATTTAAGTAAAGTGGTTGCCATATTAAGTGTAACTCCTTATTATAATAAACCAGCTCAGGAAGGTTTATACCAACATTATATTGCGTTAGCGGATGCGGCACCGAAACCTATATTATTATATAATGTTCCTGGTCGTACGGGCCGTAATATGACTGCGGCAACTACGCTTCGTTTGGCTGCGCATAAAAATATTGCGGGTATTAAAGAAGCGGGTCCGGAGATGGCGCAAACCATTGCTATTTTAAAAGATTGTCCTTCGGATTTTTTAGTAGTGAGTGGCGATGATGAAATTGTAATGGCGCAAATTGCGTGCGGTATGGATGGCGTGATAAGCGTTGCTGCCAATGCATTTCCTAAGCAATTTACAGATATGATCAATGCTGCAATGTCAGGTGATTTTGCAGGCGCGAAAAAAATAAATGATGGATTGGTTGAATCCTATACACATATGTATGCCGAGAATAATCCTGCAGGTATTAAAGGATTTATGTTTGAGCAGGGGTTAATACAAAATGAACTTCGCTTGCCATTGGTTCCTGCAAGTGAGGAATTGCAACAAAAAATAAAAAGTTGCTTGAAAAAAATGTCGGCTTAGTTTAATTTCTTTTTGATCGCTTGTAGTTTCATTAATGCCTCCACAGGGGTTAAGTTATTAATGTCAATAGCATCTAATTCCTTTCGGATAGATTCAAAAGTTTCCGTGTGTGCATCAAAAATAGATAACTGATATTTTGTATTAGGTTCTTGTACAGTAGGCGTTGCTAAATTTTGACTTCCTTTATTTTTTAATTCCATCTCTGATAAAATAGCGTTGGCTCGGTCAACTAATATATTTGGCATGCCCGCCATTTTAGCAACATGAATACCAAAACTATGCGTACTTCCTCCTTTGGTTAATTTGCGTAAAAAGATAATCTTATTGCCTACTTCCTTGTGACTTACATGATAGTTATGCACGGTGGATAGTTGGGCTTCCAAATCATTGAGTTCATGATAATGCGTGGCGAATAAGGTTTTAGGCTTTTGCTTGGACTGATTTAAATATTCAACAATGCTCCAAGCAATGGATATACCATCATAAGTAGATGTACCTCGGCCAATTTCATCTAACAATATTAAACTTCGTTCGCTAATATTATTTAAAATACTTGCGGTCTCTAACATCTCCACCATAAAAGTTGATTCTCCTGCATTTAAATTATCATTCGCACCCACACGGGTAAATATTTTATCAGTTAGTGGAATATTGGCTGCATCAGCAGGCACATAGGAGCCCATATGCGCCATTAAAGTAATCAAGGCGGTTTGTCGTAGCACCGCACTTTTACCACTCATATTTGGTCCAGTTAAAATAATAATTTGTTGTGTGGCAGGATCCAACATCACATCATTGGGAATATAGGCCTGATCAATGGATAAACTTTTTTCAATCACCGGATGTCTTCCTGCTTTGATATCCAAAATTGCATCATTCGTTAGGGTTGGCTTGCAATATTTATTTTCTTTCGCTATTTGCGCAAAGCAAATTAAGCAATCTAATACCGCAATGAGTTGGCCATTTTTTTGAATAAGCCCCATCTCCTGTATCACTTGATCCAACAGTTGTTGGTACAATTCATTTTCAAGGGTTAAAATTTTATCTTCCGCACCCAATATTTTTTCCTCGTATATTTTTAATTCAGGAGTAATATATCTTTCAGCTGTGGTTAAGGTTTGTTTGCGTATCCATTCCGCAGGCACTTTGTTTTTATGTACATGGGTGACTTCTAAATAATAACCATACACATTATTGTAGCCAATTTTTAAGGAAGAAATGCCTGTGATCTCTGCTTCCTTATTTTGTATCTGTGTTAAAAATTCTTTTCCGCCGCTGGAAATATTTCTTAATTCATCCAAACTTTCTGAAACACCAGTTTTTATAAACCCTCCTTTAACAACGGTAGCAGGCGCTTGCTCGGACAAGGTATTGAAAATGGCGTTTTTACTAGTTTCGCAGGTAGCCAAATCATTACTAATGTGTTGTAGGTAAATATTAGAATGAGGTGCCAATAATTTTTTTATTTCATGAACAGCCTCCAATGATTTTCCTAATTGTAAAAATTCACGGGGCTGTAATTTTCTCGTAGATAATTTACTCGCTAATCTTTCTAAATCACCACAGGATTCAATGAGGGTGCCAAGTTGGGTTGCTGTATTAGCATCATTTAAAAAACTTGCAACCGTATTTAATCGGTTATTGATTTGTTCAATAGATTGAAGTGGGAATACCAACCATCTTTTTAATAAGCGCGCACCCATGGGGCTTTTAGTAGCATCTATAATCTCTAGTAAGCCTTTGCGATCGGCACCATTGCCGATTAATTCTAAATTGCGTATGGTGAATTTATCCATCCACAAAATTTCATCACGCACCATGCGCTGAATTTTATGAATATGTTGTAAGTGGGGGTGTTCTGTTTCTTTTAAATAATGCAAAATTGCACCTGCGGCAATGATGCCTAATTTTTCGTCTTCAATACCAAAGCCTTTTAAATTTTGCGTTTGAAATTGCTTTAACAAAAGTTCAGTCGCAAAAGGTTCGTCAAAAATCCAGCTATCTAATCCGTAGGTATAAAAGCTGGTCCCAAATGTTTCTTTAAAATTAGCTTGGTAATTTTTAGGGAATAAAATTTCAGCAGGTTGTAAACTTTGTAATAATTTATCTATGTATTCAACATTGCCTTCTGCAATTAAAAATTCACCGGTAGTGATATCTAAAAATGCAACCCCGCCTTTTTCATTTTCAAAATATATAGCCGCTAAGAAATTATTGTTTTTATGCTCCAATAATTTATCATTAGTTGCAATGCCTGGGGTGAGCATATCGGTCACTCCACGTTTTACAATTCCTTTGACCGTTTTAGGATCTTCTAATTGATCGCATATCGCAACACGGTGTCCAGCTTTTACTAATTTATGTAAATACGTATCTAATGAATGATGGGGGAATCCAGCTAATTCACTACTGGAGGCAGCTCCATTATTTCTTTTAGTTAAAGTAATGCCCAAAACCTTGGATACAATTACCGCATCCTCCCCAAAAGTTTCATAAAAATCGCCTACCCTAAAAAGCAAGATGGCATCAGGGTATTTTTGCTTAATAGCCCTATGCTGCTGCATAAGCGGGGTATCGGAACTAGATTTTGCCATGGGTGACAAACCTACATAATTTTTCATAAAAAGCGTACTTTTGCATATGCGTAAATTAAGCATGGATGAGCTTGGAAGGATGTCAGTTGCCGACTTTAAAGAAGCGCCCAAAAAGCCAATTGTAGTGGTGATGGACCAAATCAGAAGCATGCACAATGTGGGTAGTGTTTTTAGAACTGCCGACGCCTTTTTAATCAATGGGATTTGTTTGTGTGGATTTACCCCGCAACCCCCGCATCGGGATATTCATAAAACAGCACTCGGCGCCACTGATTCGGTGGATTGGTTGTATTACGAACAAACTACCCAGGCAGTTAAAGATTTAAAATCACAGGGGTATAAAGTATATGCCATTGAACAAACGAAAGGAAGCATTCCATTAAATAAATTTGAAAAGTCGGATATCCCCATCGCCTTGGTTTTTGGGAATGAAGTGGATGGGGTGGATAATGAAGTAATCGCGCTTTGTGATGGCGTCATTGAAATTCCACAATGGGGGATGAAACATTCCTTAAATATTTCTGTAGCCGCAGCGGTGGTACTTTGGGAATTAGTGCGTTCGTAAAACAATAAAAATGAGGCAAGTAAAAAATTATTTAAGTTTAGTCAAATTCTCGCATACCATTTTTGCAATGCCTTTTGCAATCATTGGATTTGTGTTGGGATTAAGAAATCATTTCATACAACAAACCTCGGTAGATCAGGTTGGGTTCAAGTTTTTTTTAGTACTAGTATGTATGGTTACAGCACGTTCAACTGCCATGGCCTTTAATCGTTATTTAGATAGGCATTTTGATAAATTAAAT
Organism: Bacteroidota bacterium; assembly: GCA_005800655.1. Classification (GTDB taxonomy): domain Bacteria; phylum Bacteroidota; class Bacteroidia; order Chitinophagales; family Chitinophagaceae; genus Sediminibacterium. The sequence continues at coordinate 5,442 of SYEV01000078.1, forward strand.
CCACGTACTGCCATCAGAGAAATGCCTGCAGGTATTATTAAGGCAGAAAAAGCCTTGGTGTTTATTGGGA
>SYEV01000001.1 GCA_005800655.1 Bacteroidota bacterium
AGATGATGGTATTTTAACTGACGGTCTAGGTCGTAAAGTGAATTTTAAAAATACATTGATCATCATGACTTCTAATATTGGCGCGCGTCAATTGAAAGATTTTGGCGATGGTGTTGGATTTGCTACTGCTACACGTGTAGAGCAAACGGAAGAAAATAATAGATCTGTCATTGAAAAAGCATTAAAGAGAACATTCTCTCCTGAATTTTTAAATAGGGTGGATGATGTGGTGGTATTTAATTCATTGACAAAGGACGATATTTTCTTGATCATCGACATTATCATGAAGAATGTATTAGGGCGCTTAGTTAATTTAGGATTAAACTTAGTATTAACTGCTGAAGCCAAAACATTCATCGCAGATAAAGGGTATGATGTGCAGTTTGGTGCAAGACCATTACATAGAGCTATTCAAAAATACATTGAGGATCCATTAGCGGAGGAAATTTTAAACTTTAGTGTGAAGGAAGGAGATACTTTGATTGGTGATTTTGATACCGCACAAAATAAGTTGGTGTTTACTTTGCAGAAAAAACCCAATGAAAAAGCCCCAAAATCAAAGGAAGCTTAATCAACCTTAATTAGTTTCGATATTTTCAAATAACCTCAGTTTTACTGAGGTTATTTTTTTAGAAATAATTGTTACATTTAATAGTTGAACTTTTTTATCATTTAAAACGAAAGCATTTTATGAGTCAAAGAAGAAAGTTTTTGCAGTCCCTATTTTTTATGCCTGCGATTGCTAAATCAAATATGGGGGTTAGTTCAAAAGTCCAAGTGGATAGCTCTGAATCAAATTCATCGTTAAGCCACCGTTTTAAAATTAGTTTAAATGCATATTCCTTTAATGCACCCTTAGTCAAAAAGGAAATCACGATTGAGGAAGTCATTGACTTTTGTGGAAATTTGAATATTGACGCAATTGATATTACAGGTTATTACTTACAAAACTATCCGCAAGTGCCTTCTGATGCATACATATATAGTATAAAGAATAGGGTCCATAAGGCAGGACTTAGTATTAGTGGAACGGGTATACGCAATGATTTTGGCTCACCCAATCCAGCGGACCGACAAGCAGAAGTTAATTTTGTAAAAAAGTGGATTGAAGTAGCGGCCAAATTAGGGGCTCCGGTAATTCGTATTTATAGTGCAAAAAAATTACCAGAAGGATACGCCTGGAAGGAGGTAGCGGATTGGATCATTGAAAGTTTTGAGCAGTGTGTTCAATATGGAAAAAAATTAGGGGTGATCATAGCGATGCAAAACCATAATGATTTCATATTGACTGCAGAACAAGCAATTTATTTTGTTGATCGACTCGATAAACAGTGGTTTGGCTTGGTGGTGGACACCGGTAATTTCCAAACCAAGGAAGGGTATAGTGAAATTGAATTAGTGGCGCCATATGCGGTCAACTGGCAAATCAAGGAACTCATTACCATAAATGGTAAAGTGCAACCCATGGATTTAAAAAAGTTAGTTAAGATTATTGCAGCATCTCCTTATAAAGGCTATTTGCCCACAGAAACTTTAAATCCAGGTGATCCAAAAGTTATTATCCCACCTTTTTTGAAAAAAGTAAGTGATCAGTTAAATCCCTATATGTAAAGAGGAATAATTTTCGCGCGAATTGCTGCGTAAATTATTCCTCTTTACCAATGTGGTAGTTGTATTAGTTATTTAAGTACCAATCTTTATAACGCTTCAGCGCTTCTAAAAAATAGTAATCGGCGTAAATTAGAGGTACGTCAATTTCAGAATTTAAGGTAAGTGCACCTACGCAATGTTTAATTAAAAATCCACCATTCTCACCTTCTTTTGCTCGGTAGGTTTCATTGGATAGGGATTGTATCATTTTTACACCATCATTAATGTATCTTTCTTTTTCAGCACCCGTTGAATATTGCGCCAACTCCATCAATGCAGATGCAGTAATAGCGGCTGCGGAAGCATCGCGCTTTGCAATGGGTTGTTGACCTGCATCAAAGTCCCAATAAGGAACTTTATCTGCTGGTAAATTAGGATGGTTCAAATAAAATGCTGCAATTTTTTTTGCATGATTTAAGTAAGCAATATTTTTTGTTGCGCGGTACATCGTGATGTAACCATATAAACCCCAAGCTTGTCCTCTTGACCATGCGGAAGTATTTGCGGCACCTTGGTGTGTAGTTTTTCTTAATACCTTTCCTGTTTTTTCATCAAAATCTACCACATGGAATGAGCTATAATCAGGGCGATAAAATTCTTTCATGGAAGTGTTACTATGCGTAACGGCAATTTCTTGGTATTTGGCATCTCCTCCATTTTGACTTACCCAGTTCAACATTTCTAAATTCATCATGTTATCAATAATCACTGGGCAATTAAAGTATTGATTTTTATTCCAAGATTGAATGGATTTCATGGTAGGGCGGTACCTGGTTGCTAATGATGCAGCAGCGTTAAAAATGATTTGTTTGTATTGTTCATCTTTAAATAAACGATAAGCGTTTCCATAGCTGCAATACATCATGAACCCTAAGTCGTGATTGCCTGTGTAGTATTGATTTGGTTCAATCACTTTTAAAGCACGTAATGCTTCAGCCTTAATGGTTTCACTTTTGGTTTGCTCGTAAATGTATAATAAAGAGCCTGGATAAAAGCCAGTGCACCACCAAGTGATATCTCTTGATAGGAGCTGATTTTTAGTAGCATCATAGGATTGTGGAAGTTTGCCTGAGGGAACCGATTTCATCATCAATGTATATTGGCTTTCGGCCAATGCATAGTTCTCTGTGATCAAATTTTTCATGATATCATTTCTGCTGTTTTGTTGCCCGACAACGTTTTCGCAAATAAATGACATAAGAAGGAGTGATAATAACAATGATTTTAGTTGCATAGCTTTTAATTTAGAAATTAAATTTATCTTTATGTGGTAAGTAAAATTTTGATTAATTTTTGTTTTTGACATTAAAGTCAATCGTTCAAATTAAGTTAAATTTACCTTTACAAAATAATTAAAATCAAGCAAATGACCAATGTTTTTACCGAAAACGATATAGTAAAATGGACAAATGTTGCGCCAGGAGTACATCGTGCCATTTTAGCTTATGACGAATCCGTGATGTTGGTTAAAGTTAAGTTTGAAAAAGGGGCTATTGGGGTATTGCATCAACACCCACATGTTCAAATAAGTTATGTGGAATCCGGGCAATTTGAGGTGGAACTAGGCGGAGTAAAAAAGGTATTACATCAAGGGGAAACCTTTTTTGCCCCTTCCAATGTATGGCATGGGGTTATTTGTTTGGAGGAAGGCGTTTTAATGGATACTTTTAGTCCCATGAGAAAGGACTTTATAGAAGGCTAGATGCAAAGTGATTTTTAATATAATTAAAATTGTTTCTACGGGTAGAACTAATTAAGTAAAATGAAATATGAAAAATAGCAAGTTGAATTTCAAAAAAATTGTTTTTGTATTATTGATACCCTTATTTTTTTTGTCAGTCAATATAATGGCGCAGCAAAAGAAGGATACCCAAAATAAAACAGTAACTCCAAAAACAGCAACTACAAAAACAGTAGCTCCAAAAAAAATAGTGGGTGCTGGTATAAATAAAAATACAGCTGCTGTAAAAAAAGTAACAACTGAAGATTCATTAAAATCATGTTGTAGTAAAATTCCTTCCCGATATAATGCTTTTGGAAAACCCGTGGATAAGCACGATGGAATGGTTTGGATACCTGCTGGAACTTTTATGATGGGCGGGGATAATGAGCAAGCACGTAAAGATGAATATCCAAAGCATGGTGTTAAAGTGAATGGATTTTATATGGATGCCACTGAAGTGACCAATGCGCAGTTTAGTGAATTTGTAAAAGCAACTGGATATATCACCACCGCAGAAAAAGATATTAATTGGGAGGAGATTAAATCGCAAGTGCCTCCTAATACGCCTAAGCCCCCGGATTCGGTGTTAAAGGCGGCTTCCTTAATATTTGTACCTACAAAATCGGAAGTCAATTTAAATGATTATAGTCAATGGTGGGCATGGACCAGGGGTGCGAATTGGAAGCATCCAAATGGGCCAAATAGTGATATCATTGGAAAAGATAATTTTCCAGTGACGCATGTAAGTTGGGATGACGCTGTGGCTTATAGTAAATGGGCGGGTAAAAGACTACCAACAGAAGCGGAATGGGAATATGCTGCGCGTGGCGGATTAGTCAACAATACCTACAGTTGGGGTAAAACTTTTGAGGAGAATGGGGTGAGTAAATGTAATTTTTGGCAGGGTAATTTTCCTTATTTGAATTTGAATAAAGATGGGTTTATGGGTGCGGCACCTGTAAAATCTTTTGCACCGAATGGTTATGGATTGTATGATGTGGCTGGCAATGTTTGGGAATGGTGTGCTGATTTATATAACAATGATTACTACACACAACTAAGCAAAACAAAACTTGCCATCAATCCTAAAGGACCAACAAAAAGCTATGATCCTGATGAGCCATTAATCACCAAGCGTGTCATGAGGGGTGGTTCCTTTTTATGCAATGATTCCTATTGTAGTGGATACCGGGTATCTGCGCGTATGAAAAGTTCCCCTGATTCAGGAATGGAACATTTGGGTTTTAGATGCGTAATGGATAAAGAGTGAATTATTACTCCAACTTTTTAATTAAAATATAAGATTACAGATGAGCAATTTTAGATTAGATCATAAATTAGCATTAGTTACAGGTTGCAGCCGTGGTATAGGGATGGCCATTGCCATTGACTTAGCCAATGCAGGCGCCGATATTATTGGTGTTTCGAATAGTATGCCCAATCAAGGCAGTGAAGTACAGAAGGCAGTAGAAGCAACTGGTCGAAAATTTTATCCCTATGCGGCTGATTTTTCAAATCGCACTGCTTTACATGCCTTTATAGAAAAAGTTAAACTGGATCATTCGCGTATTGATATTTTAATTAACAATGCTGGAAGTATTATGCGTGCACCTGCCGCCGAACATTCCGATGAATACTGGGATACCATTATGGAAATTAATTTAAATGCGCAATTTGTGCTTACCAGAGAAATAGGAAAAAGAATGGTAGCGGACAAGTCAGGTAAAATAGTTTTCACTTGTTCCTTGTTAAGTTTTCAGGGAGGAATTAATGTGCCTGGCTATGCTGCAAGTAAAGGGGCGATTACGTCCTTATTGAAGGCATTTGCAAATGAATGGGCAGCACATGGGGTAAATGTGAATGGTGTTGCGCCTGGGTATATAGAAACTGATAATACAGAAGCTTTACGTGCCGATCCGGAAAGGAGTAAGTCCATATTATCAAGAATACCAGCAGGTCGTTGGGGTAAATCATCAGATTTAGCAGGAGCTTATGTATTTTTATGCTCCTCGGCAGCGGATTATATCAATGGCTCAATTATCACCGTGGATGGTGGCTGGATGGGAAGGTAAGGTAAGAAGCAAAATAAATAAGAATCAAAAAATAAAAAATATACATATGCAAATAAGATTTCAAAATAGCCCAGTAGAAACTAGTAAAATGAATACTGCTGAATTACGTGCTAATTTTTTAATACAAGACTTAATGAAGCAGGATCAAATTAATTTGGTGTATTCTCATTATGATCGAATGATTGTGGGTGGCGTAGTGCCTGGTAAAAATAAAATAGAACTTGCCAATGAAGGAGAATTAAAAGCAAACAATTTTATAGAGCGTCGTGAATTAGGAATTATTAACGTAGGCGGAAAAGGAACAGTTACTGCAGATGGCGTAGATTATGAAATTGACAAATTAGAATGTGTTTATTTAGGAAAAGGAACTGAACATGTTTCCTTTGCTAGTAATGAAGCATCCAATCCTGCATTATTTTATTTATTATCTACACCAGCACATCATACTTATCCTAATCAAAAAATGACCAAGTCGGATGCAGCCCCAGTTAAATTGGGTGAATTGGCTACCTCAAACAAAAGAACTATTTATAAATACATTCATAACGATGGCATTCAAAGTTGTCAATTAGTGATGGGCTTAACCATTTTAGATGAAGGGTGTGTTTGGAATTCAGTACCACCGCATACCCACACTAGAAGAATGGAAGCTTATTTTTATTTCGACATGAATGAAGCACATCGTGTTATGCATTTTATGGGTGAGCCACAGGAAACAAGACATCTTGTTATTGGAAATAATGAAGCAGTTTTATCAGCACCCTGGAGTATGCACTTTGGCGTGGGTACAGCCAACTATGGCTTTATTTGGGGCATGGCAGGGGAGAACAAGGAGTTTACGGATATGGATCCAGTGCCTATTGCAACGATTAAATAATTAGAAATAGGTTAATAATAAAATAGCCATCCGAAATTAAAGGATGGCTATTTTTTTTTGCTATGATGAAAGTAGTTTGCTTAGGCTAACTTTTTTATTTTTTCAAAATCAACGGCTTCGCCATTTTTTGTGCTTTCAATGCTAATTCTGTTGCAAGCAAACAATGCGCTTGTGACATAGCAGTTTCAGTTCTATTGATAACGTCATCAACAAAAAGTGGACCAAATGGTAATTCAACATTATTACAATCTATATATCTCATTTCTTTTTTATCAGTCATGTATAAATGGTTGCCCCCTTTATGTCCTGAGGATACATCTATATTTTTACGAACCTCAATATAACCATCGGTTCCTAAGATGGTTAATCTGCCATCACCCCAGCTACTTAAACCATCTGGTGTAAACCAGTCAACTCTAATATAACCTGCACCACCATTGCCTTGTAACATGACATCTCCAAAATCCTCAAAGTTGGGGTATTGCGGGTAATGCACATTGCCTGTTTGAGACATTAATACTTGGGCTTCTGTTGTTTGTGTAAAGTGTAAATATTGATCAAATTGATGCGAACCAATATCAGTTAAAATACCACCGTATCTTTTTTTATCGAAAAACCAATCAGGTCTAATGGCCAATCCTGTTTTGCCTATGCCATTATTAATGCGATGTGGCGCTAAATTTATTGTTTGAATTACATTGCCAATCGCGCCAGATTTTACCAATTGGCTGGCCATCTCCGTGCCTTTGTTTTCCAATCTTTCACTATACATGATTGAAAATATTCTTTTCGTTTCCTTTTGTACTTTTCTAACAGCGGCAAGTTGTTCTAAAGTAATAATCCCTGGCTTATCAGTCAAATAATCCTTGCCATGTTGCATTGCACGAATACCCAATGGGGCGCGTTCGTCAGGTATGCCCGAACTTAAAATCAATTGAATATTGGGGTCTTCTAAAATTTCTTTTTCGTCCTTTACTAATTTTGCTTCAGGAAATGATTTTAAAAAATCAGCCACTAATTCTGGTTCCTTAGCATATAAAGCAACTAATTGACCGCCACCACGTTTAATGGCTTCAGTCATTCCATAAATATGTGGATGGTTGATATTTATGACTCCAAACTTAATACGGTTAGGAATTACTTTAATAGGTGCTGCTTGTGGAATTGTTTCTGCTTTTATTTTATTAGACATGCCTGAAAATAATAGCATACCTGATAAGGCAGAAGTAGTTTTGATAAATTTGCGACGATCTGAATTTGAGTTACTCATAGGTAATTTTGAAAAAGTTCTTTTAATTTATTTAATAATATATTCATTGCAGTTTAATCCAATCCTTTTACTTCGTAAGGGAAGCGGTGTGGACGGTTTAATAATGCGTTGGCTTCGTCATCATTTAAGAAACGCTCGTTCATTGGATCCCAATAAATTTTACGTTTTAATTTCATTGCAATATGATGTAATAAACAAGTAGAGCAGGAGCGATGTCCAATTTCAACAGGAGAAATAGGTTGCTTTCTGCTAACGATACTTTCTAACCAGTTGCCATGATGGTCTGTACTTTTGTATAAATTAATTTCATTTTCCCCAATCACTGAAGTGATGATTTTGTTATTGCTTGCAGTTAATGGTAATACTTTATTTTTACCTGTTGGGATTGGATCACTTGAGCTAGCGCGATAATCACCACGGGTAACAAATATCCAACCTTCGGTCCCTTCAAATTTTATTCCATTGGGAATTTCATTGCTGATAATCATTTTTACGCCATTCGCATAAACACCTTCTGTTTGAAATAAGCCATGCACATTCCATAATCCTGATTTAGGAAAATCAGCGCGTCCGGAAATTTCAATAGGCCCTGTATATTCTGTATCCATACCCCAATGCGCACAATCAACATGGTGTGCACCCCAACCGGTGATCATACCAGCGCCAAATTGTTCCATACGCAACCAGCCTGGTCGGCTATAATCATTTTGTGGATGCACTCTTTTTTCAGTGTAATAAACATTCGGTGTGGAACCTAACCAAGCATCATAATTTAAATTTTTTGGAATCGGCATTTCTGGTTCCTCATCTCCACCTGGATCACCTGGTAAACCAACATATACCGTTTTTAAATCACCAATACGACCATTTCGAACTAGTTCAGCAGCATAACGAAATTGTGTGGAAGATCTTTGCTGACTACCAATTTGCAAAATGCGACCTGTACGGTGCACTGCATTACTCAAGGCGCGACCTTCAGCAATTGTTAAAGATGCAGGTTTTTGTAAATACACATCTTTACCCGCTTCCACAGCATGAATACCTAAATAAGCATGTGAATGATCCGGGGTACTAATTAATACGGCATCGATATCTTTATTCGCTAATAGGGCGCGATGATCATCATACATCGTTACCCCATCATAAGGTTTGCCAGTTTTTGCAGCATAATAATCATTGACATATTTTTTACCATCAGCTAATCTTTTACTATCCACATCACAAACTGCCATGATGCGAGCTTGATCAAATGGTAAGGTTTCTTTCATGTCGTGGTCACGTGAGATACGACCCACTCCAATGGCACCAATATTAATTTTATTACTAGGCGCATTTTTACCGATAACTGAAGCAGGAACAATGGTAGGAAAGCCTGTCACAGCCATGGTAGTTGCGGCACTTGCCTTTAAACTGTTTTTAACAAAGTTGCGTCTGTTCATTTTTTTTATTTTAATGATTTCTTTATTTTTTTTAATTGATCATCTCTAGTAACGGCAATTGCATTTTTATAGTTTAACCCGTTGTATTGATTTGCAATGTATTTTATTCCCTGTAATAAATGATTAATGTAGGTGGGTTCTTGGTAATTTTCTTTTGCATGTCCCAAGGCGGTCACCCAAATGTTACCCCCTTCAAAATGTTGGTACCAAACCGCTGGATAATAGTTTCCAAAGGAACCTGCATTTTTAACGATCATCGCTTTTTGGGTGGTATCTAGGCTTGATAAATCATGTGCCATTAAAACTTGAATGCCAGGATATAATTCCTTACCAAAATAGCATTCATCCTCCTTTGTCCATAAACTAGGAACATCTTTCATGGAAGGGTGGGTAGGCACTAAGTTTTTTATACTAAATTTTTGAAATTTTGCATGCCATGAAAATGTTTCTCCTAACATCATTTTAAACCAAGTCCAATTGCGTTCCGTGCCCGTAACGGAATGCACGCCTACAAATCCGCCGCCAGCTTCAATATATCTTCTAAACTGAATTCTTTGTTCGTCATTATTAAAAACATCATTATTGGTACTTGTGAAAATAAGTAGTTGGTATTTTTTTAAATTTGCTTCGGTGAAAACATTGGGATCATCAGAAACATCCACTTTAAAATTATTGGTTTTACCTAATTGTTGAATACATGCAACTGCGGAGGCGATATTATCGTGCACATAGCCTTTCCCATTTTTAGTATACACCAAAACCTGGCTGCTGGCAAGTTTGTCCTTTACAACTTCATTCAAGTTTATTTGATTAATTGTTGCAACTTTATTTATAGAGTTACTTCTAGTTTCTATACTGTAATTAGTTGAAAATGAACTAAATGAACTGCTAGTTGCGCAAATTGCGATGAAGGCGATCCGGTAAAAGATAAATTTTTTCATTTTTTTTTTAAAAGTTAAATTACTAAAATAGTTACTATAAAGCTAGAAAGTTACGATAACGATTTCGTTAGATGTTAACAAATTGTTATTTAATTTCTTTTCAATATAAAATAAACTTTATACTTTGAAGATGCTTATTTACGATTGCTTGCTTATTTCGCTTTGATTTAATTAGTACACTAAGGCATAACACTTCTGATTTTTTAAAAAAAATAGTTTAAGCAGTTATACCTTAACATTTATTTATCAATTGATTGTTGCATTTGTAATGAGACAAAATAAAAAATTTAAATTCTAGTTAAATGAAAAAAAACAAAAAAGAAACTAAAAAACTAATCTCGAGTAGCATACTCCTGCTTGGTCTATTTAGTTTTTTCGTAACGAGTGCTATCTCCGTTAATGCGGAAGTTGCGACACTCAAATTATCCTCAGCGCAAATTACTGTAACAGGTAAAGTGACGGACAGTCGTAACAACCCTTTGGACGGTATTAGCGTTGTTGTAAAAGGTGGCAAAACTGCAGTAATCACTGATGAAAAAGGTATGTTTACCATTAGTGTTCCGGATAATGGAACACTTGTATTTTCGGCTGTAGGATTTATTTCATCAGAAGTTGCAGTAAAAAACAATAAAGTAATAAATGTTTTTTTAACAGAACAAGTTTCTTCTTTGTCTGATGTAGTGGTAGTGGGTTATGGTACTGCTAAGAAAAAAGACCTTACGGGAGCGGTGGTTCAAATTAAAGCAACACAGTTGGAAAATGAAAATGCGAGATCCATTCAAGATATGCTTCGTGGAAACGCTCCTGGATTAGATGTAGGTTTTAGTGCCTCTCCAAAGGGTGGTGGATCACTTCAAGTTCGTGGTCGTGCCTCATTGACGGCATCCACATCTCCCTTAATTGTATTGGATGGGGTAATTTATCCTGGGGACCTTTCAGATATTAATCCTAATGATATTGCCACTATGGACGTACTTAAGGACGCGAGTTCTGCGGCTGTATTTGGTGCACGTTCAGCAAATGGTGTAATTCTAATTACTACCAAAAGAGGAAAACTGGGTAAGCCAATTATCACAGTCAACTCCAATTATACCATGAATCGAATTTCTAGTTGGCCTGGTTTACTAAGTCCAGATGAGTTTTTGTCTTGGAGACAGGATGTTAGATATAGTATGAGAGGGTATGATTCAACTTCCAAGCCAGGTATGAAATATTTTGAGTTGGATCCTAGAAAATTGCCTAATGGTTTCACCGTAGATCAGTGGCTAGGCCTTTCAGGCCAAGTAGGTGCTGATCCAGTAAGTATCTGGTTACAAAGATTAGGTGGTGGTACTGGAATGCAGCCGGTTTCAATTGAAAGCTATAAGAATGGCACACCTATTGATTGGGAGTCATTAATCTTGAACAAAAATGGACTGCAGCAAGATCATACTGTTGGTATTTCAGGTAGGACACAAAATACTACTTACTATACATCATTAGGTTATTTTGAAAACCAAGGGATGTCCAATGGAGAAATATTTAAAACTTTTAGATCAAGATTAAATTTAGAAACTGAAATTGCTAAATATTTAACTTTTGGTTTAAATATGCAGTTTGCGAGTAGGGATGAAGGTCAAACGCCTGTAAGTATTGGAGATATGTTAGGTACCATCCCTTTTGGTAAAGTCTTTCAAGATGATGGACGACTACGTGCTAGTCCAAATGACGATGTAGGCAATAATACAAACCCTTTGATGACACCATATTATGTTAAAAGACTAATCAGGTTCAATAACCTATTTGGATCAGTATATGTGAAGGGTAAACTTCCTTTGGGATTTTCTTATCAAGTAAATTATACACCAAATTTTGAATGGTCTCAAAATTATCAACATATTTCTTCCCAAAGACCATTGCTAGAAAGTAGAGGTGGGATTACCCAAAGAACGGATAACCGTACTTTTCAATGGCAGGTTGATAATTTGTTAATGTGGAATAAAAAAATTGGGAAACATAGTTTTGACGCAACGGCTTTATTCAATGCGGAAAAGTTTCAATTTTATTCAAGTACCATGAATGCTGAGAAATATTCTCCAAATGATAACTTAGGTTGGAATGGTATACAAGCAGCTAGTATCCAAAAAATTAGTGCGAATGACCAATATCAAACTGGCGATGCGATCATGGGCCGTTTTAATTATTCCTATGATGATAAATACCTAATCACCTTAACAGGACGTCGTGATGGTTATTCTGCATTTGGTCAAGGTAATCCTCGTGCATTTTTCCCATCTGCGGCTTTAGCTTGGGTGATTTCTGATGAAAAGTTTATGCAAAAAGTACAAGGTGTCCTTGATTATTTAAAAATGCGTGTTTCTTATGGTGAAAACGGTAACCGTGAAGTGGGTCGTTATTCCGCATTGGCGCAACTTGCGGCAAGTACCTATTTATATACCTCTCCAGGAGGCGTAAATATTCCTATTGGTGCGGTACAAACAACCAATATGGCTAATCCTAATTTGAAATGGGAACGACAAGCTTCAGTCAACTTTGGTATTGATTTTAGTACCAAAGGGGGTAAGATATCAGGGGC
>SYEV01000079.1 GCA_005800655.1 Bacteroidota bacterium
ATCAGTTAATTGGTTAGACAAATGCATGCATTTTATATATTTTTTTGTAATTTCAAACATTAAAGCTTTTGTCCTTTTTAAACATTTTTGTTAAGGACCGGTCTAAAACTAGATTATGATAAAAAATTTTACAATAAGGCAGTTTAAATTTCCTTTTTTGTTTTTAACAGTGCTATTTGCACTTGTTTTCATTCAGGCAAGAAAGCCAAAAAAAGCCGTTTGGAAACCTGATCCTAATACGATCGAAATTAAGGGAGGCGCTTTTTATTTAGGTGCCAGTGATGAAGAGGTGGATATGGCCATGATTAATCGAAAAAAGTTGGTTTCAATTCCAAGCTTTTGGATGGACCGAACAGAAATCACCAATGCGCAATATCGCCAATTTGTAAATTACGTAAGGGATTCTTTATGTTATTTAGCATTATACGATGGTGGTATTAATCAAACAGAAGACACTGTATTAAAAGTGGATTGGGCTAAAGTAAGAAGAATCAATTATTCTAGTAAAGCGGTGATAGAAAAATTAAATGAGCTATTGCTTTCTCCAGACAATCGTATTCAAGGTCGCATTGAAATTGATCCTAACAAATTAATTTATAAAACAGTTTATATTGATTTAAAAGCGGCAGCTAGAGCTTCAAAAGGTTTAGAGCAAGCTATTGGTAAATTTATTGTCAAACAAAATCAGCCAGTTTATCCAGACAGTTTAGTATGGATGCGTGATTATTCTTATTCCTATAACGAGCCTTTAACAAGATTATATTTTTCACACAGATCCTTTAATGAATATCCTGTAGTCGGAATTACTTGGAAACAAGCAAATGCTTTTTGTTATTGGAGAACAAATAACAGTGATTACTTTGGGGGACACCCTGGTCGTCCTGATTTAAAAGTGGATGCTATTTATCGCTTACCTACAGAAGCGGAGTGGGAATACGCGGCAAGAGGTGGCTTGCAAACCAATACGATGTATCCTTGGGGCAGTCCTAATTCAAGAACAAAGCAAGGTTGGTTATTGGCAAATTTTAAGCCTGGTCGTGGTGATTATTACGGCGGCACTCCAAATAAGGATAATATTTATACGATGAAGGTGGAAAGTTTTCCTTTGAATGGATATGGTTTAGCTGATATGGCAGGTAATGTGGCAGAATGGACTGGGTCCGTTTATTATGAAGGTGGCTATAATTTTTTAGGTGATTTAAGTCCAGATTTACAATACAATGCGAAAGAGGAAGATCCAATTTCGATGAAGCGTAAAGTAGTACGTGGCGGATCCTGGAAGGATATTGCCTACAATTGCCAAGTGAGCACGCGCAATTATGAATATCAAGATACTGCGAAATCCTATATTGGATTTAGGTGTGCTTTATCTATGTCTCCAAAGACAAAATAATCATTTATATTAATTTTAATTTTTAATCAAACAAAAATAGAAGAATGTCAAATTCAATTTCACCCAGAACAAATAAAATTGTCAATGTTGTTATTTCATTAGGTGCGGCAGTTGTTCTTGTTGGGGCATTAGCAAAAATTATTCACCTTTCATGGGCTGACTATGCGTTAATCGTTGGTTTGCTCACGGAAGCACTTATATTCGTTATTTACGCATTTTTACCGCCACCAGAAACAGGAAGTGGTTCTTCTGATGGTGCTTCAGGCGCGACTGATGCTGTTTTAGCAAAGTTAGAGGCAGCTAAAATTGACCAAGCTGCATTTGATAAGTTAAGTATCAGTTTTCAAAGATTAAATGATACAGCAATGTATTTGGGAGATATTGCAGATATGGCAAAATCGAGCAAAGAATTTGCACAAAATACAAGCACGGCGGCTACCTCCATGGGCGGTGTCAACGAAGCTATTCAAGGAGTATCCAATAATTTGGCTGGATTTGCAACAGCAACAAGCGGTGTTAAAGATTTAAGCAATCAGTTTGAAATGATGGCCAAGTCAATGGAAGCAATGAATCAGTATTACGGCAAGTTGACAGAAGCTTTGGCTGCAATGTCAAGTTCGGCTGGTGATGCAGTTCGTGCGAAAGAGCAAATAGGAATATTAGCAGATAATTTGACAAAGTTGAATCAGATTTATGGTAACATGATTGTAGCCATGCAAGGGCGCGCTTAATATTTCATAAAATTACTACCACTAAAAAAAATTAGTATACATGTCGTTACCTAAAGAGCCTAGGCAGAAAATGATTAACATCATGTATTTGGTGTTGACCGCGCTTTTGGCATTAAATGTATCCAGTGAAATTTTAAATGCATTTAAAACAATTGATCAAAGTTTATCCAATGCGAATATCATTATTCAAAAAAAGAATGATGACATATTAAAATCTTTACAAAAAAAATTAGCAGATCCTAAGACTGCAGAGAAGGCTGCAATTTGGGCCCCTATGGCGGATAAAGCGCATGCACTTTCAGATGCTATATATAATCATATACAAACATTAAAGCAGGATTTAAAAGTTGAATCAAGATTAAAAAAGGTAGATGGTAAAGAAGTTTTTAATGAGGATGACTTAGAGGCATCTACCAGATTATTTTTAAAAGGGAATGATCCCAAAGGGAAGGATTTATTAAATAGGTTGACACAGTTTAAGAAGGAATTGGCTGAAATTGATCCAGCCTTAGCGAAGGAAGTAATTCCTAATTTACCTTTAGATTTAAGTATCCCAACTTCCAATAATGTGGCTGCAAAGTCGGATTGGGCCTATGCTTATTTTAATATGACACCAACAGTCGCATCTCTCGCGATATTAACTAAATTTCAAAATGACATTCGAAATAGTGAGTCACAAGTAGTGGAGTATTGTCACAGACAAATTGGAGAAGTGGAGTTGATCTATGATCAGTTTAATGCATTTGCTGCTTCTAATTCTCAATACTTAATGTCGGGCGAGGAATTAATCATTACTGCAGGGGTGGGTGCATTTAGCAGTGCTGCTAAACCAACTATTTCAGTGGATGGTACCGTAATACCAATTACCGCAGACGGTTCTGCTACATATAAATCAACAGCTGGTGCACCAGGTCAAAATTTAAAAAGAGGTCGTATTTCATTTATAAAGCCTGATGGTGAAACAGCGATTGTTGAAAAAATTGTCAACTACACGGTTGGAACACCCACTGGTTTGGTCGTATCTACAGATAAAACAAGGGTATTTTATAAAGGCTTGGACAATCCTTTAAGTATAACTGGTGGTGGCGGGGCTGAAAAAATTAATGCAAGTATTGAAGGTACTGGTGCAACCATTAAAAAATCAGGACCTGGACAATACATTGTAAACTGTACTCAGTTGGGTTCGGTGGTGGTGAATATCAATGATGGCAAACAAACGCAAAAAGTAACGATACCTGTAAAACGCGTACCCAATCCTTTGGCATTAGTGGGCGAAAGTGCAGGTGGAAATATGGCGGCGAATGTATTTAGGGTGCAAGGTGGTGTTGTTGCTGAATTAAAAGATTTTATTTTTGAAGGTATTAAATTCAATGTGACTTCATTTATTGTAATAGGAACTGGAAAAGGTTTCGATGAACCAGAATTTAGAGAAGTTGTAGGAAATAAATTTTCAGGTGGTGCACAGGACTTAGTCAAAAGATGTCAGCCAGGAAGTACGGTGACTATTGGCGAAATAAAAGTAACAGAACCAGGTGGCGGAACGCGAAAGCTAGATCAAACAATCACTTTTATACTTCAATAATTTTTTAAAGTATTGGGTGGTTTAAAATATATCAAATGAAAAAGTATCAAATTTACAGTAGTCTTATTTTAGCAATCCTATTTGTTGCCAACCCCACAAGTGCGCAATTTAATTATGGTGCAAAAAAGAAACCTGCATTGACGGGAAAGGATACTATCACTACTGCGATAGCTGTGCAGGATACATTAAAAAAAGTAGTTGCATTTGATCCGAATGTCAAGTCGGTAAAAACATTTGATACTACATTGGTGGGTGGATTTAATGCCAAAGCGAAGAAAAGTTTAAGAAACAATTACGCCTTTTTTTCAGAGACTAATAAGCGCGCTGGTGTGCAACAACGCATTCCATTGCCTTATGAAAATTTAAGAGAGGAGGACGCCTTGTTTAGTGAGTTTGTTTGGGAGGAAATCGATGGCCGTGAAAAATTAAATCGTCCATTCGTATACCAAGCATATGATGACAATGGTGACCAACGATTTTTCGCCATATTATTGAGGGCCATTGAAAAAGAGGAAGTAGTTCCTTTTTCTGCGGATGGTGGCGATGATCGATTTACTACACCAATCACGTATGATCAAGTTTCTGCGATGTTAAAGGGAAGTTTAGATACGCAATTAGTGCAAAATGTGGACAATCCAAATGTATATGACACCAGCATTATATACAATACTAAATTAGCACCAAGTCCAGACTCTATTTATACTTTCAGATTAAAAGAGCAATGGATTTTTGATAAAAAAACAAGTCGGATGTATTGTCGTATCATTGGTATTGCACCCGTGGCGACCATCGTGATTAACAATAAGCCAGTGAAACGTACTTTATTTTGGCTGTATTATCCTGAATTAAGAGCCAGCCTAGCAAAAAATGAAGTGTACAATCCCAAAAATATTTCCACAAGAATTACTTGGGAAGAATTATTTGAAAGCAGGTACTTTAATAGTTATATCGTTAAATCAAGTATTGATAATTATAACGACAAACTGTTGAATGCTATCTATAAGGATCCATTAAGAAGATTACAAGAAGGAGAAAAAATCAGACAAAAAATATTTGATTACGAACAGGATCGATGGGTGTATTAATCTAACTTATTAAAAGCGGCTACTAAAATAGCCGCTTTTTTTGCGCCTATAATTTCAGTTAGTAGTTCTGGGCTGGCCGCTTTTATTTTATTGATTGACTTAAAATATAGTAGCAGCATTTCTTTTGTTTTGGGCCCAATGCCAGTGATGTGATCCAGGCTATTTTCTAATGCGCCTTTGGACCTTTTTAGTCGGTGAAATTGAATACCAAAGCGGTGTACTTCATCTCTAATTTGACGAATCAATTTATGCGCCTCACTATTCCAGTTGAGCTTGATGGAGTCTTGGTCATGTACAAAAAATAATTCCTCTAAATTTTTAGCTAAGCCTACCATGGTCACTTTATCCTGAATACCTAACGCGGTCATTGCTTCTAAAGCGGCATTAAGTTGTCCTTTACCGCCATCAATAATAATCAGTTGTGGGAGGGGTAATTTTTTTTCAAGGACACTGGTGTATCTTCTTAAAACAGATTCCTTCATGCTGGCAAAATCATTAATACCTATAACTGTTTTTATATTAAAATGGCGATAATCTGATTTGCTGGGTAAGCCATTTTTGAAACAAACCATTGCGGATACCGGATAGGCGCCTTGAATATTTGAGTTGTCAAAACATTCAATGTGTAGTGGAATTTCGTTGAGGTACAATACTGCTTTTAGCTCTTGTAAAATGATATTGTCCGAGGGTGCACCTGCTGTTTTTAACAGCAATTGCTTATGTTTCCAATCTTTTAAAGCATAGTCAGCATTTTTTTGCGACAAGGCGAGCAATTGTTCTTTGTCGCCTGCTTTTGGAATCGTATATTTTACATTGGGCTCTTTTTCGGTTAGTTCAATGGGCACCACTATTTCCTGCGCAGTCGAATGCATATTGTTTCTAAAGTGGTGGATGGCAAAGGCGAGGATGGTTTCCTTATCCTCTTCTAATGGAACACTGAGTGGTAAAATATGGGTCTGTATTATTTTCCCATCCTTAATCATCAGATAGCTCACATAGGCCTGTTCTTGGGCGTAAGCAATGCTAAATACATCCATCGGCGTAAGGCTTTTGGTGTATACTACCGATTTGGTTTGGTAGTTCTCTAATTGCTCAATTTTACGTTTGGTGAATTCCGCTTTTTCAAAATCCATTACGCCGGCTTCTGCCTTCATTTTTTGTTTTAAGTCCTGCACCACTAACTTTACATTTCCTTTTAATAAATGCTGCACTTGTTGAATTGAATTATCATAGGCTGCTTCATCTTGAAAGCCTTGGCAGGGACCCAAACAATTACCTAAATGATATTCTAAACAAACTTTAAACTTACCTTGATCAATATTTTTTTTAGTTAAGGGGAGCGTGCAAGTTCTTAACGGAATGGTTTGTTTGATATGATTCATGAGCTCACGCACAGCAAGAATATGGGTAAAGGGTCCCACATAGGTAGACCCATCTTTAAATTTACGCCTCGTTAAAAATACCCTTGGAAATTTTTCATTTTTAATAACGATATAAGGATAGGATTTATCATCCTTTAAATTGATATTATACTTCGGCTGATAATTTTTAATTAATTCATTTTCTAAAATAAAAGCATCATGTTCTGAATTGACAATCGTAAAACGGATGTCCTTTATTTTTTGCACTAGCTCCCTTGTTTTAGCATTTTGTTGTCCGGACAGAAAGTAGGAACTCACCCTGTTTTTTATGTTCTTTGCCTTACCTACATAGATCAATTTGCCTTTATCATCAAAGTATTGATAAATACCTGGCTCCTTTGGTAAACTGCCCTGAATTTGCTTAAAAACTGCTTTTTCCATATTGGGTGCTGAGTTCACAAAAATACTTTATATTTTTGTGCTATGGAATTATCTGTAAATATACCTGCGCTTCTTTTTCCAGCCATCAGCCTAATCATGTTGGCCTATACCAATCGTTTTTTAGCCTTATCCAATCGTGTCAGGATGTTGCATGATAAATACCAGGTCATTGAGCAAAGACATATCGTTTTTGGGCAGATAAAAAATCTAAAATATAGAATTAAGCTGGTACAAAATATGCAAACGTACGGGGTAGCAACTTTGTTGTCATCCATATTATGCATGTTTTTTATATTCATTGAATATCAAGCAGTAGCCAAATTCATTTTCGCAGTAAGCTTAATCACCTTTTCTATCTCCATCTTTCTTTCCTTCATTGAAATAAGGTTAAGTACCAAAGCAATTGAGCTGGAGTTAAGTGATATGGAAGGACTAGAGGATCCATCAGTGATGGAATACCTGCGTAAAAAGTTTGAAAGAGAGTAGTTGCTTATTTTATATTGCAGCGCGTCGTTCTCCAATTTGTTGACGCCACATAGCATAATACAATCCTTTTTCAAATAGTAAGGATTCATGCGTTCCCTTTTCAATAATTTGTCCTTTTTCAAGTACATATATTTTGGTAGCATGAATAATGGTACTTAAACGATGTGCAATCATAATGGTGATTTGCGCGCGCTCTGCGGATAGTTTTCGAATGGTATCTGTAATAGATTCCTCCGTTAAACTATCTAAGCTGGAAGTGGCTTCGTCAAATATTAATAAATGCGGGTGTCTTAATAATGCTCGAGCAATGGAAAGTCTTTGTTTCTCTCCACCACTCAATTTTAATCCACCTTCGCCAATTAAAGTGGCAAGTCCATCACCTCCTTTGTCTAAAATATTTTTACAACTTGCTTTTTCTAAAGCGATTAACATTTCCTCTTCGGTTGCATTGGGTGCAACAAAGGCTAAATTTTCTTTGATGGTGCCTGCGAACAATTGGGTGTCTTGTGTAACAAAACTTATTTGATTTCGTAGTACACCCATATCAATTTTATTGGTATTTACCTCATTCACCAGAATTTCACCTTCCTGTGGCTGATAAAGGCCTACGAGTAGCTTAACCAAAGTACTTTTACCTGCGCCGGATGGGCCAACAAAGGCGATGGTTTCTCCAATTTTGGCATCAAAGCTAATATCATCAATCGCTTTAAAATTGGCAGTTTGATGTTGAAATCCAACACTTTTAAAAGATAAATTATTGATCTCGCCAATGGCAACCGGGTTTGCTGGAACCTGTTCAATTGGTTTTTGCATTAATTTATTAAAATTATTTAAGGAAGCTTCTGTTTCTCGATAGCTCATTATAATGCTTCCGATTTCCTGTAATGGTCCAAAAATAAAAAAGCTATAAAATTGTAATGATATTAATTGCCCAACGGTTAGGATTTGTTTAAAAATGAGCCACATCAAAGTAAATGTGATTACCTGTCTTAAAAAATTTACCATAGTCCCTTGAATAAAACTAAGGGACCTGATATTTTTTACTTTTTTAAGTTCGAGTGCTAAAATTTTATAGGTATTATTATTTAATCTTTGAATTTCTTGATTCGTTAATCCTAAACTTTTTACAAGTTCAATATTTCTTAAACTTTCAGTGGTTGTCCCAGCTAGGGTAGTTGTTTCTTTAACAATGTTTTTTTGAATCGACTTGATTTTCTTACTTAACAAATTAGTCACATAAGCAATCATACTTGCGCCGCCCATGTATATAGGGATGATGGACCAATGTAATCGCGTTGCATAAATGGATACGAAAACGACACTTACAATAATGCCAAAAAGTACATTGACCACATAGCCAATAAATTTTTCACAATCGGTTCTTGCTTTGGTTAAAATGGACAAGGTTTCCCCACTGCGTAAATCCTCAAATGATTGATAGGGTAATTGCATGGAATGTTTTAATCCATCTGTAAATAAAGCAGCGCCAAATTTTTGAATTATCACATTGACTACATAGTCTTGAAATGCTTTGGCAATACGACTTACCATTGCGGTACCTACCAATAATAAAAGCATATTGCTTACCCCCCACATAAATTGAGACTGGCTTCGGGCGGCACCTGTTTGATCAATGAGCGGACTTTTTGCAAATTCGTCAATTAATTTTCCAAAGATCATCGGGTCAAAAAGTGAAAAGGTTTGGTTGATGCCTGCAAGGATGAATGCCAATAAAACTAAGGGTCTGTATGGCTTCAAATATTGTAATAATATCTTCATAACTGTCAAATTGTTCGAGGGGCAAAGGTAATTAAACTTAATCGTTTTAAGTTAAAAACGAGGCTTATCCACTTGTTGTTGAAAACTGAACTGAGCTAATATTGGGCAAACGCGGTGAATAAGGTAATTTACTTATATACAAATGGTTCAAAGAAGTAAAATTAATTTATTATGCTTTGGAGAAAGTTTACTAGAGAAAAAATAGACCTTCCAATCAAGGAAGCAGTTAGGCAGGCAATTATTGCCGAGTCGCTAAAAAAAACAAAATTAAAAGTGTGCATTGGCACAGATAGTCAAGTAAAAGCGAATGTAACAGAATTCGCCACTGTAATCGTTTTTTTAAGAGAACACAATGGCGGCTTTATGTACATTCACAACGATAAAACAACACAAAAATATCATTTGAAGGAACGCATGTTAGCTGAAGTTGCAAAGAGCATTGAAATCGCTTATGAGTTATGCGATTTATTTATTGAGTACAATGTTGAAATGGAAGTACATGCTGATATTAATACTAATCCGCAATTTAAAAGTAATGATGCATTGCGGGAAGCGATGGGTTATATATTGGGAATGGGTTTTGCATTTAAAGCAAAGCCAGAAGCATTTGCAAGTAGTTGCTGTGCAGACAAAGCGGTTAATTAGTTATTATCCTTCGGCTACTATCTTATTGTATTGATCAATGCAGGCGAGTACCTCATCGGTGCCCGTCTTTTTTTCAGCACTAGTAACAAATCCTTGTGGTAAAAATTGTAATTTTTCGTTGAGTATTTCAAAAAATGATTTTACATTTCTGGCAACCACACCTGGCTTTTCCTTATCTGATTTTGTAAAGATGACGGTATAGGGAATTTCCCATTGAACCAGTTGCTCAATGAATTCAATATCTATTTTTTGTGGACTATGTCTACTATCAATCAATACAAAAACGCGATTGAGGTTTTCTCTTTTTCTTAAATAGTTTTCAATCATTTGTTCCCAACGGCGACGACTGCTTTGGGATACTTTTGCAAATCCATAGCCGGGTAAATCAACGATATACCATTTGTCTTGTTTCCCTTTGGCTACACTGTTACTAATAATTTCAAAATGATTGATTAGCTGTGTTTTACCAGGCGTACCCGATGTTTTCGCTAAATTTTTTTGTTGACACAAGGCGTTAATGATAGATGACTTTCCAACATTACTTCTCCCTATAAATGCATATTCAGGCAAATTTAATGTTGGACATAGGTCAAAACTAGGACTTGATATTAGGTAAGTCGCTTTTACAATTTTCATAATTTATCAAAACCTATTTCGCAGGAGTAGGATTTTTTTTCATCACCAAGCTATCCGCTGGGTAATTTGCTTTTAAAGAGTCCATGATGCTTTGACACCAATTGATTAAAGTTGCCTTTTCTGCCTCATTTAATTTTGCTTCTTTGTGAATTAAAGTATAGGAATACAATGGCATTTCTCCTTCCTTTATTTGCTCAATTACTTCCTCTAATTTGTGATTTTGCTTTGCAATTCTATAACTCGCAAATTCATTAAAATTAAAATGACGCTTGCCATCTTTCACATGATCTTCTAACCAATAAGCAATGGGTTGAATGTTTGCATAAAATGGATAGTTGGTATTATTCGTATGACAATCAGCACAAGCTTTATTAACAATCACTTTAACATCTTCTGGCATCGGGTACAAAGTGGAAATATCTTTTTGTGTGTCGCCAGAATTATTCTTTGTTGGGCGAACTACTTGTGCTATTGCTAACAAAACAACAAGTACAAGGAAAATTTTCTTTATCATAAGTGTAGTTTAATACTGTTAAGTTAACACATTTCCAGTCATTTCCGTAGGAATGGGTAAACCCATTAAGCTAAGTATCGTTGGTGCGATATCGCCTAATTTTCCAGACTTCAATGTACCTTTCCAATTTTGGTCGACTAAAAATAAAGGCACCAAGTTTAACGTGTGTGCTGTATTGGGGGAACCATCTTCATTGATCATGTAATCGGCATTTCCATGATCTGCAGTGACAAGTAAAGTGTAGCCATTTTGTAATCCTGCAGTCACAATTTTTTCAACACAATTATCAACGGTTTCTACTGCTTTTACTACCGCACTAAATATACCGGTATGTCCTACCATATCCGCATTGGCAAAATTCAAGCATATAAAATCAGCATCCCCTTTATTTATTTCAGGTAATAATTTTTCAGTTAATTCATTGGCGCTCATTTCAGGTTGCAAATCATAAGTGGCTACTTTTGGTGAGGCTGCCATGATGCGTGTTTCACCTTCAAAAGGAACCTCACGCCCGCCATTAAAAAAGAAAGTTACATGCGGATATTTTTCAGTTTCAGCAATGCGAATTTGTTTTTTATTATTTTGTGCTAGTATATCACTCAGTGTATTGACTAAATTATCATTTTCAAAAATCACCTGTACATTTTTAAATGTTTCATCGTACTTCGTTAAAGTAGTATAGTGCAATGCTAATGGCTTCATGCCGAATTCAGGAAAATCCTTTTGAGTTAAAACTTCTGTAATTTCTCTACAACGATCGGTTCTAAAATTAAAACACAAAACAGCATCGCCTTCCTTAATAGTGGCTATCGGTTGGCCATGATCAAGGATGATGGTAGGTTTGATGAATTCATCAGTGATATTGTTGTCGTAATTTTCTTGGATGGCTTCCAAAGCTGAATGAGCAGAAGGTCCTTGTGCATTGACTAATGCGTCATAGGCAAATTTTACTCTTTCCCATCTCTTATCACGATCCATTGAATAATATCTTCCGCTAATGGATGCAATTTTGCCTACTGAATTTAGCAAATACGATTCCAAATTTTGTACAAACCCCAAACCACTCTTAGGATCTGTATCTCGACCATCGGTGAAAGCATGAATGTATACTTCCTTTAATCCTTCTTTTTTACAAACGGCACAAATTGCTTTTAAATGACTAGTATGAGAGTGAACGCCACCATCACTGACTAAACCTAATAAATGGAGTGGTTTATTATTTTGTAGGGCATATTTTATGGAAGCAAGTAAGGTTTCATTTTTTGCAAATACGCCTTCCCGGATAGCCACATTTATTCTTTGTAATTCTTGATAAACAATTCTTCCTGCACCTAAATTTAAATGCCCTACTTCGCTGTTGCCCATTTGCCCATCTGGTAAACCAACAGCTTCACCACAAGTCACAAGGGTACTATGCGGATAGGATTGTGCCAAACTGCTTACAAAAGGTGTTTTTGCCTGTTGAATTGCGTCTGCAGTCGGAACTAAGCCCAATCCCCAGCCATCCATGATCACTAAAATTACTTTTTTGGACATATTTTTGACTTTTTGGAAGCTACCAGTTTGATTTTAATTAAATTGTACCACAAAGTTTCAAAATACTAGGCACATTACAAACTTTAAGCAGTTTTAATCCCAAAAAATATGCAATTACTTCGAAAAATACTACTTGTTTTCAGCTTTACATTTTCATTGGGTGTGGTTATGGCGCAAAATGAAACAGAAACCTTGGTGCAAACTTTACAAACCGCAAATTTTAGCAATTTGTTGTCCTTTTGGGATGCAGCATCTGAAGTAAATATTTTAGATCAATCCGCGCAAAAGCAGGTTACTCCCGCCCAAGCCAATCAGCAATTACAGCTTTTTTTTAGCAACAAGAATATAATTGGTTTTGAAAAAAATGCAGAACGAAAATTAGGCACCACTATTTATATCACTGGTAAATTGTTATCCGCACAAGGAAAATTTAATTTAAGTTTGTTGTTGCAAGAAACAAAAAATGGTGTTTCAATTGTAAGTATACGGATTAGTTAATTGAACGAGCTTTGTAAAATGGAATTCGTTAATCGAATATGAAAATTATTTTACCTCATTTAAGAAATCCTTTTTATTGCTATTAAATTTTTTAATTCTGTTGTAATGAGTAAAAACAATAAAAGTAGTTCGCCGTTCGTATATAGTACAAATCCTGCAGCTATTCCATCAGTTCCCGAGGACGAAATGGAAACCTTGCCTAATGGGGAACAGCCACTTCGGGTTATTTTGGAAACAAAACATCGTGCTGGTAAAACGGTTACTATTATTTATGGGTTTGTTGGGAAGTTGACGGATATGGAAAGTATCGGGAAAGCGTTAAAAAATCATTGTGGTACTGGTGGTTCGGTAAAAGAGGGTGAAATAATAATTCAAGGTGACCACCGTCAAAAAGTTTTTCAATATTTAAAGCAGAAAGGATACAATAAGACGAAGCTTTAAATATATCCTTCTTTTATAAATTCAAATGAGCATAACATCAAAACTAATATAGTTTTTGATGAATCAAGCTAATGAATTTTTAATCTCCGTAAAGCCCTTTACAATGGATATTGATTTTTGAAATTATCAGTATAGAATTTCTAAATTTAGTCTGGTTTTAAACTCTTGTACCAAGGGGTACTGTTCCGCAATGCGTTCAAATTTTTGCTTGCTGTTTAATCTTAAATGAAGGGGTACATCTTCTTTTTCTCCAGCATCCACTAATATAGAAAACTGAATGGCCCTGTTATTAAAGGTCTCCCAAATTTTTTCAAGTAAAGTCATGCGCTCTTGTTCTACAAATTTTTGCGCAGTTAATGCGGAAACGGTCACTGTAAAATGGAGCGGGTCTAAAATTTCTAAAATGGCTAATTTAAAAGTGCCATGGGAGGAATGTTTTAATGCATCTAATAGATAAACAGTATATTCATCCCAGCATTTTTTTAGTGTATCCATTTCTAATGGAATGGGTTCCTTTACTTCTTCAATATTATATTTTGAACCATACTTTTGTTGTAAAGCTGCTAATAAATTCTTTTTATTACTACCATCATTGGTGCTTATTGTATCTGATGGTGGAGTGTTGTTTGTATTAGTACTCGAATTATTAGTGTTCGTCGTATTGATAGATGTTGGTAATTCCTGCAATGGATTATTGACTGCCTGGATGGGTTCCCTTGAATTGTCCTTTTGCGAATGATTAGCTTCAATCAAAGGATTTGTTTTTGGAGGACGACTTGCTGGAGCTTCGGTTTCGATCATTAATTTTGCCTGCTCATTCACCACCATTTTACCTAATGGCAAAATGCGCTTTGTTTTTATGGGATAGCTTACGTCAACTAGTTTTTTTTTTACTAGTTCGCCTTCTGACATACTTAATTCAATGGCTTGTTGTAAAAAATTTAGCTTAATTAATGCGAGCTCCACATGTAAACGTTTGTTGCGCGCCATTTTAAATTGA
Source organism: Bacteroidota bacterium (assembly GCA_005800655.1). Taxonomy (GTDB): domain Bacteria; phylum Bacteroidota; class Bacteroidia; order Chitinophagales; family Chitinophagaceae; genus Sediminibacterium. The sequence goes on from SYEV01000079.1 coordinate 14,129, forward strand.
ATCTCGGACTCATTTAAAATATTCAAAGCACTTATCAGATAAGGCGTGCTAGTTGTGTTAGCTGTTTCGATGTATTGCTCACGCCATCCTTCAATGGATTCTAATAAGTGTGCGCTCGCTGGATCCTTACATACCAATATATTTCTTATAAATCCTGCTAAACCATATAACACCATGTCACCTTCAAATCCTTTTTGATTTATTTCATCATACAAAAGCATCGCGCTGGTTAAATCCTGCGCCGTTAAAAAATTCAATAATTTAAAATAGTAAGCCTCGTCTAAAATATTTAAATGCTCAAGTGTATTTTCATAAGTTAAAGCACCATTCGAAAAACTGACAATCTTATCTAAAATACTTAAAGCATCACGCATACAACCTTCACTTTTTTGAGCGATCAGCTGTAATGCATTTTTTTCTGCCTTAATTTTTTCCTTGCCAACGATTTCCTCCAAATGTAAAACGGTATCGTTGGAATTGATTCTTCTAAAATCGAATATTTGACAGCGACTTAAAATGGTTGGAAGAATTTTATGTTTTTCGGTGGTTGCTAAAATAAAAATTGCAAATGGGGGTGGTTCCTCCAATGTTTTTAAAAATGCATTAAATGCACTTGAGCTTAACATGTGTACCTCATCCACAATATATACCTTGTATTTTCCAGCTTGTGGGGCAAAACGAACTTGCTCTACCAATGTTCTGATATCGTCCACGGAATTATTGCTTGCCGCATCTAATTCATGAATATTTAAACTCGCCCCTTTTTCAAAGGAAACGCAGCTTTCACAAGTATTACAGGCTTCGCCTTCCTTGGTAACTTTTGTACAGTTAATTGTTTTGGCTAAAATACGCGCGCAGGTAGTTTTACCTATGCCTCTAGGACCGCAAAATAAAAATGCATGCGCCAAATGATTGTTTAAAATGGAATTTTTTAAGGTGGTCGTAATATGCGACTGTCCCACCACTGTACTGAAGTTTTGGGGCCTATATTTCCTTGCTGATACTATAAAATTTTCCATACTTGACGCGCAATATACACATTCAACATCAAAACTTATAGTCTATGAATTAAATCTTATCCCCCAATTTTTAAATAGGTAAAA
>SYEV01000080.1 GCA_005800655.1 Bacteroidota bacterium
CTTATATTCAAATCTAGTTGATCCAAGCAAAACAGGTATAATTGCGGAATTCAAAAGACAATCTCCCTCTAAAGGCATTATCAATAATACGGCGTTGGTTCATGAAGTAACCAAAGCATATAGTGATTTTGGGGCTTCAGGAATTTCGGTATTGACAGATACTCATTTTTTCGGCGGCAGCTTGGATGATTTAACAATAGCAATTAAAAATACGACGCCAGTATTACGTAAAGAATTTATCATTGATGAGTTTCAAATCATTGAAGCTAAGGCTTATGGGGCTTCAGTTATTTTGTTGATTGCTGCTTGCTTAACGCCTAAGAAGACAGCCTTATTAGCGGCTACTGCAAAGGCCTTAGGGATGGAAGTATTATTAGAAATACATGACGAAACTGAAATAGGACATATAGGTGAGGAAGTTGATTTTGTGGGGGTGAACAATCGAAGTTTAAAATCATTTGAGGTTAATATCGAACATTCTTTAAAATTAAAGAACATGTTACCTAAAGAGAAGTTAAGTATTGCAGAGAGTGGTATTTATGATTTGGCTACTTTTCAGTTATTAAAAAAGGAAGGTTTTGATGGATTTTTAATGGGAGAGTATTTTATGAAACAAGCGGATCCTGCAAAAGCTTTTGAATTATTTGCATCACAAATTAAATTAAGTAGCCATGCAATTTAAAGTATGTGGGATCACTGATTTAACGCAAGCCATCGCCCTAGATGAAATAAAAGTAAATTATATTGGGTTTATTTTTTATGCGTCATCCAAGCGTTGTGTTTTAAATCATTTGACATTAAATCAGTTAGCTGATTTTAATCCAAAGCATGCAAAAAAAGTAGGGGTATTTGTCAATGCGCCTTTGGAACAGGTGATTGATGTTATTAGTAAAGCCAAATTGGATATTGTACAATTACATGGGAATGAGGATGCACAATATTGTGCAATAATTAATCAAGTAGTCCCGGTGGTCAAGGTATTTAGGGTGGGTAAAAGTTTGCCAGACTTTGTAGCGTACGAATATGCAGCAACTTATTATCTATTTGATACCGATAGTGCTTTATATGGAGGTACAGGACAACATTTTAATTGGGAGCTGATCAAAAATACTGATTTCAATAAACCCTATTTTTTAAGTGGCGGTATTGGTCCAAATGATTTACATGGAATTGAAGTTTTGCAAAAAACGAAAGCAGGGAAAAGTTTAACAGTGATTGATATTAATAGTCAATTTGAAACGGCTCCAGGAATAAAAAATTTAGAATTAATTAAAACATTTATAAATGCAAGCATTTAACACACAAGTAAATTATCAAAATCCGAGTATCGAGGGGTATTATGGTGAATTTGGTGGTGCGTATATCCCTGAGATGTTATTTAAAAATGTAGAAACCCTCAAGGCGGAGTATTTGAAAATCATGGAGGAACCTACCTTTATTGCCGAAGTGGATGCCTTATTAAAAGATTATGTAGGCAGACCCACGCCACTTTTTTACGCTGAAAGGTTAAGTAAAGAAATAGGTGCAAACATATATTTAAAGCGAGAGGATTTATGTCATACAGGTGCACACAAAATTAATAATACAATTGGTCAAATTGTCTTGGCCAAAAGATTAGGGAAAACAAAAATTATTGCTGAAACAGGTGCTGGCCAACATGGCGTAGCCACTGCAACAGTTTGTGCATTGAAGGGTATGGAATGTGTGGTGTATATGGGGGAGAAAGATATTGAAAGACAAGCGCCCAATGTAGCAAGAATGAAAATGCTGGGTGCGAAAGTGGTGCCTGCCAAAAGCGGTAGTAAAACTTTGAAGGATGCGACCAATGAAGCAATACGTGCTTGGATCAATGAGCCTAATGAAACGCATTATATTATAGGAAGTGTTGTAGGGCCACATCCTTATCCGGATATGGTTGCTCGTTTTCAAAGTGTGATTAGTAAGGAAATGCGCTTACAGTTAAAGGAAAAATTAGGCAATGAACTACCTACGCATGTAGTTGCTTGTGTAGGTGGCGGTAGTAATGCTGCTGGTGCATTTTATCATTTTTTAAATGAACCCACTGTTGCATTAGTGGCTGTTGAAGCAGCGGGTCATGGGGTTTATTCAGGCTTAAGTGCTGCGACCACCCAATTAGGAACGCATGGTATATTGCATGGCAGTAAAAGTATTGTGATGCAAACCAGTGATGGTCAGGTGGTAGAGCCCCATAGTATTTCAGCAGGATTGGATTACCCAGGTATTGGACCATTGCATGCATTTTTATATGAAAGCAAGCGAGGTACTTTTTTAAGTGCAACAGATGAAGAGGCATTGGCTTCTGCTTTTCATATATCACAAATTGAAGGCATCATACCTGCATTGGAGACTGCACATGCCTTTTCGGTATTGCCTAAATTAGGTTTAAAACCAACAGATGTGGTAGTAGTATGTTTAAGTGGGAGAGGCGATAAGGATTTGGCAACCTATATGGAGCATTTGTAATTACAATTGTAATCGAACAGGAATTTAATAAAATAAAAATGAGATTTTTTTGGACAAAATCCGAGTCAATAAAATCTTAATGAAAATATAAAGTATGTCAAGATTAGAAAATTTATTTAAAGCGCAATCAAAGCGCGTATTGAATGTATATTGTACGGCAGGATATCCTAATTTGAATAGTACATTACAAATCATGGAAAGCTTGCAAGAAAACGGCGCTAATATTATTGAGTTGGGGATGCCCTATAGCGATCCATTGGCTGATGGGGAAGTGATTCAATCAAGTAGTCTTCATGCATTGTCCAATGGTATGACCTTGCAGGTATTATTTGAGCAATTAAGTGAAATGCGCAAAACAATTCATATTCCGTTAGTACTCATGGGCTATATGAATCCAATTTTACAATATGGTTTTGAAGCGTTTTGTGTGCGCGCCAAGGAAGTAGGCGTGGATGGATTAATCTTACCTGATTTGCCTTTGTATGAGTTTGAAAACATTTATGGAAAAACGATAAAAGACAACGGGCTTGATTTTATTTTCCTAGTCACCCCGGAAACCCCGGAAGAAAGATTAAGAAAATTAGATAGTTTAAGTTCAGGATTTTTATATGCAGTAAGTTCATCCGCAACCACTGGAAAGGATAAGGATTTTTCGCAAGTAGCCATTTACTTAGAAAGGCTGCAACAGATGAATTTGAAGAACCCAATATTAGTTGGATTTGGCATCAAGGATAAGCTAAGCTTTGACGCAGTGAATGAATTTACAAATGGTGCAATTATTGGGTCAGCTTATATTAATGCATTGTCGAAGGGAGAAGATGTTGGCGTAATAACAAAACAATTTTTAAATGAGGTTTTGGGTAATTAATTTAATATGAATACAGTTATCATTCAATATAATGCAGGTAATATTCAGTCCGTGTTGTACGCATTGGAAAGGATTGGCATGACAGCAGTGGTGACAGATGATCCTACATTGATACAATCTGCAGATAAGGTTATTTTCCCTGGAGTAGGGGAAGCGAGTACAGCGATGCAATATTTAAAGGAACGCAATTTGGATGTATTAATTTCCGAATTAAAACAACCCGTATTAGGTATTTGTCTTGGCATGCAATTGATGTGTAGGCATTCTGAAGAAAATAACACCCATTGTTTGGGAATTTTTGATGAGCAGGTTCAAAAGTTTACTACTTCCATACCAACGCTTAAAATACCACAAATGGGGTGGAATACTATTTGTGATTTAAAATCTGATTTATTTACCTCGGTTCCTGAAAATAGTTTCGCCTATTTTGTACATGGATATTATGCTACTCTTGGTAAGCATACTATTGCCAAAACTGATTATATTCAAACTTATAGTGCTGCCTTACAAAAAGATAATTTTTATGGGGTACAGTTTCATCCAGAAAAGTCGGCCTTGGTAGGAGAACAAATTATTAAAAACTTTATCGCACTTTAAACAAATCGCTTACATGCAAATTATACCAGCTATTGACATTATTGAAGGAAAGTGTGTTCGCTTAACGGAAGGCGATTATGCGCGAAAAAAAATATACAACGAAAATCCGTTAGAGGTGGCAAAAGCATTTGAGGGTATTGGATTAATGCGCTTACATTTGGTTGATTTAGATGGTGCAAAAGCGGGGGAGGTGATTAATTGGAAAGTATTAGAAAAAATTGCTACGCAAACTTCTTTGAAGATTGATTTTGGCGGAGGTATAAAAAAAGAAGCAACTTTAAAAATGGTGTTGGAGTCAGGAGCTACTTATGCGACCATTGGTAGTTTGGCAGTTAAAAATCCAGCATTATTTCAGGAATGGATTGCAAGGTTTGGGGCAGATGTGTTTATGTTGGGTGCTGATGTATTTGAAGAAAAAATTGCCATTGGCGGCTGGTTAGAAAAAACCAATATCACCGTATTTGATTTTATGAAAATGTATATGGACAAAGGGGTGAGTCAAATGTTTTGTACGGATATTCAAAAGGACGGGAAACTTCAAGGGCCATCCATTGAATTGTATGAAAAAATCATCAATCAATTTCCAAGTTTACATTTAATTGCAAGTGGCGGAGTGAGTTCCTTAGATGATTTAATTGAATTGGAGGAAATTGGTTGCAGTGCAGCAATAGTTGGGAAGGCGATTTATGAAAATAAAATAACAATTAGTGATTTGGCTAATTTTAATTAATTGGCACAAATAAAAATATTTACATGTTAACCAAACGAATTATACCCTGTTTAGATATTAAAGATGGCCGCACTGTTAAAGGGGTCAACTTTACTGAATTGCGGGATGCAGGAGATCCGATTGAATTAGCTGCGCTATATGCATTGCAAGGTGCGGATGAATTGGTTTTTTTGGACATCACAGCAACAGTAGAAAAAAGAAAAACCTTAAGTGAATTAGTCAATAAAATCGCACATAAAATTAATATCCCATTTACCGTGGGCGGGGGGATAAAAACTGAGGAAGATGTGAGCGTATTATTGCAAAATGGGGCAGATAAAATTTCTATAAATACTGCAGCTTATATAGATCCTACTATTATTAAAAGCTTTGCAAAAAACTTTGGAAGTCAATGTGTGGTTTTGGCTATTGATACCAAATGTGAAGCAGATGGTAAATGGTATGTTTATTTAAATGGAGGACGTCAAAAAACGGATACCTTAACTACGGAATGGGCAAAAAAAGCGGTGGATTTAGGGGCCGGTGAAATATTGTTGACTTCTATGAATCATGATGGAACCAAACAAGGGTTTGCATTAGATATCACTGCAACACTATCCTCTACCTTGCCTGTGCCTATTATCGCTTCTGGCGGTGGCGGGGAGTCGGCGCATTTTTATGATGTTTTTACTACTGGGAAAGCGGATGCGGCATTGGCGGCGAGTATATTTCATTACAAGGAATTAGCAATACCTGATTTGAAACAATATCTAAATAATAAAGGCATCCCTATTCGGTTATAAGTTTACCTCAAACCAAAACTTTAATTAATTTTAATTTATGAATATCAATTTTACAAAATATGCCGATGGCTTAGTGCCTGCGATCATTCAAGATACCAATACGAAAAATGTGTTGATGCTGGGATTTATGAATCAAGCGGCAGTGGATGCAACTATTTCACTAAAGAATGTCACCTTTTTTAGTCGTTCAAAGAATAGGCTTTGGACCAAAGGGGAGGAGAGTGGAAATTTTCTTCAATATATAAGTATGGCACTTGATTGCGATCAAGATACTTTATTAATACAGGCGGTTCCATTAGGCCCAGTTTGTCATACTGGTACATCCACTTGCTGGGGGGAGGATGCAGAAAATGATTTTTCATTTCTACATCAATTGGAGCAAATCATTGAATCACGTAAAAATGCTGACCCCTCGAGTTCCTATGTAGCTAGTTTATTTTCGAAGGGGATTAATAAAATTGCGCAAAAAGTTGGAGAGGAAGCTGTGGAATTAGTGATAGAAGCCAAAGATGATGATGCAAAATTATTCATAGATGAATCTGCTGATTTATTATTCCATTATATGATTTTATTAAAAGCAAAGGGTTACCAGCTTAGCGATATCGCAAAAGTGTTAAAACAAAGACATCAAAGTTAAATTACTTATATTTACATTTCAATTTTTTAAATGATACCTATGAAAAAATGGATAATTGGATTTTTAGTTATTTGTATTTTTACAAATTTAACTGCACAAGGAATTGTTATTAATGGAGAATTAAAAAATTTACCAGATAGTACGGTAGTGACTTTATTAGAC
>SYEV01000081.1 GCA_005800655.1 Bacteroidota bacterium
CACCTTGAATATTGGAGATGAAGTAGGAATTCCAGGGGGTGATAATTTTGCCAAAGCGATTCGTAAATTAATGGATCAAAACTACTTTAGTGATGTAAGTATTTATATAACGGACTTGGTAAATAATGAAATCGATATTGAAATTGATGTAGTTGAAAGACCAAGATTATCTAAGTTTAATTTTTTAGGGGTTAAAAAATCAGAAACCGATGAATTGTCTGGAAAAACTGGTTTAACGCCGAATAGGGTGATTACTGAAAATATGAAAATCACAGCAGTAGAAGGAATCAAAAAGTTTTTTGCAGACAAAGGGTTTCAGGATGCTAAAGTGACCATCATAGAAAAAAAAGATGCGACTAAAAAGAATAGTTTGTTGTTGGATTTTAAAGTGGATCGTGGTCCTAAAGTGCGTATTAATAATATCAATTTTGGTGGCAACTTAGTGGACGAAGTAAAACTGAAAAAGAGTTTAAAGGAGGTGCATGAAAAATCTAGAATGACCCTTTTCCCTGTGTATGACAAACCAGTGATTGTTAAAACAACACCGTATACTTTTGAACAATACTTAGCCGAAAAAGGATATTTAACTTTTACTAAAACTAGAAAGATTTTAAATCCTTATGTTCGTTTTAAATTGTCCTCTTCAAAATATAGTGAGAAAAAATTTGAAGAGAGTCGTGATAATTTATTGAATTATTATAACTCATTGGGGTTTCGTGACGCGGTGATTGAAAAGGATACCATTTACCATAACGCGGTAGGTAATTTAAACATTGATATTCAATTAAAGGAAGGGCGTAAGTATTTTTTTGGAAACATTACTTGGAGAGGAAACACCAAATATCCAGACTCCTTATTGACCAGTATTTTAAATATCAAAAAAGGAGAAATTTACAACCGCGAAATATTATATAATAAATTAGGAAAAACTCAAACAGCGGAAGGGGGAGATATCAGTGGCTTATACCAAGATGATGGATATTTGTTTTTTAATGTAGACCCAATTGAAACTGCTGTTTACAATGACACGATCGATTTTGAGATAAGAATGAGAGAAGGACCACAGGCGACTATTAAAACAATTCGCATTGCGGGTAATGAAAAAACAAAAGACTTTGTAATTCGTCGTGAAATTAGAACCATACCAGGTGATAAATTTAGTCGTACCTTATTGATTCGTTCTCAAAGAGAAATTTCGCAGCTAAATTATTTTGACCAAGAAAAAATAAAAATCGATCCTGTTCCAAATCCAGAAGATGGTACAGTAGATATTAATTATGGTGTAGAAGAAAAATCAAGTGACCAATTAGAATTAAGTGCCGGATGGGGTGGCTTTATAGGACTCACGGGTACTTTAGGAATCACTTTTAATAATTTCTCTTCCAAGAATTTCTTTAAAAAATCAGCTTGGGATCCATTGCCTATGGGAGATGGACAAAAACTAAGTTTGCGGATTCAAAGTAATGGTAAGGCATTCCGTTCCACGAATTTTTCATTTACAGAACCTTGGTTTGGTGGTATCAAGAGGAATACTTTAACCGTAAGTGTATATAATACAAAGTATGGTCAAACCTACGATTTGCAAACGGGCATGTACAATCCAAATGCGGCAGATGATCGATATATATCAACTACGGGTGCAACTGTTTCCTTTGGACGTCAGTTACAATGGCCGGATGATTATTTCTCTTTAAGCACCGGAATTAACTATACACGTTATACATTAAAGGAGTACCCAATTGATCCGATTAACTTACCTAATTTTTCCAATGGTAATGTAAACAATGTTAACTTCAGGATTGCTTTACAACGAACGTCCATTGATCAACCTACCTTTCCAAGAACAGGTTCTACTTTTTTATTGAGTGCACAATTAACACCCCCTTTTTCTTTATTTGATCCCAACTTTGGAAAAAGAGAAAACCCGTATCAATTATTAGAATACCATAAATGGCGTTTTAATGGGGAATGGTTTGTACCATTGGGTAAACCAGCCGGGGAGGAACATAACAAACAATTTGTATTACGTTTTGCTGCTAAGTACGGTTTCCTAGGCCGTTATAACTCCAGTCTTGCGATATCTCCATTTGAAAGATTCCAAGTAGGGGATGCAGGATTAACAAACCAATTTGCATTATTAGGATATGATATCATTGCACACAGAGGTTATCCTGTGTATGAATCATCTAATCCAAAAGTAAACCCTGACCAACAACAATCTCGCCAACAATTTACCATTTTTAATAAATATGCAGTTGAAATTAGATATCCATTAAGTTTGGCTGCTAGTAGTACCATTTTTGCTTTGGGCTTTTTTGAAGCGGCAAATGGATGGTATAGCATGAAGGAATTTAATCCATTTAAGCTGCGTCGCTCCGTGGGTTTGGGTATGCGTTTTTATCTTCCTATGTTTGGACTTTTGGGATTTGATTATGGTATTGGTTTAGATCGTTTAAATGGTACCAACACATTAAAAGATGCTGGAAGGTTTACCTTTATGTTAGGGTTTGAACCAGAATAGTCATTAAGTAAAATAGTAAAGCAATTTTTCATTTTGGTATTTAAATTATAGCTTATGCAATTCAATAAAGTTTTTTTTGTTTTAGCCATCGCCATTTTGACGTCATTTTCAATAAATGCGCAAACAAAATATGCGATCATTAATACAAAGTATATCTTGGATGAAATTCCAGAGTCTAAGGAAGCAGATAAAAAATTAAAGGCATTAGGAGATCTATGGCAACAAGAAATTGATCAAAAGCAAATGACCCTCGATAAAATGTACAAAAACTATGAGGCTGAACAGTTTATGCTTTCGGATGACCTTAAGAAAAAAAGAGAAGATGAGCTTTTTGTGAAAGAAAAGGAGCTAAGGGACCTTCAAAAGAAACGCTTTGGTTACGAGGGAGATTTGTTTAAGGAACGCCAAAAAATGGTTAAACCCATTCAAGATAAAGTGTATAATGCAGTCCAAAAACTAGCTACTGCTAGGGGATATGACTTCATTTTAGATAAAAGTGAAGGAATTACCATTATATTTGCAGACCCGAAACTGGACAAAAGTGACGATGTTTTGAAGGAATTGGGTATTAATAATTAAGAAAAATAAATAGATTTTTTAAAAAAACAATTAGATATGAAAAAAGGTTTTTTATTTGCAGCCATTTTATTAGTTGCAGCTTCATTTAGCAACACAGCATCTGCACAGGTTAAAATTGGTTATTTTGAAGATCAAAGCGTCATTGCTTTATTCCCTGGTATCCAAGAAAAATTAGATACTGTTCTTAAATCTTACGCACAAGATTCTTTACAAGATGAGTATAATTATACTTTAAAGGATTATCAAGTTAAAGATAGTATCTACAAAAGAGATTCTGCAGATTTGTCTAAGCGTCCAAAGGCGTTACAAATGGCAACTGACGATTTAAATCGTTTAAAATACAAGTTGATCAACTGGCAACAATACCAACAACAATCTATGGAGCAAAAACAAGAATCATTGTTAATGCCTTACAGACAAAAAATTGCTACAGCATTAGGCGAAGTTGTTGCTGAACAAAAATATACTTTGGTATTAAAAGCTGAATCTTTGTCTCCATATACACAACCTTCGATTGTTGACAATTTAACCATTCGCGTAGCGATGAAATTAAAATTGCCTTTACCAAAGGAAATTGAAGATGCTTTCAAAGCAGCTACAAGTGGTGCTCCAGCAGCAAAGCCAGCAGCCGCCGCTAAAAAAGGATAATATTTTTAAATATATTTTACTTAGAACCTCGTTGTTTACAACGAGGTTCTTTAGTTTTACGCAATAAAATAAATATATGTCTACTGCGCCGATTGGTGTTTTTGATAGTGGTTATGGTGGGCTCACTATATTAAAGGAGCTTAAAAATACTTTACCTCAGTATGATTATATCTATTTGGGAGATAATGCGCGTGCGCCTTATGGTCCTCGATCTTATGATACTGTGTATCAATATACCCTAGAAGCAGTGAATTGGTTTTTTAACCAAGGTTGCTCATTGGTGATATTGGCATGCAATACCGCATCGGCTAAAGCACTTCGTACTATCCAGCAAAAAGATTTACCAAAAATGGCCCCCGACAAAAGGGTATTAGGGGTGATCAGACCCACCACTGAAATTTTAGGTAATTTCTCAACCACCCATCAAGTGGGGATTTTAGGAACATTGGGTACCATACAAAGTGACAGTTATCCCATTGAACTAGCTAAATTCTTTCCTGATCTGCAAGTTTTTCAACAAGCCTGTCCTTTATGGGTACCCTTAATTGAGAATGGAGAACAGGATAAACCAGGTGCAGACTATTTTGTGAAATCCTACCTGGATCAACTTTTTTCTCAATCTGCCGATATCGATACCCTTTTATTAGCATGTACCCATTATCCCTTAATAGCGGACAAAATAAAGGCTTTTATGCCTAAAGGGGTGAATGTTGTAAGCCAAGGTGCTATCGTGGCTAAAAGCCTCGCTAAATACCTTGAAAGCCATCCAGATTTAGCCCAAAAATGTAGCCAATCTGGGCAACTTAGTTTTTACACTACCGACAACCCACAAGCCTTTGAATTGCAGGCCAGCACCTTTTTTGGACAAAAAATTGCTGCAAAACATACAGATTTAGCTTAAAAAATAAAAAAATACCCTATTTTTGCTGTCCTTTCACAGGTAGTGGTATGGTGACTGCTATTAGGAACAGGACGAAAACGAAAATTTAAGTACAGAAAAGAAAAAAATTTAAGACATACTATGAAACGTACATTCCAACCACATAAGCGTCGTCGTAAATCTGTTCACGGATTCCGTCAACGTATGGAAACAGCTAATGGTCGTAAAGTATTAGCAAGCCGCCGAAAGAAAGGACGTAAAAAACTTACAGTATCAAGTGAAAAAGGATTGAAATAAATCCAATGTAGGATTTCCTTCATTCACTCGAAATTCAATAATTTTAAAGTCCTTCCCGAAATTCGGGAGGGACTTTTTTAATGCCTATATTTAATCTGTTGTCTAAAAATTTTACATACCAAAAAAAGGATAAGCTCAAAAGCCGAAAGCAATTGCAATTTTTGTTTTCGAAAGGAACTGCCATTACCATACATCCTATCCGATTGTTGTATACCATTGAAAAGGCCGAAGCAGAAATTTTTCCAAATGGATTACTGCAAGCTGGGGTGGGTGCGCCCAGTCGACAATTTAGAAAAGCGGTACAACGCAATAAAGTAAAAAGATTATTACGTGAAGGCTACCGATTAGAAAAACCAAATTTTACGAATAGTATAAGCTTAACAAACATGCGACTCAATCTATTTTTTTTATATCTAGATGCGCAAGTGCAAACCCAGCAACAAATTCAAGCTACGATTAATTTGATTTTGCAAAAACTAGCGGATAAGTTAAAAACAAGTGTTGTATGAGCAAGCCTTACTTAAGTGGTGATATTATTGCTGTGATAAAAAAAATTAGCGCCTTCCCATTTATTATTTTAATTCGGTTTTATCAATTAGTATTGTCACCTTATTTGGGTGGCAGCAAATGTAGGTTCACGCCCACTTGTTCGCAGTATACCGCTCAGGCTATTGAAAAGTATGGACCCATTAAAGGGATATTTTTAGGCTTGAAACGACTTAGTAAGTGTCGGCCAGGTGGGGGACATGGATTTGACCCTCTGCCATAAAAAATCCCAAAGTGGGTAACTTTGGGATTTGAAAGTAAGTGGATACACCACCTAATTTTTTATTTTTATTTCGCAGCAGCAAAACGATCAGCAACCACTGACCAATTCACTACATTCCAAAAAGCAGCTAAATAATCTGCTCTTCTATTTTGATATTTTAAGTAGTAAGCGTGCTCCCAAACATCTGCACCTAATAATGGTGCTCCTTTTACTTCAGCAACATCCATTAATGGATTGTCTTGGTTTGGTGTTGAACTAACTTCTAATTTTCCGTCCTTTACAATTAACCAAGCCCAACCACTACCAAAACGAGTCATACCAGCAGCAGCAAATTTTTCTTTGAATGCATCAAAGCTTCCAAAAGCTGCATTGATTGCATCACCCAAAGCGCCTGTTGGTGTACCGCCAGCATTAGGTGCTAAGCTAGCCCAAAAGAAACTGTGGTTCCAATGTCCACCACCATTATTACGGACTGCAGGGCTGATAGTTCCAGCTACTGCTACTAATTCTTCCAAAGTTTTTCCTTCGTTAGGCGTTCCAGCTATTGCTTTATTTAAATTGTCTACATAAGCTTGATGGTGTTTGCCATGATGAATTTGCATGGTTAAAGTATCAAAATGTGGCTCTAAGGCTTCATGTGCGTAGGGTAACGCTGGTAAAGTAAATGACATATTTTTTATTTTATTGTTTCTTGAATGAGGGACAAAATTACACCGCTTTCCACTGATTTAAGCGAACACCAGGCATTTTTTCTTAAATAGTAAGTTTCCCATTGGTCAAAGTGAGTGTCAGGATTTTTTAAATAGTGTATTAGTTATGAAATTGAGATAAAATTAGAACCAGGTAGTCGACTTCAGTTCTTGCTGCGGAGACCTAGTGTTTGCTAATTTTATCGAAATAACTATCTCTTTGCTTTAAAAAATGCCTGTATGAGTGCGGCACATTCTTCTTGTAAAATACCCCCTTCAATAGTCGTGGATGGGTGGAATGGATTTTTTTCAGTCACACGACGGTAACTATTTTTTTCATCGTAGGCCCCAAAAACGATATGGCCAATTTTATTCCAATATAAAGCCCCAGCACACATAAGGCAGGGCTCTAAGGTTACATATAAGGTGGCGGCTGGTAAATATTTGGATTGTAAATTTTCACAAGCACTGCTGATCGCTAAAATTTCAGCATGAGCAGTGACGTCTTTTAATAACTGCACCTGATTATAACCTTTTGCGATGACTTGACCGCTCATTACAATGACTGCACCGACAGGAACTTCATCTTCGTCAAAGGCCCTCTGCGCTTGCGAGAGGGCCTGACGCATAAATGATTCATGGACGTTATTCACAAAAATGATTAAAGTCTTTTGATTTGAATATTTCTGTAGTACACATTATTGCCATGATCTTGTAAAGCAATATGTCCACTAAATACTTTTCCAAAATCAGGAGATTCCTTTTTTGAAAACTTACTGTTTTTAATTAATTCCTTCCAGCTATCATCACCGATAGTTGTAGTTGCGGTTGTCACACCATTTAATTTTAAAACCAAGGTTCCTTTTTGAACAATGATTTCCGCTTTATTCCACTCGCCTACAGGTTTTACTGCATCATCTGGACCAGCGATTAAATCATACAAGTTTCCAGCTCTGTGCTTAACAATTTTACCATCACTATGGCCTTCATTGTCCAGCACTTGCATTTCTGGTCCCGTATACCAAAGATTTTTATATTTTGCTTTGTCATCTTGTGCAAAAAAGATGATACCACTATTTCCGTTTTTTGAAATCTTCCATTCTAATTTTAAATGAAAATCATCAAAACTTTCATCTGTAGCAATATCACCGCGACCTTCTTTTGTACTAGCATCTAAAAAAAGCACCCCGTCTTCTGCCTTCCAAGCTTGGCCTGCAGCTTTTTCACCATAGGTATGCCATCCTTTGGTTGTTTTCCCGTCGAATAAACTGGTCCACTTCTTTTTTTGTGCTATTGTTTGAGCACAAATAAATAATACCAACAAGGAAAGTACGATTGATTTTAATTTCATTTTTTTAATTTTTCGATTATTATTACCTAATTATTTTTTCAACAACATAATATATTTCACCATGGCTATCGCATCTTCCTCTTTCACTTGCGGGTGCGGTGTCATTGGTATTGCGCCCCAAACGCCACTACCGCCATTGATCACTTTACCTGCTAACATTTTAATGTTACTTTCTGTAGCTTCATATTTTGCAGCTACATCCTTATAAGCTGGACCAATTAGTTTTTCACTTGTTTTATGACAAGTTAAACAGTCACTACCTGCAATCAGTGCTAAACCTTTTTGATAATCAGGATTTTCTGATAAAGGTTTTGGCGCTGCTACTACTTCTTTTACTTCAGTGGTTGCAGTTGCTTCTGTTGAACCTTCTTTTTTCTCCCCACCACCACATGCAGTAAATACCAATACTGCTGACATAATTCCTAAAATCTTTTTCATACTTTTTGTTTTATTAATTGATTTATTTATATACCTAAAATTTTCTTATTAAATGCTTCATCTGATCCTGTATTTGCAAAGTCATCAAAAGCTTTTTCTGTTACTTGAATAATATTATTTTTAATAAACACGGCACCTTCCGCAGCGCCAACTTCCGGATGCTTAATGGCGCATTCCCATTCCATTACAGCCCATCCCTTAAAATCATAAGCAGCAAGCTTGCTGAAAATATTTTTAAAATCAACTTGGCCATCTCCCAGAGATCTAAATCGTCCTGCGCGGTCAATCCAATTTTGATAACCTCCGTATACGCCTTGTTTGGCTGTCGGATTAAATTCTGCATCTTTTACATGAAACATTTTAATGCGCTCATGAAATGCATCAATGTATCCTAAGTAATCCATGCATTGTAAAACAAAATGAGATGGATCGTATAATAAGCAAGCACGTGGGTGTTGGTTTACTTTGTCTAAAAACATTTCATAAGTAACACCATCATGCAAATCTTCGCCAGGATGTATTTCATAACAAACATCTACACCCACTTTATCAAACTCATTTAATATCGGTAACCATCTTTTTGCTAATTCTGTAAATCCAGTTTCCACCATACCTGCTGGACGTTGTGGCCAAGGGTATACCGTGTGCCATAATAATGCGCCACTAAATGTTGCATGTGCATTTAACCCTAGGTTTTGAGAAGCGGTAGCTGCATATTTTAATTGTTGAACTGCCCATTCTGTTCTTGCCTTTGAATTACCATGAACTTCCTTGGGTGCAAATCCGTCAAATTGTGTATCATAGGCAGGATGAACTGCAATCAATTGTCCTTGTAAGTGTGTAGATAGCTCCGTGATTTCCATACCCGTACTTGCTACAATACCTTTGATTTCATCCGCATAAGTTTTGCTTTCAGCTGCTTTTTGTAAATCAATACATCTTGCATCCCAACTTGGAATTTGTACACCTTTGAATCCTAAGGCTGCTGCCCATTTGCAAATACTTTCTAAAGAATTAAATGGCGCAACATCACCCATAAACTGCGCTAAAAATATTCCTGGTCCTTTTATTGTGGTCATACTATTTGTTTAATAATCGTGAATTGTAATTTTTATAAAACATAAGGGGTCCATTTCACATCCGACTGTGATGATGCAACTACATTATCAATAAACGCCATACCTCTTAATCCATCTTCAATGCCAGGAAAATCAAGCATTTCAGCGGTAGGTGTGGTGCCATCAATTTTACATCCAATCGTTAATGCAAAGTTTCTATAAATATTTGCGAATGCCTCCAAGTATCCTTCTGGATGTCCACCTGGGGTGCGACAATTATGAATTGCAGTAGGAGATAGGTGCGCGCCATAATTTCCACCAGCCCTATAAACTTGGGTGGGTTGATCATACCATTTTACCAATAAAGTATTGGGTTCGTGTTGTGCCCATTCAATACCACCATGCTCTCCATACACTCTTATTTTTAAAGCATTTTCTTCACCCGCTGCTACTTGAGATGCCATTAAAACTCCTTTAGCACCATTGTCAAATTTCAACATCACTGCACCGTCATCATCTAACAAGCGTCCTTCCACCATGGTATTTAATTCAGCACATACATCTGTAATTTTTGCACCCGTAATATATTCAGCTAAATGCGCTGCATGTGTTCCAATGTCGCCCATCACCGAACTTTTACCTGATTTTTTTGGATCAGTTCTCCAAGCTGCTTGTGCGTTTCCTTCGCGTTCAGATAATTTACTTAACCAACCTTGAGGGTACTCCACCCAAATTTTTCTAATTTTTCCAAACTTTCCTTCCTTCACCATTGCTTTTGCTTGCTTTACCATGGGGTATCCAGAATAGGTATGCGTTAAGCAAAGGGTTAAGCCGGTTTCATCTAATTTTTGTTTTAGTTGCTTTGCTTCATCTAATGAAAAGGTAATTGGTTTTTCAATCACCACATGAAAGCCATATTCTAATGCCATCATCGCAGGTGCAAAGTGGGCAAAGTTGGGCGTTACAATCGTTACAAAGTCGATGCGCTCATTCGCTGGAAGGCTTGCTTCTTTCTTGATCATTTCTTCATATGTCAAGTAAATCCTTTCCTTAGGTAAAAATAAAGCTTCACCAGAAGCAAGTGCTACATCAGGTCTTATACTTAATGCACCACAACTCACTTCAATTAATCCATCCATATTTGCAGCCAAACGGTGAATTGCACCGATAAAAGCGTCTTTTCCGCCTCCGACCATTCCCATGCGTAATTTTCGATTCATATTTGAGATTTTTAAGCTTTTATATATTTTAAAATCCATTTTTTCATCATGGATTATAACCCTAGCAATTTCCTTATAATTTCGCAAAAAACCCCCATTTTTAACTTAAAACTTTATAAAAAACAGGAAAAAAAAATTATATTTATCAAGTCATAAAATCTGGGAACTTATATAATATTTTGTAATGTCATCTAATGTGAATAGGCGTCAAATTTTAAAACAAGTAATCACTGGTTCTGCTGCTTTGGCAACAGGCGTGGTGGTCCCTTCAAATTTAATTGCATCAGTGAAACAAGGACTTCAAAACAAAAATGAATCCTTTTCTTTAAAAGGAAAAATCAACCATTCTGCTTGTAGGTGGTGTTATAGTCAGTATCCTATTGCAGAATTAGCAAAAAATTTCAAAGCAATGGGTATGGTGGGGATGGATTTGGTAGGCCCTTCTGAATGGCATGTGCTCAAGGAAAACAATTTAGTGTCCACCATGTGCAATGGTGCTGAGATAAGTTTGACCAAAGGATTTAATGACCCAAGTTATCATGATACCTTGGTGAAGAATTATACCGATCATATTAACTATGTTGCAGATGCAGGGTATACCAATTTAATTTGTTTTTCAGGAAATAGAAAGGGGATGGATGATGAAACTGGATTAAACAACTGTGCGACTGGGTTAAAAAAGATAATGGCGTTGGCTGAAAAAAGAGGAGTTATGATTCAGATGGAGTTATTAAATTCAAAAGTGGATCACAAAGATTATATGTGTGACAGATCCGTTTGGGGTGTTGAATTATGTAAGCGAATAGGGTCGCCTAATTTTAAATTATTATTTGATATTTATCATATGCAAATTGATGAAGGAGATGTAATTCGTACCATCAATGCAAATCATGAATATTATGGGCACTACCATACAGGTGGTGTGCCAGGTCGTAATGAAATTGATGAACGTCAGGAATTATATTATCCTGCGATCATGCGTGCGATTGTTGCAACTGGATTTAAGGGTTATGTAGCTCAAGAATTTATTCCTGCAGATAAAGATCCAATGGCATCACTTAAAAAGGCTATTGAAATTTGTGATATTTAAAAATAATTAACGCGATTAAATTTATATTTTATGATGAACAGACGTGAAGCATTATCAAGAGTAGCTATTATTATGGGTGGAACCGTTTTAGGCGCGGAAGCATTTTTATCAGGATGTACCACTGCAAAAACAGGGTTGGTATTTTCTGCAGAAGACATTGCATTTTTAAATGAAGTAGCAGAAGTAATTATTCCTGCAACCAACACACCTGGCGCTAAGGAAGCCAAAGTGGGAGAGTTTATGTCAGTTATGGTGCGCGATTGTTATGATGAAAAAAATCAAAACATTTTCATGGAAGGAATGCGTGAATTACAGTTTAAGGAAGCGAAGGCTAAAATTGGCAAATCCTTTATGGAAGCAAACGCCCAAGAGCGCCATGATTTAATTAGTGCGCTTGACAAGGAAGTGCAAGCGAACAAGGAAGCTCAAAAAGCAAATCCAGATAAAAAATCAGCCAATACAAAACATTATTTTACCATGATGAAGGAGTTGACACTGACTGGATTTTTCACTTCAGAAGTAGGGGCAACAAAAGCGCTTCGTTATGTGGCTATTCCTGGAAAATACGAGGGCTGTGTGCCATACGCTAAAGGAGATAAGGCTTGGGCATAGTATTTTACTAATCCAGCTTTTTAGCTTTTTCATTTAAGCGATTTATATTTTCATTAAGTTTTCATTAGGGTTTACTAATATTTTTAACAAGCATCAATTACCATTTTAATTTATTACATGTCAAATTCAAGAAGAAGTTTTTTACGCAACACCGCATTGGCTAGTTTAGCGTTGGGTACCCCATTTAATAAGGAGCTTTTTGCGATGGCGCAAAAGAAAAATAAATTTGGCATTCAGTTGTGGACTGTAAAAGAGGCCTTGGCTAAAGATCCATTAGGGGTGTTGAAACATTTATCCAATTGTGGGTACAAACAAATTGAAAGTTTTGAGGGCGCTAAGGGTATTTTCTGGGGTATGAAAAATACAGAGTTCAAAAAACAATTGGGTGATATGGAGATGAACATCATTGCCTCACATTGTGATATTAATAAGGATTTTGAACGCAAGGCTGCGGAAGCAGGTGAAATTGGAATGAAATATTTAATATGCCCACATATTGGAGCTCAAAAATCCATTGATGACTATAAGCGCTTTGCTGATCAGTTTAATAAGTGTGGCGAAATAGCGAATAAGAATGGGATTCGTTTTGCCTACCATAATCATGACTATTCTTTTAAAGCAATGGCAGGTGGAATGCCACAGGACGTATTAATGAATGCAACAGATGCGAATTTAGTTGATTTTGAAATGGACATTTATTGGGTTGTAGCAGCCGGTGCCGATCCGATTGCTTATCTAAAAAAATATCCGAATCGTTTTAAATTATGCCATGTGAAGGATTTGATAAAAACATCCACTGGGCATGAGTCATGTATCTTAGGAAAAGGAACGATCGATTTTAAAAATATTTTATACGTGGGTGCGCAAAATGGTTTAAAGTTTCACATCATTGAGCAAGAAGCTTATACCGGCACCACTGAATTAGATTGCGCTAAAGAAAATGCCATTGTATTAAACAATTTAGATTGGAGAGCATAAATTTAAATACTTTAATTGCAAAAAATATTTAACGCTTTATATAAAACTACAAAGGCCCCCCGATTCATCGGGGGGCCTTTGTGCTAATAGATGATTTAGTTATTTTAACAGCATTAAATCCTGTTTTGTTTTTTTAATTCAGACAAGGCATTGTATAGTGTATCTAAATTTGCCATTGTATTAAATGCATTAATGGAATAGCGCATATACACATCATTCTCCTGACGCATGATTGGAATTTCAATTTTGTATTCGGTGAATAATGTCCTTTGTAATATTTCTGGTTCCTTGGTTTTGATGGGGATACTAATCATTTGCCCAATCCATTCATTGGTTAAAGGACTAATGGGGCTTGATCCTAGTAATTCATAAAAGCGTTGCGCATTGGCAAGGACCATGTCATGACATTCATTACGAACTGCGATCCAATCATTTTCGGCCATAAATTGTATACAAGCGGGCACTGTTAAAAATGCAGAAAAGTCGCGTGTGCCAATCATTTGGTGGTAATCCAAATAGGGAGAATGAGAAGGTTTTAATGCTTTGTATCCCCAACTTACAATCAGCGGGTCGCAAAGATGTTGCACCGATTTGTGCGCGTATAAAAAACTACATCCTTTGGGCGCCATCATCCATTTATGACAGGCACCCGTATAAAAATCGGCTTGTAGTTCCGATAAATTTAATGGAATATGTCCTGGCACATGTGCGCCATCGACAATGGTAATCAATCCTTTTGATTTTGCTATTTCGCAAACTTCTTTTACTGGAAAAATTAATCCAGTCGAACTGGTTATTTGACTAATAAATATCGCTTTTGTATTTGCAGTCACACCTTCAA
Source organism: Bacteroidota bacterium (assembly GCA_005800655.1). Taxonomy (GTDB): domain Bacteria; phylum Bacteroidota; class Bacteroidia; order Chitinophagales; family Chitinophagaceae; genus Sediminibacterium. Next base: position 13,972 of record SYEV01000081.1, read on the forward strand.
AAAAATTAGCTATGAATTTTTCTTTCGTCGTAATGGGCAAATTAATTTTTTGTCTTCGGTAAGTAGCGCCTGCTTTTTCACAATAAAAATTCCAGGTCCGATCGCAGGCGCCATATTCAATGTCCGTGGTTAATATTTCATCCCCCGCTTTTAAAGGAAAATTTTTTGCAATCAGGTTAACGGCAAAAGAAGGATTAGTAACATACACCAAATCATCCTTATCTACACAGCCAATATATTTTGCTAAAGCAGCTCTAGATTCTGCTAAATAGTTAACACCATCAAAGGCAATGAACTGAACAGGTTCCGCTTCCAATACCCTTTGCCAATGTTGGTAATTTTCAAATATAGGTTTGGGTGTTGCGCCAAAGGAACCAAAATTTAAAAATGTGATTGCTGGGTTTAATAAAAATTGATCTTGAAAGTTTTTCATAAACATAAAATTTAAAAGATAATAGCGCAAAGCATTGCAAGACGAAATAAGGAACAAAGTTAAAGTTACCACTTAATCAGGGACATAAAAAAACCCTTCCACTCATTTATAGTGAAAGGGTTTTAAGTAAGGCGATTTAATTATATACCCAAACTCCAACCATCACGATATGTTCGTTTAACGAATTGATTTGCTTCGTCAAAGTTGGTGATCTTCATATTTGGTCCATCCCATAATAATTGAACGTTACGTCCTGGATAAATTATTTTTCCTTTTGCAGTTTTTTCTTGTGCTTTGATATCATAGCTACGAATGGCTAAATTACCCATTAATACAGATTCAGTTAATGGCCCAGCGATATCAAAATTAGAACTTAAGTTTTTAGCTAAATCACTTCCAGGACCTGCGATACATGCTTCTACCCATGCAGCATAGTGACCTTCAGCACCACCTTTTACTAAATCAACGGTACTTGGAACTGTGGTTGTTTTTGTCAAACTAGTAGGTAATAATTGTGGATTTACACCATAAGTGCCTGCCATCATCTTGCCTTTAGTTCCTTCAAAAATGATACCGTTGCCGCCATCACCCATTTGTTCGTTGGGTCCTAATTCAGGAGGTCTTTCTGGTTGTATACCACCATCCATCCAATGTAATTTAATTTCAGTCTCCTTGTTTTTACCCTTATGTTTATTGAATGGTCCTCTGAAAGTTAAAATAATGTGTGATCCCATTGGCGGACTATCTGGCGCATCCAATTTTTGCCAAGGTGCAGTGTATCTTGTTGCAATGCTACATTCAGCTGCCACTGGATAACCCAAACCTAATACTGCAAATCCTGGTGCCATAATATGACAAGCCATATCACCCAATGCGCCGGTTCCGTAATCCCACCAACCTCTCCAGTTAAATGGAAGTATGCCATCGAAGTAATCTTTTTTAGGAGCAGTACCTAACCATAAATCAAAATCTAATTCAGCTGGAATGGAAGAAGGCGCTGTAGGGCGAATTGCGCCTTGTGGCCATACTGGACGATCCGTATAACAATAAATCGTATGAACATCTCCAATTAAACCAGCATTATACCAATCCTGTAACTTACGTACGCCATCACCTGATGCACCTTGGTTACCCATTTGTGTTACTACATTATGTTTTCTTGCAGCTTCGGTCATCATCCTTGCTTCAAAAATATCATGTGCAATTGGCTTTTGAACATAAACGTGTTTGCCTAATTGCATTGCTGCCATTGCTTGTACTGCGTGCATATGATCAGGTGTAGATACGGAACATGCATCAAAATATTTGTGCTCCTTATCTAACATCTCTCTGTAATCCTTATAGTATTTTGCTTTAGGATAGCGTTGGCGACTTTTAACTGCTTGTCTATCATCTACATCACACAAAAATGCGATATCTGCTTTTCCAGAATTGTAAAAATTGAATAAATCGCTTTCGCCTTTTCCACCGGATCCGATTCCGGCAACTTGTAATTTATCACTTGGCGCAGTAAAACCTTTTCCTCCTAATACATGTCTTGGTACAATATAAAAACCACCCATGGCAAGGGCAGAATTTCTTATGAAATCTCGACGACTGTTATTTGATTTGTTCTTGGACATAGCAAACGGTTAATGGTTATAAAATCTTATTTTTTGAGTATGTTAAATTATATAAAAATTGGGATAATTTGAAATAATTTTTACCAATGAAGTTCCCTCTTAGGTTCGTTTGCTTAATTAAGCTTAAATTGCTTCATAATTTTATGCTATGACCGCTAATATTAATGCACTCAAGGACTATTTCAGTACAGGAGCCACCCAAACTTACGCCTTTAGATTACTACAGTTAGAAAGGCTTAAAAAGGCGGTGTTGGATTCGGAAAATATTTTATATGAAGCATTGTATGCTGATCTTAAAAAAACAGACGAAGATGCTTGGGCCACAGAGGTTGGGTTTTTCCTAAGCGAATTAAATTATACGATTAAGCATTTACAGGAATGGATGCAACCCAAATCTGTTGCGACTAATTTGGTCAATATGCCTTCGACAAGTTATACCATCCAAGAACCTTTGGGTGTGGTTTGTATTATTGCACCTTGGAATTATCCATTTCAGTTATTATTTACACCATTAATTGGTGCTATTGCAGGCGGTAACTGTGCCGTATTGAAACCAAGTGAATTTGCGCCAGCTACGGCAAAAGTGATGGCTAAAATAGTAGCCGACTTATTTCCAAATAACTATATGCTTTATTTAGAAGGCGATGGCGCTACCGTATTGCCACCCTTATTAACTGAGAATAGGTTTGATCATATTTTTTATACAGGTAGTACAGCAGTTGGAAAAATTATTTATAAATACGCTGCTGAAAAATTGGTACCCGTTACTTTAGAATTAGGTGGTAAAAGCCCGGCCGTTATTACTGCTGATTCAAATTTGAGAGTGGCAGCACGTCGTTTGGCTAATCCTAAATTTTCAAATTGTGGTCAAATGTGTATTGCACCCGACTACATTTTAGTACCCACTGATTTAAAGGATAAATTAATTAAAGAATTAATTATCGCTATTCAATCATTCTATGGCGCAGATGCAGCATCATCTGAACATTATGGTAAAATTATCAATGACAAACAATGGTTGCGGATTACTAGTTATTTGTCAGAAGGGGAGATTGTTTATGGCGGAAAATCAAATAGAGAAAAATTATTTATTGAACCCACCATTATGACAGGTATTCATGCGGATGCAAAAATTATGCAGGATGAAATTTTTGGCCCCATCCTTCCTATTCTTACATATAGCTCCAAAGAGGAAGCGTTGGCAATCATACAAAAAAATCCAAATCCATTGGCATTTTATGTATTCACTGAAAACAAAACTGATGAACAATATTGGTTAACCAATGTGCCTTCGGGAGGCGCTTGTGTAAATAATGCCACCATGCATATTACCAATCATGATTTGCCTTTTGGTGGTCGTGGTTATAGTGGTACAGGCGGTTATCATGGCAAGTTAAGTTTTGACACATTTACGCATACGAAGTCAGTATTAAAAACACCCACTTGGATTGACCCTGGTTTTAAATATCCTCCCTATAAAGGCAAGGCCTGGTTGTTGAAAAGATTGATTGGATAAAGGGCACTAAAAATAAATTTGCGATTCTGCCTATCAAAATTGAATTATAATTGAAGACTAAAAAACATATCATGATTAAAGTTGCTATTGCTTTTGGAATATTGGTTTCTGCTGCTGTTTTAATGAAAAAAAAGGATATGTCCTATCGACAATCAATTTTAAAATCCATTTACCCAATGATCATGTGGTCAACGAATTCGAATGGTAAAAAGCAATTATTAGAAAATAAATACGGCGCTACACCTTCAATGTCGTTTTATGATTTAACCATGAACGCTATAGACGGGAGCCCTTTTAATTTTTCGAACCTAAAGGGAAAAAAAATATTGATTGTAAATACGGCCAGTGATTGTGGGTATACTGGTCAATATGAAGCGCTTGAAAAATTGCAGCAACAATATAAGGATCAATTAGTAGTGATAGGTTTTCCTGCGAATGATTTTAAGGGACAAGAAAAAGGGGACAATCAAAATATTGCGGCGTTCTGCAAAAAAAATTATGGCGTTAGTTTTCCTTTAATGGAGAAGTCGATTGTGATTAAAAAGAACCAACAAAATTTGGTACACAAATGGCTGTCTGATCCTTCACATAATGGCTGGTGTAATCAGGAGCCTGTATGGAATTTTTGTAAATACTTAATCAATGAACAAGGGGTGTTGGTGAATTATTTTCCAATGACCATTGACCCACTGGATCCTTTAGTGATTGCTGCAATTGAGAAAAAATAATTATGCAATTATTGGGTTCAAAAAAAGTGACAGCGCGTATAATTAAAATATGCGAGTTCGTTTAATTTATAGGACAATGCTCGTGGTAATTTTCTAAAACAATATGTCCTGATTCAATCACCATATCCTTGTATGTTTCTTTGATCTCATCTAAAATTGCTTCCACTTCCTTTGGATCAGTGATACGCACTAATTTATTTCGGTACTCTTTTATATTTGGCAAGCCCCTTAAATAATTTGCATAATGTCGACGCATTTCATTGATGCCTGCAATGGGTCCTTTCCATTCCATTGATTTTATCAAATGTTTGCGTGCTACTTCCACACGTTCCTCAATGGTAGGATCGGCACGCTTGGTCCCTGTTTCAACGAAATGTTTTATTTCTCTAAATATCCAAGGATAACCAATAGCAGCACGGCCAATCATAATACCATCCACGCCGTATCTGTTTTTATATGCTAATGCTTTTTCGGGGGAGTTAATATCCCCATTACCGAAAATGGGTATATGAATGCGGGGGTCATTTTTTATTTCACCTATCAAAGTCCAATCCGCTTCCCCTTTATACATTTGTGTACGCGTGCGACCATGAATAGCTAAAGCTTTAATGCCAACATCCTGTAATCGCAAAGCAACTTCATGTATATTTCTTGAGTTATCATCCCAGCCCAATCTTGTTTTTACAGTAACAGGTAGATTGGTACTTTTTACTACTGCTTCGGTCAATCGCACCATTAAGTCTAAATCCTTTAATACACCTGCACCTGCTCCTTTGGTTACCACTTTTTTTACAGGACAACCAAAATTAATATCAATCAAATCGGGATTGACCGTATCAACAATTTTGGTACACATAGCCATTGCTTCTTCATCACCCCCAAATATTTGAATACCAATAGGGCGTTCGTAATCATAGATATCTAATTTTTGCCTACTTTTTATTGCATCTCGGATTAAGCCCTCACTACTGATAAATTCAGTGTACATTAAGTCAGCGCCATTGTCCTTGCAAACAGCTCTAAATGGAGGGTCACTTACATCCTCCATGGGCGCTAGTAAAAGCGGGAAATCGGGCAACACTATCGGACCTATTTTAACCATATGAATTCATTATCTTGCATCCTAGTGGATACGATTGCAAATGTACCAATAAAATGCTTTTACATGTCAAGTTCAGAAACTTCCATATTTGAAATGAGCCCCGGGCTAAAAATGGCCCTTTTTATTGGCTTATCTGGAATTAGCCTCATTTTAGGTGGGATGATTAGTTTTTCCATAGTTGCTGTCCTGTTGGATATTCCTTTTACTGGACTACCATCTGCTTTATTGCAGCCGAAAAATGCATCTATTGCGCAGTTTGCGAATGCCTTGGCCTCAATTATTGCATTTGGCTTACCAGGTATAGCGGTTGCCTTTTTTAGTAAGAATAAAGTAGTTTCGGAATTAGGGTTTGTACGTATTAAAAATTGGAACCAAATTGGACTTGTTATTTTAATTGCTATCACTGGTTTGTTTTTAAGTGGGGCATTAGGCGATTTGACCGAAAGAATTCCGACCCCCATTGCTTTAAAAAATTGGGCAACGCAAATGGAAGACCAATATAAAAAAGCGTTGTATGCAATGACGCAAATGAAATCGGTCCTTGATTTATTGATTGCCATCATTGCAGTAGCCGTGGTGCCTGCGATTGTGGAAGAATTATTTTTTAGGGCAAGCCTACAAAAAATAATAATGGACTGGACTGGGAAACCTTATGTAGCAATTATAGTGACTGCAGTGATATTTAGCGCCTTTCATTTTTCCTATTTTGGTTTTTTATCACGTATGTCATTAGGAATTATTTTGGGTATTATTTATTTCTACACAAAAACTATTTGGCTACCCATGTTAATGCATTTCATCAATAATGGCATAGGCATAACCACTTTGTATTTTGTACGAGACAATCCTAAAAAAATGGACGCCGTCATTGATGGTAATCTTCCATTTTATTGGGTGATTGTTGCCTTATTTGTTATTATTATTTTGTGTAGAAAATTAAAAGAAACAACCGCGCATGTCTAATTGGAAAAAAGTTTTTAGTAGTAGTCAATTAGCTGTTGCCTCCATGGTTTCAGGTATTTTGATGGAACAAAAAATTCAAACAAATGTGTTAAATAAGATTGATTCCTCCTATGTTTTTTTAGGGGAGGTGGAGGTTTATGTAGCAGCAGCTGACTATGAAAATGCTTTACTTATTGTTAAAGATTTTCAATTATAATTTTTTTATAAATTTACATTTCAATATCAAAGTGAGCAGCTTTGTATTCCTTCAATATTAAAAATAAAAATTTATGGCGCTTAATTTTTCAGTTTTAAAAGTAAGGACTATTTCAGCAGTTATTTTTGCGGTAATTATGATTGGCGGAATTTTATGGAATCTGTGGTCATTTTTTGCTTTATTTACAATTATACAATTGGGTTGTTTATTTGAATATCAAAAATTAATGCGCATCATTTTCCCCGAATATGCATTAATTGATAAATTACATCAATGGGGTGTTTTAGTATTGGGGGTGTTCACCTCTGTTGCGTTAGCATCATTACCCTATGCCTATAAAGGAGTGCCTTTGACAAATTATGCTACTTATGGTATCATTGGTGTTGCAGTTATTATTTTACTTGCAGATCTTGTTTCAAAGAAAATAAATTTTAAAGCGCTTTTGGTATCAGCTATAGGAATTATATATATATCCATGGGGCTATCTTTAATTTTCCAATTAAGGGCGTTGATGAGCAATACTTTTGTTGGCGATATTGGTTATACGATTCCACTTGTTTTAATTGTATCCATTTGGGTCAATGATACTGCAGCTTATTTGGTGGGTTCGTTGATTGGTCGCAGGCCACTGTCAAGTATTTCACCAAATAAAACTTGGGAAGGGACGATTGCTGGAATCCTTATTTCAGTTTTATTGGTCACTAAAATTATGGGTCAATATATCCCACTCAGTGAAAAATCTATTTTCTTAATAAGTATTGTTGCTGCTGTTGCAGGAACTTTTGGCGACCTAGTGGAGAGTAAATTAAAAAGATTAGCAGGCGTTAAGGATAGCGGTACTATGATGCCCGGCCATGGTGGTTTTTTAGACCGATTTGATTCTATATTGTTGGCCACGCCCTTTGTTTGGTTATTGATTCAACTTGTGTATTAATGTTTTACATTTGCACTTTAATAAAATAAGAAATATGACTATTCACAAGGAAGGCGGAGTAACCATTTCATTGACAGCAGTATTGGTGAGTTTATTAAACTTGGCCAATTTTTCCTATTTATTCCCAATAAGTGTTTTGGCCGCATGGATGGTGTTTGTCATTACTGTTGCATTTTTCTTGTTTATTGTTTCTTTCTTTAGAATGCCCAATCGTACATTGACTATAAATGATTCAGCAATTGTAGCCCCTGCGGATGGAAAAGTGGTGGTGATTGAAGAAGTACAACCCGATGAGTACTATACGGAGAAACGCATTCAAATTAGTGTTTTTATGAGTCCTGCAAATGTCCATGTAAATCGTTTACCAATTGCAGGAAATATTGTTTACAACAAATACCATCCAGGAAAATTTTTAGTTGCATGGCATCCAAAATCTTCTACGGATAATGAAAGATGGTCAGTGGTCATTGAAAATAGCAAAGGGAGTATTCTATGTAAGCAAATTGCTGGCGCTTTAGCTCGTCGTATTTGTAATTATAGTACAGTAGGCCAAAAATTTAATCAATGCGATGAATATGGCTTTATTAAATTTGGAAGTCGCGTTGATTTATTATTACCTGTGGGTGCCAAAATACATACCAAAATTGATGATGTAGTCAAAGGTGGCGTAACCATTTTAGCCAGCTGGTAATTATAATAATGCCTCTAATTCCTTTAAGTGCGTTATTGTATAGGTAGCTGGTATAGTGGGTGCTACATTTAAATGGTTTACAAACACGGTATCCATTCCTATATTAATCCCACCTTGAATATCAGCCGTTTCGTTATCGCCAATCATGATACTCTCAGACAATGTTGCATTGGTAGTTTTTAATGCGAATTCAAAAATTTCCTTATTGGGTTTTAAGCTATTACTTGTTTCTGAAGTAATGACTTCAGAAAAATAATGAGCAATATTTGCATTTTTTATCTTTTGCATTTGTACAGATTCAAAACCATTGGTAATCAAATGCATTTTATAGTCCTTTCCCTTTAGGTAATTTAAAATTTCAATGGTATGCGGAAACAGTTTTTTCTTGGTGGGCAGAATTTGTAAAAATTCAAGTGACATTTCCTTTGACAGTTGCTCGTTTGCTATTTTAAAATCTAATAAACTTAAGTAAATACGTTTCCACCTTAATTCTTCTTGTTTAATATATC
>SYEV01000082.1 GCA_005800655.1 Bacteroidota bacterium
AAAAAAGACATTAATTATTTCAATATGTATATATATAATAAAATATAATATAAATTAAAAATTTCAAATTATTGCATATAATTCAATACAGTACTGTTTTATTATAATATATAATAATGTATATGATAAAATTATTGTGGAAAAAAAGTTAAATAAAAATGGAGATATGGTAAATTTTTTGCAAAAAAATAGGGCTAAACCTTAGAATTTAGCCCTATTCTGAAAATTTTTTAAAATTGGATTAGCTTGATTGTACGAATAAACTTGCATCTTTTGAGGCCAACAATGTGGATCCAGTTAAAAATATGTCTACTTGACGGGCACATTCACGACCCTCACTTATTGCCCAAACAACTAATGATTGTCCACGACGCATATCTCCAGCAGTGAAAACTTTGGCAATATTTGTTTTATAGGTTTGTTCTGTAGCTTTTACATTTCCCCTTTCATCTAAAGCAACATCAAGCTCGTTAATAATTCCAGTAGGATCTGCATGCAAAAATCCCATGGCTAATAAAGCTAATTCGCACGGAATTTCTCTAATGCTGCCTTCCTTTTCAGTGAATTTGGAAGGTCTTCCATCCGCGCTGCTTGTCCACTCTAAGTCAACAATTTGTAAAGCTTTTAAATTGCCTTTTTCATCCCCAATAAATGCTTTTGTAGCAACGCCCCATATTCTTTCAGCGCCTTCCTCATGTGAGGTTGTTGTTTTTAATATCATTGGGTAGGTAGGCCATGGCATATATTCTGCTCTAGCTTCTGGTGGTTTTGGTAGTAATTCAAATTGTGTAACAGATTTTGCTTCATGTCTGTTTGAAGTTCCAACACAATCACTTCCTGTGTCACCGCCACCAATAACAACCACATTTTTTTTGGTTGCTTTAATATCTTGTTCCTCAAGGGCAATGTTGCTGACCCTTTTGTTTTGTTGTTTTAAAAATTCCATTGCATAATGTACACCCTTTAAATCACGACCAGGGATGGTTAAATCCCTTGGTATGGTTGATCCACCGGCTAATACCACTGCATGATAATCACGCATAATATCATTTACCCTAACATTCACACCCACATTGGCATTGCAAATAAATTGTATGCCTTCCTCTTCTAAAACGGCAATACGTCTTTCCACAACCGTTTTATCTAATTTAAAATCAGGAATTCCAAATCGCAACAAGCCACCTGGTTTTGGATCTCTTTCAAACACAGTGACTTCATGTCCGGCATAATTTAATTGTGCTGCTGTGGCTAAACCTGCAGGTCCTGATCCAATGACTGCTACTTTTTTTCCAGTTCTTACCGTTGGTTTGCGTGGTGCTACAAATCCTTTTTCAAACGCTATTTCAATAATATGTTTTTCAATCTCTTCAATAGTTACTGCGGGTTGATCAATACCTAATACGCAGGCACTCTCGCAAGGTGCAGGGCAAATACGTCCGGTGAACTCAGGGAAATTATTGGTGGAAATTAAAATTTCATAAGCATCCTTCCATTCTTTTCGATACACTGCATCATTGAATTCAGGAATAATATTTCCTAAAGGGCATCCATTGTGACAAAAGGGGACACCACAATTCATGCAACGTGCTGATTGTTCATTTAGTTTTTGATAGGGTAATAAATCCACGAATTCTTTATAATTCTTTTTCCTTTCTGTTGCTGGCAGTTTGGAGGGAAGTTCCCTTGTAAATTCTTTAAATCCTGTTGGCTTGCCCATATGCTTTATTCCAATAATTAAGTCAATGAATGTTTTTTTAATGATTATTTTGAAGTGACTGCTTTTTGTTTTTGCAATTGCAATGCTTTTTTATAATCTCGCGGAAATACTTTTATAAATTGCTTCAATTGATTTTCAAAATCAGCTAAAATAAATTTTGCAACTGAACTTCCAGTTTTATCAAAATGTTGTTGAATTAGATTTTGTAAAACAGGAATATCATCCCCAGCAACCGGATCTAAATCAACCTTTTCCATATTACACATCGCATCAAAATTATTTTGAACATTATATATGTATGCAATTCCGCCACTCATTCCTGCTGCAAAGTTGCGACCTGTAGTTCCAAGGATAACCGCAGTCCCGCCAGTCATATATTCACATCCGTGATCACCAACGCCTTCTACGACCACTTGTGCACCTGAATTTCGAACAGCAAATCGTTCGCCTGCTTTTCCTCTTATAAATGCAACGCCACTCGTAGCACCATATAAGGCAACATTACCAATAATGATATTTTCTTCAGGAACAAAGGTTGCTTTTTTGTCAGGATAAACTATTAATTGCGCACCACTTAGCCCTTTGCCAAAATAGTCGTTTGCGTCACCTTCTAATTCCAAAGTAACTCCCTTGGTATTGAATGCGCCAAAGCTTTGTCCTGCAGTTCCTTGAAATTTAAAATGAATGGTATCCTCAGGTAAACCATTCGCTTTATATACTTTGGTTATTTCATTGGAGACAATGGTACCCGTGGTACGATCTGTATTTTTAATCGGGAAGCTGGCAATTACTTTAGTTTGTTTATCAATAGCTGGTTGTGCAGCTGCTAATAATTTCCAATCTAAAACATCGGACATTAAATGATCCTGCACTTCAGTTTGGTATAAGCTAACACCATCTTCTGCAGGTTCTTTATACAATACATCACTTAAATCTAAATTTTTGTATTTCCAGTGGTTGATGTTTTCACGCATGGTTAAAGCGTCCACTTGTCCCACCATTTCATTAATCGTTCTATAACCTAGCTCAGCCATTATTTCACGAAGTTCCTCTGTGATAAATTCAAAGAAACGAACAACGTGATCAGGATCGCCTTTAAAGCGTTTGCGTAATTCAGGATCCTGTGTTGCAACCCCAACAGGGCAGGTATTCATATGACACTTACGCATCATGATACAACCTTCTACAATTAATGCCGCTGTTGCAACGCCCCATTCTTCTGCGCCTAATAATGTTGCAATGGCAATATCTCTTGCCGTTTTCATTTGACCATCGGCTTGCACAACAACCCGACTGCGTAATTTATTTTTAACTAGAGTTTGATGCGTTTCAGCCAAACCTAATTCCCATGGAAGTCCTGCATGTTTAATGGAGCTTAATGGAGAGGCACCTGTGCCGCCATCAAAACCTGCAATTAAAACCACGTCTGCTTTTGCTTTGGTCACCCCAGCAGCAATAGTTCCAACCCCAGCTTTACTTACTAATTTTACATTAATACGTGCTGCGCGATTTGCATTTTTTAAATCAAATATTAATTGGGATAAATCTTCAATAGAGTATATATCATGATGGGGTGGTGGTGAAATTAAACCCACACCTGGTGTCGCATGTCTTGTTTTACCAATCCATTCATCCACCTTGTCACCTGGTAATTGACCACCTTCACCAGGTTTTGCGCCCTGAGCCATTTTTATTTGTAATTCATCCGCCTCTGATAAATAATAACTGGTTACACCAAAACGCGCACTAGCCACTTGTTTAATGGCACTTCGCATGGAATCGCCATTGGGTAATTTCTCATACCTTATTTCATCCTCACCACCTTCCCCAGTATTGCTTTTGCCACCCAAACGATTCATTGCAATGGCAAGGGTCGTATGCGCTTCCCATGAAATTGAACCAAAGGACATTGCGCCCGTTGCAAATCTTCTATATATTGCGGAGGCGGGTTCCACCTCGTCAATGGATATAGATGGTCTGGTGGGCTTAAAGTCAAACAGGCTTCTTAATGTGCATGCTTTTTCTGTTTGATCATTAACTGTTTTGGAATATTTTTTAAATGTCGCATAGTCATTCATTTTAGTGGAATGCTGTAACAAATGAATAGTCTGTGGATTGAATAAGTGAAATTCACCACGACGTTTCCATTGGTATACGCCACCTTCGGCCAAACGATCAACAGGAGATGATTTTTTTGCAAATGCCAAATCATGTTTTGCTAAAATTTCTTTGGCAATTTCATCCAAGCCCATTCCGTTGATGCGAGATGTGGCTCCTGTAAAATGTTTATTCACTACCTCTTTATTAATACCAATGATTTCAAAAATTTGCGCACCTTGATAGGATTGCAAAGTAGAAATACCCATTTTTGAAAACACTTTATATAAACCTTCATTCACCGCCTTGATATAATTTTTCTTTAACTTATCTGAATCATAATCCGATTTGATTTTGTCAAACAATTTCATATCTCGAATGGTTGATAAAGCCATGTAAGGATTAATTGCTGTTGCACCAAAACCAATTAAACATGCATAATGATGAACTTCCCATACATCGCCCGCTTCCACGATAATTCCCACTTTGCCTCTTAAGCCTTTTTTAATTAAATGATGATGCACGCTTGAGCAAGCTAACAATGTCGGTATTGCAGCATGTTCAGAATCAATGGCACGATCCGTCAAAACAATAACTTCAAAGCCATCTTCTACTGCATCTACTGCGTATCTACATAAACGGTCAAGGCCTCTTTTTAAAGAACCTTCTTTTCCATCTGCTCTAAAATAACATTGTAATGTTTTTGCTTGAAATACGCCTGTATCAATACTTCTTATTTTTTCTAGTTCGTGGTTATTTAAAATAGGATGCTTTAATGCAAGGCAATGACTCGCCATCGGATCTTCGGTCAATAAATTCCCCTGACTTCCTACAAAGCTTGCCAAGGACATGACCATTCTTTCTCGAATTGGATCAATAGGCGGATTAGTTACCTGTGCAAATAATTGTTTGAAATAACTAGTAATATGTTGTGGTTGATCACTCAAAACAGCCAAGGGCGTATCCGTTCCCATTGAACCAATTGGCTCTTTGCCATCCAATGCCATGGGAATAATAATATTCTCTAAATCTTCTTTGCTATAACCAAAAGCTTTTTGGTATTTAAAAATTTGGTCATGCTCTAAATGGGTGAATTGAATACGCGGCTCTGGTAATTCTTCTAACCTAATTTTATATTTATTGACCCAATCTGCATAAGGTTGTTGTGCGCAAATATTTTCTTTTAAATCAGTGTCGCTAATAATTTTTCCAGCCTCCATGTCAACGACAAATATTTTGCCAGGTTGTAATCGACCCTTCTCAATGATGATAGCGGGATCAATGGGTAATGCACCTGTTTCAGATGCCATGATTACACGATCATCATTGGTTACACAATATCTTGAAGGCCTTAAACCATTGCGATCCAATGTGGCGCCAATTATTTTTCCATTGGTGAATGAAATTGATGCAGGTCCATCCCATGGTTCCATAAATGCTGCATGAAATTCGTAAAATGCTTTTTTCACAGGATCCATTAATTCATTACCGTCCCATGCTTCAGGGATGAGCATCATCATCACATGCGGTAATGAACGACCAGATAAAGTCAAAAGTTCAATCACATTATCCAAACAAGCGGAATCGGATTGTCCTGCAGTTACAATTGGTAAAATCATATCCAATTCCTCCTTGCTAAAATAAGGAGAGAAGAAACTGCTTTCGCTGGATCGTAAGCAGTTTAAGTTTCCTTGTAAAGTATTGATCTCCCCATTATGTGCAATGTATCTGAAAGGTTGTGCTAATTTCCAGGAAGGAAAGGTATTTGTAGCAAAACGAGAGTGTACCAAACCAAAAGCCGATACAACGCGTTTGTTACTCAAGTCAGGAAAGTATTCCCTAACTTGATGACTTGTTAATTGTCCTTTATAAACTATAACTCTTTGTGAAAGGGAGGCCATGTAAAAACCAATCGCTTCTTTTTTAATCGAGTTATTGACCGTATGAGACGCATAATTTTTTAAGACAAATAATTTGCGCTCAAAATCTTCTGGGTCAGTGATACTGTCTGGTTTTTTTAAAAAAACTTGTTCCATGATGGGCTCAACCGACAATGCGGAAGGTCCAATGGTGCTTTTATTTACAGGCACAGTTCGATAACCAATAATTTCAATACCTAATTTTTCTGCTGCGCGTGCAAATATTTCTTGACACTCTTCCTTCATTCCTTTTTCAGCAGGGAAAAATATAAATCCAACACCATATTCATTAATATCCGGTAAGTGAATTCCTTTTTGTAATAATTCATCAAAGAAAAATTCATGCGGAATTTGAATCATAATACCAGCACCATCACCTGTATTAATTTCACATCCACAAGCGCCGCGATGTTCCATGTTTTCTAAAATAGTCAAAGCGTCATCAACATTTTGATGCGCTTTGATTCCTTTGATATGGGCAACAAATCCTATACCACAAGCGTCGTGTTCGTAAGCAGGATCATACAATCCTAAGTTTTCATTTTTCGTCATTTCCAACCAATTAATTAAAGGATAATTTGAACCGGGTAGCGATTCGTGGAAAATTACGAAATAATGAGGATTTTTCATAGCACAAATGCAAGAAATTTACGCACTATTCATCATCATTTATAAAACGCTTAATATTATTAAAAACAGGATAAATAACGAACGTTCGCATTTGTTGTTAATTCGATACGATCTACTTTAACAAGATGAAATGTTGCATGTTATATCGTATCGATTCGTATGTTATTGGTGAGGTCCGATTTTTGATACTTCTTATTTTTTTCATATATGCCATAAAGCGAACTCCCAGATCCTGACATGCTTGCGTAAATAGCCCCCTGTTGATAAAGGTCTTTTTTTAATGCGCCAATGATGGGGTGTGCATCAATGACGGGGGCTTCGAAATCATTAATCAATTCCTGCTTCCAAGTGGACATGGGTTGTTGAATGATCGCCGAAATTAATTTCTCCTTTTTACAGGGTGTAATTTGTTGAAAAGCCCAAGGGGTTGCGATATGAATTCCTGGATGTAAAAGTACAATGGTGTAATTAGATAGGTTGCATGTAATAGGAGAGAGTAGTTCCCCCTTTCCAGTGGCATGACATGGGGTGTCATGTAAAAAATAAGGACAATCACTTCCTAATTTTTCAGCATAGCAAATAAGTTGTTCTTGGCTAAGTCCAATTTCGAATAGGGTGTTTAAAATATTCAATGTCATTGTACCATCACTTGAACCTCCGCCTAATCCTGCGCCCATGGGAATTATTTTATGCAAATGCATTTGTATTTCAGGAAGCGAAGGGAAATCGGCTTTTAATAAATGGTATGCTTTTAAACATAAGTTGTTATTGGTATCGCCAGGAATTGCTAATCCAGAATTCGAGAATGTGGTTGCTTGATTATTTTTTGCAGGCGTTATTTCTAGAATATCTTTTAAAGCAACTGGATAAAAAACTGTTTCTAAATCATGAAAGCCATCGGCTCTTTTAGCGACAATGGATAAGCCTAAATTAATTTTGCAATGGGGATATTGAATCATTATTTATGATTTCTTTTGCGCAGTTCTTTTATTGATTTCATCTCTGATATCAATTGCGCGAATGTAGTCTTCCTGTTCTAATACTTCCTTCAATAAATTATTCAATTCAACTAAGGATAACAAACCAAGGTCATTGATTTTTGCAGGTTCGTTTACTGGTGTTGCATGAATGGGTTTGTCTACATTTTCACTAGTTAATCCTGCTTGCTCTAAAATGTTTGAATACACATAAATAGGGCAACCAAATCGCACTGCTAATGCAATAGCATCACTGGTTCTGCTATCAATTTCAATGGTATCATTGGCGGTGAAGCAAACTAGCTTTGAGTAAAAAATTCCTTCCTGTAAATCGCAGATGTATACTTCTTGTAATTGAACACCAAATGCGGTCATAAAATTTTTCATCAAATCATGCGTCAATGGTCTGGAAGGGTGCATATTTTCCAATGCTACAGCAATGGCTTGTGCTTCAAATCCTCCAATAACAATGGGCAAACGGCGTAATCCATTTACCTCACCCAATACAACTGCATATGAGTTTGACTGGGTAATGCTATGCGACAACGCAACAATTTCTAATTCAATTTTATGCATATTTCAAATTACCCCCTAAAGTTAAATAATTATGTTATTCGTTGTGCTTCATTTTTGAAATTGCAGCTGTTAATGCCGGCACAACTTCAAATGCATCTCCCACAACACCATAATCCGCTGCCTTAAAAAAGGGAGCTTCTGGGTCCTTATTAATCACCACAATTGTTTTGCTTCGGTTAACGCCTGCTAAATGCTGAATGGCACCCGAAATTCCAATGGCAATATATAAGTTAGGCGCAATTTGAATACCAGTTTGACCCACATGCTCATGATGCGGTCTCCAATCTGAATCCGATACAGGTCGGCTACAAGCAGTTGCGGCCCCTAATGCTTTTGCTAAATCTAATAAAATACCCCAGTTTTCTGGTCCCTTTAATCCGCGACCACCACTCACTACCAAATTGGCCTCGGTTAGTGGAATTTCCCCTATTATTTTATTGACATTAGTTACTTTAACGGAAGCAGGTGGTATAGGTAAACTCATCTCCACGACCGTAGCACTTAATTCATGATTTTGAATACCAAAACTATTTTGATTAATGGCGATAACTTTTTTTGGCGTCTCAATTTTTATATTAGCAAAAGCCTTTCCTGAAAACACTGTTTTTGTAACTTCAAAACCATTTTGCAAATCAGGTAAACTACATGCGCCCGTTACAATTCCTGCATCTAGTTTTACTGCCACTGCAGGTGCAATTGCTTTTCCATTGATATTATGTGCAAATACGATTACTTCTGCATTTAAATTTTTTGCAGCTGTTGCAATTAAGCTTGCATGAACTTTAGCGTCAAAATTATTTAAACTTTCATTGTTCAATTGATGCACTTTACTTGCCCCCAATTTCCCGAGTGCAGTTAAATCATCATTGACAGTTCCTAATAGTAATGCTTCTGCACTGCAACTTAATTGCTTTGCAATGGCGGCACCATAGGAGATGGCTTCATGGGATGACTTTTTTATTTCTTTTTCTGAATGATCTATATATATTAGTACCATAACTTTATTTATTTTTAAACTCTTTTTACAAATCCGAAAAATGGATAATTATCAATGATTTTGTTAAATAACTTTTGCTTCTTCTTTTAATAGCTTAACTAATTCTTCCATTTGGTCAGGTGCAATTAATTTAACACCCGTTTTTGCAGGGGGTAAGCTAAATTCCTTGATGCTGGTATGTGCATTCGTTGCTACAGGTTCAACCACTTTTAATGGCTTTGTTCTTGCCGCCATAATACCACGCATATTGGGTATTCTTTGTTCGGCCATTCCCTTTTGACAACTTATAATCATTGGAAGTATTACTTCATTGGTTTCTTCTCCACCTTCAATTTCACGTTGAATAGTAGCAGTATTGCCATTCACTTCTAAATGATTGGCTAATGATACGTAGGGGAGATCCAATATTGCCGAAAGCATGGATCCTATACAAGCACTATTATAATCAATGGTTTCTTTTCCGGTCATGATTAAATCATAAGCTCCTTGTTTTGCGATTGCTGCAATTTGTTGTGCGATTACATAGGAATCATTACTATTTATATTTACACGGATGGCTTCGTCGCCTCCTAATGCTAATGCTTTACGTATAATAGGTTCCGCCTCGGGTCCGCCAACAGTAATCAAATGAATGTTAGTGGTAGGATCCTTTTCTTTTATTTCAATGGCCCTCACCAATGAATACCATTCGTCATAGGGGTTTATGATCCACTGCACGCCATTTTCATCGAACTTTGTATTACCTTCGGTGAACGCAATTTTAGCAGTGGTGTCGGGTGTTTTACTGATACAAACTAAAATGTTCATGGTCTAAAATTTGATTTTGGTTGTTTATGCAACTAATGCAAATATAAGACAGTTTTTTTACCTACTATGCACTAAAATGAGTTCGGATGAATCGTATTGAAAAAATTATTGAATTTTTGAATCAACAACCCAAGGATAATTTCTTAAGGCATGCTTTGGCCCTTGAATACCTTAAAATTGGGGAGGAACTTAAAGCGAGGGATTTGTTTATCGCCATACTCACCGAATCACCGGATTATATTGGTTCCTACTACCATTTGGCCAAATGTTTGGAAAAATTAGCGGATAAAAATGAGGCGATTGTTTGGTATGAAAAAGGGATGGCTGCCGCTAAGTTGGCGAAGGATGACCATGCTTATAGAGAATTGCAGGGTGCTTATGAGGACTTGGTTTATTAAATTATGCGAACAAGGGAATGTTCCAGTTTTTGTAAAATAGCAGTAAGCTATTTTAGTTGCACTATCGGAGTCGATTGCTAATTTTATCGTCAATGAGTTGAAAAAAGTCATAAGGTTTATAAGTTCTCCAAGCGGTAATTTCCATCAATTCAATATACCTGTTTAATTTTTTTTGTAAAAAATCATATTGTGCTGCAGAGTGCAAGTTGACCATAACCGCCCAGCCTTCGTTGTCCGCTAATTCTTCATACCATTCCTCGTAATAATCGCGGTCCCCATTATGAAAATTGTATACATATTCGCCAATTAAAATAAATTTATTTATACCAAATGACATTAATGAATCCAACACATCCCGTTTTAATAGCATGATATCATTTTCAATAGCATCATTCCATTCTCCAATGAGTTCAATAATAGCAAAGTTGGACTCGTAAGCGACAAAGAGTATTTTTAAGTATAAATTTTTACTTCCAAATGTATCCCATTGCGGATGTATATAATAATTGTAAACTGTTTGTGAAAATTCGAACTCGCTATAAGTTTGACCAAAAAATATTGATTTAGGATCTTCGTCGGCTATATATAAATGTCGCCATTGAAAATAGGGCTCAATTTCGTGCATGCTACTACAACTATTGGTTGTTTTTGTGATAAGTGATTAATCCTTCCATGGGGGATTTGGTGATTTTACCTAATTCCATTTCATAAACCAATGCGAGTTGTTTAATAACATCTCTAAATGCATAGGCGACACTGCCTGTGAAATGAATAGGGTGTAACCAGGATTCATTTAATTTATTTAAATGGGTATAGAAGAAATCATTTAACCCATCTTCAATAATATTTTCAATCATATAGTGTCCACGATGCTCGCTTAAGAAAATGGCAAAAGAAGCCAAATATTTGTTGGGTAAGGGCTCTTGATAAATTTTATTTAAAATTTCAGAACGATTTAAATTGTACTTTTTTTCAAAACAAAGCATTAATTCTTCGTCAAAAGTTTTGTATAAAAAATATTGTAATACTTTTTTTCCCAGGTAGGCGCCGCTGCCTTCATCTCCTAAAACATAGCCAAGGCCAGGGCTGTTTTTAGCAATAATCTTTCCGTTATAATACCCTGTATTTGATCCTGTTCCTAAAATACAAGCAATACCTTTGTTTTTTTGACAAGTGGCGCGTGCCGCAGCCACTAAATCAGTTTGAATATCAAGGCTTGCGTTTTTGAAAACTAATTTCAGTGCTTTTTTTAAACTTTTTACATTGTCTGGATTGCTTAATCCTGTACCATAAAAGTAAATGGCATTTATTTTTTCAACATTGATCTTTTTTGAAAAGGCTTTCACTAAAATTGCAGCAATTTCATCCGTGGATAAAAAGTAGGGGCTAATGCCTATCGTGCTAATGGATTGTTTTTTATTGTTTTGAACAATCATCCATTGACATTTTGTTGCACCACTATCTGCTATTATATAATTTTTCATAACTGCCAATTAGCAGTGAAATTAATACAAATTAGTGGATACGCAAGAGTATTAAGTCCATTTTAAACATTAAATAATGTAAATTTGTAGTCAATAAAATGCACATGCAACAGAATAATACAAATTGGTTTACCCCCATTTCATATGCCCTAATGATTATTGTTGGTATTGTGATTGGGGTGTTTGTGAAGGGAGATTTATCTACTAGGGGTTTATTCATTACAAAGCAGGATCCAATTTTGGAAATGATTCAAATTGTGCAATCCAAATATGTTGATTCCTTAAAAAATGATAGTGCAAGTATTAAATTGGCTGATTATTATTTAAGCCAGTTGGATCCGCATTCGGTATATATTCCACCCGCGGATTTGGTTGATGTGAATGAACAATTGGCAGCCAACTTAAAAGGAATTGGTATCGAATTTCAGCAGTTCAGAGATAGTTTTTTTGTCACTTATGTTTTAAAGGACGGCCCTGCCTTTAAAGGAGCCGTTCAGTTAGGCGATGTCTTATTGAAAGCAAATGATTCGATAATATTGTCCGGTGGTAATTTGCAAGCAGATGAAGTAAGGCAAAAAGTAAAAGGTCCAGAAGATAGTCCATTGAAATTAGTGGTGTTGAGAAAAAGTAAGCAAGTACAATTGCAACTAACAAGAGGGAATATTCCCATTTCGCCGATTGATGCATATTATATGATCAGCGACACTGTTGGGTATATTAAATTAAATAAGTTTACAGATCGTACGTATGAAGCTTTTATGCAAGCCTTGGATCCTTTGGTTCAAAAAGGGATGAAGTCATTGGTTTTGGATTTGCGTAATAATGGAGGTGGTTTACTTTCTGAAGCGGTAGCCATTGCAGATGAATTATTACCGGGCAATAAATTGATTGTATATACCGAAGGGGTACATTCACCTAGGGTAGATTATTATAGTAAAAGAGAAGGACTTTTTGAGCAAGGAAAAATTACAATATTAATGAATGAATCCTCCGCATCAGCTAGTGAAGTATTGGCAGGAGCTTTGCAAGATTGGGATAGGGCGACGATTGTAGGAATAAGGTCATTTGGCAAGGGATTGGTGCAACAGCAATTTAATTTATCAAATGGGGGAGCTTTGCGCTTAACGACTGCAAAATATTACACACCCTTAGGCAGGAATATCCAACGACCTTATGTTTTAGGGAAGGCAGCCTATGAGGATGCGTATGTCAAAAGATTGCATGAAGATGCAATTGGTGTACCTGATTCTAATTTCAAAGGAGATTCATTTGAAACACCTAAGGGAAATTTAGTTTTTGGTGGGGGTGGTATCTATCCTGACAAGTGGGTTGCTAGTAATGATATTTTAATGGATACATCCAGTAACCTTTTATTACAAAATAATTTAGTCAACGAGTTTGTACTTGGTTTTTATCTTTCCAATTTACCCAAAATGACCCAACTGAAAAATGTTCTCGATTTACTGACGCAGTATAATAATGAAACAACTTGGGAGGCATTCATCAATTTTGCCAAACAACATTCACCCATTAGTGTTGGGAAACTGAATAGTTCAAAAAAGAGGGTACAGCCTGAAATAGCTAGTTTATTAGCAAGAATGCGTTGGTATAAGCAAGGCTATTATGAAGCAACCAATAGGATGGATCCACAATTTCAAAAGATGATTCATTAGGCAATTTTGGATGTATGATATTAATCAGTAAATCAATTGGTTTATTCACCAATTAATTCATATCCAAATGCAACTTGAAAATCAATGAATTTAATCCTTCCAACGCCAATCACCCGCAATTTGTAATGCCTCTTTTAAGCCCTTATCTATTAGGAATTGTTTTGTTTCTTGATCCGTCAATTGTTTTGATTTTATTTCAGTAGCATCCGCCACCCCATATAAAAGCATGGCGCCATAACGAACCGTGTTTTTCATTCCTTTTTCATCCACTAAGTTAAATCCGTCACAATCAGCATGATAGCATGGCCCTGCGCCATTGGGTAATCCGCCGCCTGAACCTCCACCAGTTGGAATACCCTGCAACATGAATGGTTGGTGATCACTGTGTAATCCTGCGCCTACGGACAAGGAATTTTTGAAATCGGTATCAATTTTATTGGCAATGGCACCAATATTTTGGAACAAGGTCCTGCTATCTTCCGAACTGGTTGAGAAACCTTTTGGATCATTGGTCATGTCATAATTGAACATGTACCTAATTTGATCAATGCTTTTGTCATTTTTTGCTGCAGCCACATATGCTTTTGAACCAAGTAATCCTTCTTCTTCCCCCATAAATAAAATAAATTCAACGGTGCGAGCGGGATTTAATTTTAATGCTTGAAATGTTCTTGCCATATCTAATACTGAAAAAGAGCCAATGCCATTATCAATAGCGCCAGTGGCTAAATCCCAACTATCTAAATGACCGCCCACCACTACTTTTTCATTGGGTAGGCTTGCTCCTGGAATAGTTGCTATAATATTTCGTGCTTTAATTAATCCCGAAAAGTTAGTCATTTCAATATGGCTAAAAAGTTTTTCTGTTTTAAGTTTTTCTTTCAAAATCATACCATCTTCCTTACCCACGCAAACTGCAGGTATCGGAATTAATTTCCCAGTTACGGAAGCAGTGCCTGTTAATAAGATGCCATTAGCGGATGTATTAATAACAATAATTCCTTTGGCGCCATATTTGGTGGCAATTGCCGTTTTTTCAGAACGATGCAAGTTTGGGGTGCCTGGTTTTGATCCTGGAAGTACGCCTAAGTAAACCAATGCGAATTTTCCGACAACCTTATTTGGATTATTCAAATAATCTTCCTCCAATCCATTACCCATATCAACCACTTCAAGTGTTTCGTTTACTTTGATTGGTGAATAGGCGAGCGAAACAGATTTAATAGGTTGTAATTTATTTAAAGCTTCGCCAATGGTAACTTTAATAGTGCCACGGCTCCAGCTTTCCACTTCAAAAGGTTGGTATTTCAAGTTTTTTAAACCGTAGGATTTAAGCAGGTTGTAGGCAAATTCTTCTGCTTTTTCTCCGTTGGCCGATCCTGTTAATCTGTGACCAATAGTTTCAGTCGCAGTTTTTAATGATTGGTAGGCATTCGATTTTGTGACAACTTCGGTATTTATTTTATTGAAAATAGTGCTCCATTCCGGTTTTGTTTGGCCAAAAAGTAAGTTGCTAGTTAAAATAGAGAATAGACAGAGTGATAGGGCATTGTTTTTCATATAGGGTCGATTTGTCTAACGAATTTATTCAAAATTTATGACAAAAAGCTATGCAATATTTTACGGTATAATAAATAGGATTGCGCTGGTTTAAAAGCGTATATTTATGTAATAATTAAATTTAAAATTTATGTTTTTAATCATTCTTGGAATAATAATATTTTTTGCTGCAGGTGCTGTGAAAAATTTGAATTTGCCCATTTCTAGTCGCAGTGGAACTGTTCGTTCGGTAGGAATTGTTATTATAGTGATTGGGGCTCTGTCCTCAAGTGTAAAACAAATTGATGCAGGTGAGATTGGTGTACAATCGCTATTTGGAAAAGTACAGGATGAAATATTAACAAGTGGTTTAACAATGGTGAATCCTTTGGTTTCCATCAATACCATTGATGTTCGTACACAAAATTATACGATGAGTGGTATACATGCCGAAGGTGAGGTAGCAGGGGATGATGCTATTCGTGTATTAACAGCAGATGGATTGGAAGTGGTGATTGATTTGACAGTTTTATATCGTGTGCAATCGGCACAAGCACCTAATATTGTTAGGCAGATAGGGTATGATTTTAAAAATGTCATTGTACGACCTGTTACAAGAACTAAAATCAGAGATAATGCTGTTTATTATACAGCTGTTGATTTATACTCCACTAAAAGAGATGAATTTCAATCGAGAATATTTAAAACCATTGAAGCTAATTTAAAAGAAAGAGGTTTTGTGCTTGAGCAATTATTGGTTCGCAATATTACTTTGCCAGCAACCGTAAAAGCTTCTATTGAAGAAAAAATTAAGGCAGAGCAGGAAGCGCAAAAAATGCAGTTTGTATTACAGAAAGAAAAACAAGAAGCAGAGCGTAAAAGAGTGGAGGCGCAAGGTATTGCTGATTATCAAAGAATCATCAGTTCTGGATTAGGCGATAAACAATTACAATATGAGCAAATTCAGGCGATGAAAGGCTTGATGACTTCACCCAATGCTAAGGTTATTATTATGGGTGGGTCAGGTAAAACACCGATTATACTAGATGGTAAAGGGAATTAAAACGTAATAACTTATATCCCAATAATTATAAAATTCTTTACTAAGAAAAACTTCTGTTATTCCTTTAGCAGAAGTTTTTTTATGCCTAATTTTAATAGGTAAGATTTAATATATGTGGTCTGAAAAACTAAAAGCAACATTGGCTGTATTGTTGGGAAATTTTTTCTTTGCAACTAGTAAAGTTGCCGTGAAACATATTAGCCCGTCACTCATTACGCCAATTGCATTGACTTCAATTAGAATCGGAGGTACCGCAATTCTTTTTTGGCTATTCTTTGGATTGAAAGCGGGTACCAATCAATTTCAGAAAGCTGATTTTTATATTATTTTGATTTGCGCTTTAACAGGAATTGTCATGAATCAAAATTTTTCAATTAAGGGAATGTCTTTGACGAGCCCTATTCACGCATCCTTACTGGTATTAACAACACCTATCGTAATTACCCTGCTTGCTGTAGTTTTTTTAAAAGAGAGATTAAATAGTTTAAAAATTGTTGGCCTTTTACTCGGAATTTTTGGGGGTATTTTATTGGTTTTTTCAAGAGACACTTCGGTCGTAAATAAATCAGGGCAAGCACTTGGCGACATGTTTGTTGTTTTTGGCGCTATTAGCTATGCGACTTATGTAGTTTTGATGAAATCAATCGCACATAAATACTCAAATACGACTATACTAAAGTGGGTATTTTTGATTGGAAGTATGGTTAGTATCCCAATTGGATGGCATGATTTACGTTTAGTGCAATGGGCTTCATTTGATGCATTAAGTTGGTTTTGTCTATTTTATATTGTAATAGGAGCTACCTTTTTTGCCTATCAATTGGTCAATTTTGGTATTTTTAAATTAGGCGCAAGTATGGCGGGATCATTTATCTATTCGCAACCCTTCTTTGCAACCATTGCTGCTATCATTTTGTTAAATGAGACTATAACAATAACAAAATTTATTTCAGCTGTATTAATCATGATGGGGGTGTATTTAGCTAATTATAAGCCCATGGGTAAGTAATTCAATTTTGCCCAAAATACTATTCAAGTATTAGTTTTATAATTGTTGTAAATTTAATTTACACTTAAATGATGAAGCATGAATACATATTATATTAGCATCAAGTTACTTTTAATCGGGATCTTTTTTTGCGGCTCAATTTTTGCACAAAAAGTAGTCAATATTGCATGTATTGGAAATGGGGTGACCTATGGCATAGGTGTTGAAAACAGAGAAAAAAATAATTTTCCGCAGCAATTACAGTATTTACTTGGTACGAAGTATAAAGTTACCAATTTTGGGGTGGTTAATGCGCCTGTTTTAAGTAATGGATTAAATGGTTACACCCAAACAGCTGAATTTAAAAAAAGCAAAACAATTAATCCAGATATTATTTTTATTGAATTAGGCTTGGATGAAATAAATTCATCAGACACTGCATTTATTTCAAATTTTACAAATACCCTTGAAGATATTGTCCAGTCCTATACTAATTCGTCGGCACGACCACGTATTGTCTTATTGTTGCCTTTGCCTATTTTTTTAAATGATAGTAGTCTTTTTAATAACAGCGTCAATAAAAATAAGATAATACCAAAAATTCAAAAAATTGCTTTTGAGAAAAACCTAGAAGTGTTGGATTTGTTTTCTATGTTCATCGATAAGCAAGATTTGTTTTTAGACAAACTGCATCCTTCTTCATTAGGAGGCACCCTAATTTCTAAAAGATTATACGAGCTTGTTAAACTAAATAAAGACGAAAGTAGTCCTGTTTTTGAAAAAATTAAAGAACAAAAAGTGATCAGTTCGTTTTATGGATATTCATGCGCTGACTATACCTTTAAGAATAGAAATTGCAAAATTGTAAGTCCTAAAACAGTTACTGATGGGCAACCTTGGATTTGGAGGGCCAGATTTTGGGGACATGAACCACAAACTGATATCGCGTTATTAGAAAGGGGATTTCATATCGTTTATATAGATGTGGCTGAAATGTACGGTAACGAGGAAGCCATAAAATTCTGGAATCAATTTTATGACTACATGCAAAATGTAGGTATGTCTAAAAAAGTGGTGTTAGAAGGAATGAGTAGGGGTGGTATTTATGCGTATAATTGGGCTTTGCAAAATCCAAATAAAGTAGCTGCAGTATATGCAGATGCGCCAGTTCTTGATATGAAAAGTTGGCCAGGTGGATTAGGTAAGGGACCTGGAAGTAAGGATGATTGGACAATCTTTAAAAATGATTTTAGATTAACTGAGGAGCAAGCCAAAAATTTTAAAAACAGTCCATTAGATAATGCGGAACTAATTGCAAAGGGAGGCTATCCAATGCTACATGTTGTTGGGGATGCTGACGAGGTAGTGCCTGTGGATGAAAATACAAATCCCTTTGAAGTTCGAATCAAAAGTGCAGGCGGAGATATTACAGTGATACATAAAAAAGGGATCGGTCATCATCCGCATAGTTTGGCTAATCCAACGCCGATTGTTGATTTTATTTTAAAAAGTACAGGATATAAAACAAAGTTTTCTATTATACCTACACCTTCTGCAGAATATCGATCTGCTGCAGGCTGGAAGGAAGGAACAGATTGGTGGGTGCAGCATGAGGAGATTAATCAATTATTAAAAGCTGAAAAAAAGTTAGATATTATTTTTTTAGGCAATTCAATTACCCAAGGAATAGGAGGGGATCGGCCTTCGGTTACTTATAAAGCAGGGAAGCCCTATTTTGAGAAAGCGTTCAATGAATTTCGTTGGGTGGTTGCAGGTATTTCAGGAGATCGAACACAGCATATTTTATGGCGATTGCAAAATGGCAATTATGCGTCTTCGTATCCCAAATTACTGGTGTTAACGATTGGTGTAAATAATTTTAATGAGGATTCCGGGGAGGAAACTGCGGATGGAATTAAGTTAATACTAGATTGGGTGCAAGCGAATATGCATCAAACTAAAGTGCTATTAATTGGCCCCTTACCTACAGGATTGCATCCTAATTCAAGCAACCGGATTAAATATGATATCGTGCATACAATTATAAAAAATTATACAAGCCCTCAAGTTACCTACCTGCCTTTGACAAAGTATTTTATCAAACAAGATGGTGAATTAGACACCAAATTTTGTTCAGGTGACGGAATTCATTTAATTGAACCAGGTTATGCATTATGGGCGAGGTTATTAAAGGAAGCAATCGGGAATATTTTAAAGTAATTTGTGGATTGTCCGCTTCATTTCATTTCGCCGACTTCCCTAAATGGCGTCCTTACTCAAAGATTTTCAACGAATCGCTTAGCGTTTCGTTGGCTTTTTTGCTTTTCGTCTACTTACGTGAGCGAGCTCCCGCCGCAGCCTTAAAACAAAAAAGCTTGTCACAATCGTGACAAGCTTTGTGAACTGGCTGGGACTCGAACCCAGGGCCCATACATTAAAAGTGTATTGCTCTACCAACTGAGCTACCAATTCTAACCGCCCCTTTTTAGGGGAGCGCAAAAATAAGCATTAATAAAAACTATCCAAATAAAAGGGGGTATTTATTTTCCCCATTCAAATACCATCTAAATGCTTCATCTTCAAATAAGAAGTACATTTGTGTAAACTCAAACTGATGGCGGATTATAAAGATAAAATAGTTGTAATTACTGGCGGTTCCGACGGCATTGGAAAAGCTTTAGTAGCGCAGTTTTTGGCTATAGGTGCAAAAGTTGCAACCTGTGGACGCACACAAATCAAGTTGGATGATCTTGCGCGTGAATTTAATTCTTCTAGTTTATTGGTCATTGCTGCAGATGTTAGCCAACAATCTGATTGTACTTCATTTATAGAAAGAGTAGTATCGCAATGGGGTACCATTGATATATTGATCAATAATGCTGGCATTTCCATGCGTGCATTGGTTCAAGATGTATCTATGGATACTTTAAAAACGGTCATGGACATCAATTTTTGGGGTTCTGTATATTGCACCAAGGCAGCTTTGCCTTTTATTACCCAAAACAAAGGGGTGATTGTGGGTGTTTCTAGTATTGCAGGCTATAGAGGCCTTCCTGGCCGAAGCGGGTATTCTGCTTCAAAATATGCATTAAACGGTTGGTTGGAGGCTTTAAGAACAGAATTATATGGATCAGGTACCCATGTGATGTGGGTTTGCCCCGGATTTACCACTTCAAATATTCGAAATGCAGCATTGGATAAAGATGCCAAAGCGCAAGGGGAGTCGCCTATGGATGAGGGTGAAATGATGACTTCTGAGCAATGTGCAACACATATCATTGATGCTATTTCAAAAAGGAAGCGAACCTTGGTGCTAACATTTACTGGCAAAAGAACCGTATTTATGAATAAGTTTTTCCCTGCATGGGCTGATAAATTAGTGCATCAATTCTTTTTTAAAGAGGGCAAATTGGTGAAGTAAAAGGGGCGATTGAAAAGTGCGTAATAAATTAATAACCACCTATTTAAAATATACTGCTTAAATATTCGTTACAATTAAGATATGCCCGTTATTACATTAACATCAGATATTGGCCAAGCAGATTTTATTATTGGCGCTGTTAAAGGGCAAATTTTGTCAACGATTCCGGATTGCACCATCGCTGATATAACACATTATCTTTCTTCAAAAGATTACCAACAAGGGGCTTATATTTTTAATAATGCAGCAAAGTATTATCCAAAAGGGACCGTGCATATTGTAATGGTTAATTTTTTCCAAAATCCACAGGAGCATGTGTTGTTTGCGCATTTTAATGGGCACTTTTTTATCGTACCTGATAACGGATTTTTAACCATGATGCTGGGATTAAAACCGGTGGATATCGTTAAAATAAACTGCAAAGGCGCCACCACATTTATTCAAATGTTGGATCGTGTGGTTGAAGGCGTTGCTTACTTTTTTGCATCAGGTAATTTATTAGATGCTGGTGAGCCAGTGACTGAAATTTTGGAAATTTATCCAATGCAGCCAACCATTAGTCCAAATTGGATGGAAGGACAAATTTTATTTATTGATCAGTTTGAGAATGTGGTGGTGAATATTCGCAAGGAGGAATTTGATTTACATGCAAAAGGACGATC
>SYEV01000083.1 GCA_005800655.1 Bacteroidota bacterium
TCCGGGTTGTCCCCGTCGGCGTCGCTGCCGTTGCGCATGTCGTTGAGCTTGTCTTCGAGGCGCTTGAGCGCATCCTTGGTGGCTTCGGTCGAACCCAGCTCGGACATCTTCTTGACGTCGTCGATGGCCTTCTGGAGCTCTTCCTTCGCGGCGTTGGTCGAGAAACCGTCACGTTCCTTGCCGCCGTCGTCGAGGGCGTTCTGATATTCGGCCAGGGCATCGTTGAGGTCGTCGATTATTTAAATAAATACTAAGCCAGTTTTCTTTAAATTCACTTTTGGCACGCTCCTTAAATTTCCCAAAAGTATTATTTTCAAAGTCAGCCCAAATCAATTCTAATTTATTTTGAATAATACTGTATTCATTCAATTGATAATGAAGTGCACCTTTAGTTTCAATGATTTCTTTTAATTGCGGATTAGTTTTACCAAGCGTTGTCCATATACGACTTTGTGTATTATATTGGTAAACACTATCAATACTTTCCACATTCAAAGAGGCCGGGAAGTCAACTTGCGAAAAGGAATTTGAGAGATAAAGGTTTCTTTTATTTCTATTTATATTGTAGACTAAATTATTGTTTACATCTTCAAAAGCAATGACCAATCTGTTGGCATTGTATAACTCCCACTCATGTGTTTTATAACTAAAATAAGTAAGATAACCTCTAATATGCCAATAGCCGTCACCGCCATATTGGAATAAAGTATCGTTCATAAAAAAGTTAATCGCGTTAAAGTTGGCGCCATTAAAATAGGTAGAATCGATTCTTTCCAAGTGATATTTCCCTTTTTCTTCCTTTTTAACCTGATATAACTTGCCTGTGCCAAGGGGTTGGATATAAATTTCCTTTTTGTTTTTTAATAATGAAATGGTAGAATTTGTGAAAGGGTTGATACCAAATTTGAAAACATCCCCATCTAATTTAATTTGAAGGGGGTTAACGGTATCCTTAGAAAGGATGTCTAATAATGCGCTTTCTGTTTCATTTATGTTACTATTAGTTGCTACTCTTTGACCCATTACTACATTTCCAATTAGAAGAAGAACAAAAAGGGGGCTTATAATCGCAATTTTCATGCGTTGAAAATAGTAATAAAATATATAAGTTAGTTAATTTCTTATGCTATTTTAAAAATTATATAAATTATTAATATGTAATGTGTTTATTATAAATAGGATAATTAATAAATAAAAATTTCATCACTAAGTTTAATAAATAGTAGCATTGTTTTAATAATATCATTCATATTTGAAATATAAAAAATAAGCGTATTTTATATATTAATAAAAAATTTAATATTTAAGTTTTTTATCCTTTGGGGGAAGGATAATCGGGGTGGTCGGGATTCGTTCTGGTCGCCCCAAATTTTTTGAAAAAATCACCTCTACTAAACTGCAACATTAAAATCACGCAAAGCGTCATTCAAGCTTGTTTTTAGATCGGTACTTGGTTTTCTTTGACCAATAATTAATGCACAGCTAACTTGGTAATCACCTGCTGGGAAAGTTTTACGATAGGATCCTGGTATTACTACGCTTCTTGCTGGAACACGGCCCTTATATTCAATCGGATTGGCACCACTAACATCAATAATTTTAGTGCTTTGGGTTAATACCACATTTGCACCCAACACCACTTCTTTTTCTAAATGC
The DNA here is from genome assembly GCA_005800655.1 of Bacteroidota bacterium. Classification (GTDB taxonomy): domain Bacteria; phylum Bacteroidota; class Bacteroidia; order Chitinophagales; family Chitinophagaceae; genus Sediminibacterium. Next base: position 1,657 of record SYEV01000083.1, read on the forward strand.
ACCCCTTCAACAACAATACATCTACTGCCTATAAAGCAACCATCTTCAATAATAACAGGACTTGCTTGTAAAGGTTCTAGTACCCCGCCAATCCCAACCCCACCACTTAAATGTACGCCTTTACCTATTTGCGCGCAACTTCCAACGGTAGCCCAAGTATCCACCATGGTTCCTTCATCTACAAAAGCGCCAATGTTCACATAGCTAGGCATTAAAACAACATTTTTAGCCAAATAAGCACCATATCTTGCTACTGCATTTGGCACAGCTCTTACCCCTAATGCTGCATAATTTGATTTAAGTAACATTTTATCATGGAACTCGAAAGGCGCTAATTCCCAAGTTTGCATGGGTTGTATCGCGAAATACATCAGAATGGCTTGTTTTACCCATTCATTCACCACCCAAGTATCTCCTTTTGGCTCTGCTACTCTTAAGCGGCCCTTATCTACTTCTTCAATCACTAATTTTATTGCATTACTATACGCGTCTTGTTTTAATAAACTACGATCATTCCAAACTTCATTAATGGTGTCTTTGATTTCCATGTTTTTCAAATTTTAACAAAAATACATGCTAGTCATCTATTTTAATAAGTTTGTTTTACACATTAAAGAATAACTATTTATTATTGAGATTGTTTAAATTGCAGCATGTTTCAAAACCATGCTGATATTAAAGCTTGTTTGTCCATTCTTGAAAATGGGGGCATACTTTTATATCCTACAGATACGGTTTGGGGAATTGGTTGCGATGCCACAAATCAAGTAGCAGTTAGTAAAATTTTCACTTTAAAAAATCGGATTGAAAGTAAAGCAATGATTGTTTTATTGGAAGACGAAACGGAACTATTGAATTATGTGGAAGATCATTCATTTCAAATTTTTGATTATATAAAAGGCATTCACAAGCCAACAACCGTGATTTATCCAAGGGCGAAAAATTTAGCATCCAATTTAATAGGGGAGGATGGTTCTGTGGCGATTCGTATTTGCAAGGATCCTTTTTGTAAAACTTTGATCAAACAATTTGGAAAACCCATTGTAAGTACTTCCGCTAATGTATCTGGTTATCCCACACCCATGTGCTTTAATGACATTTCATTAGAAATTATCGAAGGGGTAGATTATGTGGTGAAATACAAGCAGGATGACAATGAAATTAAACAACCCTCTGCCATTGTCAAATGGGATGCCGAAGGTAATCTTGTTATTATTCGTGCATAGTGGTCTGCTAGAATAGGGATTATTTAATTAAATTCACTTCATGAAAAAAATATTGGTGATTCAAACTGCTTTTATTGGTGATGTTGTATTAGCGACATCGTTGATAGAAAACTTGCATCAACAATTACCGGAAATAAGGATTGACATTTTGGTTAGAAAAGGCAATGAATCCTTGTTTGAATCTCACCCTTTTTTAAATCAAGTGCTTGTTTGGGATAAAAAAAATAATAAATACCAAAATTGGGTGGGGTTACTTTTTAAAATTAGATCCTCCCAATACGACGTTGTAATAAATGCACAAAGATTCGCGGCCACTGGCGCATGGACCGCCTTGTCAGGTGCGAAAATTAAAATAGGATTTGATAAAAATCCATTTTCCTTTTTATTTACAAATTCGGTTGTGCACCAATTTTCTCATAAGGGACAACATGAAATTGATCGGAATCATCAATTATTAAGTTCTTTGTTCGTGACGAAAGTGGCGATTCCTAAATTATATCCAACTGCTTCAGATGAATTAGCGGTGATAAATTACCAACAAGCTCCTTATTTATGTATCGCGCCTGCATCGGTTTGGTTTACAAAACAATTTTCATCAGAAAAATGGGTCGACTTGATCAATCAAATTCCGTTTGAGGGCCCAATTTATTTAATCGGTGGGCCAGGTGATAAATTGTTGTGTGACCAAATTTTACAAAAAATAAATCGCAAGTCGGTGTTGAATTTAGCAGGCCGATTAAGTTTTTTAGCTTCAGCAGCTTTACAAAAAAAAGCTGTACTCAATTATGTGAACGATTCTGCACCCATGCATTTTGCATCTGCGGTGAACGCGTCTGTTGTAGCAGTTTATTGTTCTACTTTACCCAATTTTGGGTTTGGACCTTTGTCGCACAATTCATTCATTGTTCAAACCAATGAGGTACTTGCTTGCCGTCCTTGTGGTATTCACGGTAAAAAGCAATGTCCCTTAAAACACTTTGATTGTGCCAAAACAATAAAAATGGACCAATTAATAGCCCCTTTGTTACAAGTGGAACAACATTAGTACTTTTGCATCCATGGCCATCCATTTTACAGATAA
>SYEV01000084.1 GCA_005800655.1 Bacteroidota bacterium
AACCAATGGCCTCAATTGCTACTTTTATAATTCCTTTTGAATTGATAATCAACTTCTTAGATGCTACTTGACTTAAATCTATGATTCTCCCTTTTTGTAGCATTTTTGGATGCATTCGATCATTTATTCTTACAACCACGTAGGATCCAGTTCTTAAATTAGTTACCCTTACAATTGTATTTAACTTGAATAAATTACATGCTGCGGTCAATTTTTGATTACTAAATGTTTCCCCATTTGCAGTCAAAGTCCCGTCAAAACTTCTACTATAAAAACTTGCAATTCCTGTGATCCGATTTAATTCAATATGAATTAGAGAAGTATCAACCCATTTTTTATAGCGTTTTATATTTGCACTATCTAAATAATTGGCGTTGGTTAATGTATTGGGATAAATATTTTGAGCAGATGACACCTTCGGAAATTGCAACATCAAAAAGACGCAACCAATTCCTATTTTTATAAAGTTAAACAAATGTATTTATTTTTATAATGAGATCACTTCCACTACTGAATCAATATTAAGAGATCCGTAAATATGCGGGAATAATTCATTTATATCGTGTGCTAATTCAAATAAAACAGGCCTTTGAACTTTGGCTTTTTCTATTTTAAGTTTCACTAACCCGGATTGGCCTTTGTAAAAACGATCTAACACGCCAGGGACTTGTCTTTCAATAGAACAATGAATGAACCCATCCTGATTATAGTGTAAGGGTAAATATTCATTATTCAATAAGGCTTGTTCCCACTCCTTTTGTGTGGTGACATGGTATATAAATTCGCTTTCCATAATTTTAATTTTTAATGATTCTTGGAATTTTTTGATCTATCATCATTAAATCTGCAAGTACAATTGCAGTAACGGCTTCCAAGACAACCGGTACCCTAAGTGCTATGCATAAATCGTGTCTTCCTTTTACAGAAAAATTTTCTTGTTCATTGGTTTCCCAATTCAGCGTGTTTTGTTCTTTGGGTGTTGAAGAGGTAGGTTTTACGGCAATTCGGAAAACTAAATCATTTCCATTAGTATAACCACCTACTACCCCACCTGCATGATTTGTTTTTGTTTTTCCGGATGCATCAATAATTGCATCATTGTGTTCAATCCCAAACATATTAGCAGCAGCAAATCCAGTACCAAATTCAATTCCCCTAATAGCTGGTATGGCAAACACCGCATGACTAATTAAAGATTCTACTGAATTAAAAAAGTGTTCCCCTAATCCAATTGATAAACCTGAAACCACACATTCCACAATTCCACCCACACTGTCTTTATTATCGATGGCTCTTTGTAATCCTTTTTCTAAATCAGTTTCTCCACCGATACTTTTAAGGGTCGCTTTTACTTCAACCCCTTTTAATAATTTTTTAGCAACCACACCCGCACCCACTAACGCTGCAGTGAGTCGACCACTAAAATGTCCACCGCCTCTATAATCTTCAAAACCCCCAAACTTATGATGCGCTGTGAAATCAGCATGACCCGGCCTTGGAACTGCTCTTTGTTTTTCGTAATCACCACTTCTCGTATTGTTATTTTCAAACAACATCATAAGTGGCGCACCAGTAGTTAGGTCATTAAAAATTCCTGTTTTAAAAATAGGGATGTCATCTTCCTGCCTTGGTGTCGTTCCTTTTTGTTTGCCACCTTTGCGACGCTCCATATCTTCTGTAAAATCAGCCACCATTAATGGTAAGCCGGCGGGGCATCCATCAATAGTAAGGCCCACACATGCCCCATGTGATTCTCCAAAAATCTGTACACTAAATAAGGTTCCAAATTTGTTCATGTTACAAAGTTCAATATCACAAGGTAAGAAATTTATTCTATATCCACTTTTGCACCCAATTGTTGTAAATCAGTAAAGAAATCAGTATAAGATTTATTGATGGCCTCCGCTTCAGTAATTTCAATGGGCCCATTTGCACCTAAAGCAGCTACGGCACATGCCATAGCAATGCGATGATCATGCTGCGAAAACACAACCGCTGATTTAATTTCACCGCCGCCATGTATTTGCATACGATCCCCCGATAAAATAATAGTTACCTCCATTTTTGCAAACTCCGCTTGCAAAGTGAGTCCACGATCACTTTCCTTATGCGCTAACCGACTTACGCCTTTTATTTCACTCACCCCATCACAATAGGAAGCTAATGCTACCAATGGCGGAAATAAATCAGGACAATCTGTTGCATCAAATTGAAATGCATTTAATTTTTCTTGTCCCCCATTTTCCATATTTTTATTAGGACCTATAATTATTCCATCCGATTCAATGGTAATACTTGCATTCGCACTGATTAACGCACTAATGATTTTTTTATCTGCTTGTGTTGAATCTAATTGCAAGCCTTTCACTTTAAGAGGGCCAGCAATTGCACCAGCCACTAATAAAAAAGCTGCCCCACTCCAATCACCTTCTACGGTATATTCAATCAATGCTTTTAATGGTGTATGACTATAAAATTTAAAACTTTCGTAGTTGGTATGTTTTACATCCCAACCAAATGCGTTTAATACAGATAGGGTTAAATCAATATAAGGTTTACTTTTTAAATCCGTCACCTTGATTTCAGTATCATATACTTCAGTGGCTGCATAGGCCATTAACAAGCCGGTCAAAAACTGAGAACTCAAAGATCCATCCACTGTTATGTTTACAGGTTGCAATGGCCCTTTTATTTCAATAGGCAAAAAGCCCTTTTGCGATTTTATGGTAACCCCTAAGGCAGGTAAAATTTCATCAAAAAAATGCATCGGCCTTTTTACTAAGCTTCCCTTTCCTTCAATGCTGATGACCTGATTACTTAGTGCTGCAATTGGTGTAAACATTCGAATGCCTAAGCCACTTTCACCGCAATTCATGGCGGGACCCAATGGATGCACGCCATTGGAAATCACAGTGATTGTTGCCTCGTTTATTTCATTGTTTCCTGCATTATTTATTGTAACAACAGCACCCAATTTTTGAATGACATCCATTGCAGCCAAATCATCATTGGAATGGCCAGGATTATGAATAATCGTTTTCCCCTTATGCAATAATGCTGCTGCACAGGCTCTTTGCATACTACTTTTACTTGCTGGTGCGATTTGTGCCCCAATTAATTTTGATGGATATACTATTACACGCATCTTAAGAATACAACTTTATTAATTTTTCTAATGATTTCATAGGTACCGTTTCATAGACCGCATTTCCTAATTTATTCAATAATACATACTGCATCCCTTGGGCTGCCTTTTTCTTATCCTTCTGCATTACTGCCATTGCATGCGTAATATCAAAACGCATACTAATTGGCAAACCATATTTTTTAAGGGTTTCTATTATTACACCAGTATCAGTAAATCCAAGTAAAACCTGAGATATTTTAGCCGCATATACCATGCCGATACTAATTGCATGCCCATGTAATAATGCATGTTTATTTTCAATGGCGTGTCCAATAGTATGTCCAAAATTGAGCAACTTGCGATCGCCTTTTTCAAACTCATCCTTTTGAACCACGGACATTTTTATTTTTACATTTTTTTCAATAAGTGCAATTAATTCTTTTTTATTTTTTTGATAAAAAGACAAATCATGGGCAGCCAATTGCTTCATCAATTTCGCATCCTTGATGGCTGCATGCTTAATGATTTCAGCAAACCCATTCTCCCATTGATGATTTGGTAATGATTTCAAAAAATCAAAATCGTATAATAAAAAGAAAGGTTGTTTGATGAGTCCGACCATATTTTTAAACAAGCCAACATCAATCCCATTTTTACCACCAATACTAGCATCCACCATGGCCAAAATAGTCGTTGGTACAAAACCAAAACTTACCCCACGCATATAAATACTTGCCGCATAGCCCACCATATCGGTGACTACGCCGCCGCCCACCCCAATGAGCACCGCTTCACGCGTTGCGCCTAAGTTAAGCAGGGCTTCAATAATAAAGTCAACAGTGGCTTGTTGTTTGTACTCCTCACCTGCAGGAATGACAATGGTTTTTTTACCCTTGAATTTATTTTGATGCAAGGCATACACATTTTCATCCGTGATGTAAAATGCATTTGCCTTGTTGACCAATTTTTCAATAGCTTGAAATTTGCCATCTAATATAAATGACACTGTACTTGTAGCTAATTTAACTTTCCAGTTTTTCATGTATTTGATTAACGATTACTAATTTAAATAAAACCATTGCACCATGAATTATTAAAAGTACAAGGCTATAATGAACTCGAAAGTTATTTATTCATTACTTTATTTTGGTGCTGAATACTTTCCATGTGAACTGCATCCATATACTTGGTAATAAAATCTTCGCTTAAGCCTATTTTATTTCCCTTACCAACCGCACGCTCTAGAATTTCATTCCAACGATTGGTTTGTAATATAGTAATGTCATTGTTCTTTTTGTATTCTCCAATTTTTTCAGCCACCTTCATACGCGTAGATAATACTTGTAACAACTCATCATCCAATTGGTTAATTTGTTGACGTAATTTTTCAAGCGCAGCATGATATTCAGCAGAAGCAACATCTTCTTTTCTCCAACGTATTGACTCCAACATCACTTTCAACACTTCTGGTGTGATTTGTTGTTTGGCATCGCTCCAAGCATTGTCTGGATCTATATGAGATTCAATAATTAAACCATCAAAATCTAAGTCCATTGCTTGTTGCGCTACTTCCTGTAAAATATCACGACGACCGCAAATATGGGAAGGATCATTGATCATTGGAATACCTGGGTAACGACGCTTCATCTCAATAGCCAAATGCCACATGGGTGCATTACGGAATTCGGTATTACCATAAGAACTAAATCCACGATGTATTAAACCTAAATCCTCAATGCCTGCTTTTGCGATACGCTCCATCCCTCCAATCCATAATTCTAAATCAGGATTGATTGGATTTTTAATTAATACGGGAACTTTCACACCTTTCAATGCATCTGCAATTTCTTGCACACTAAAGGGATTCACAGTAGTTCGTGCACCAACCCACAAAACATCAACGTCAAAATGCAATGCATCTTCCACTTGTTTCGCAGTAGCAACTTCAACAGCAACCGGTAGCCCAGTTTCTTTTTTGGCTTGTTGCATCCAAGGCAAACCTTTCGTGCCAATACCTTCAAAGCTGCCCGGACGCGTTCTTGGCTTCCAGATACCTGCACGCATAATATCCACTTTCCCAGTGGCTGCCAATCGAATAGCAGTTTGCATCACTTGCTCCTCTGTTTCTGCACTACAAGGACCTGATATAATCAAGGGTGATTTTTTTAATAAAATGCTTACTTTTTCTTGTTGTTCAGTTAAGTCTCCCATTTTTCCCAATTTTAATATTTAAAAAATTTTTTATGCTTTACTTATTTAAAAGCCAATTTATTGACCTTCTTTTTTGCTGAATCCCTTTGGACCACCGCTGTCTGCATCATTCATTCTAATACGACGACCTTTGTAATTTTTTCCATCTACTGCATTGATCATTTGTTTTGCAGCACCTGATTCAATCTCAACCCAGCTATTCATATCGCGCATATCTATCTTTCCTAAAGCTTCTTTTCTTAAATCACTCATGTCTAAAATGAATTGTAAAAAGCTGGCTTTATAAAAACCATCTTTGGTACCTAGATTTACGAACAAACGCGTATATCCACTTGCACCTCTTTCAGCACCACGACTTCCGCGATCAGATGAACTACGATCTGATGAGCTACGTTCCATACCACGATCATTGCTTCTTGTGCGACCACGATCAGCGCCGCCAAATTCTTGACGACCTCTATCACGATTGCGATCCTGTTGTTGCATTGGTTCACGACGTCCTTTATCTGCAGTACGAATATTTAAATCTTGCGCATTTTCATAATAACTTAAGAAACGATTAAATTCCAAAGCAGCGACACGCTTTAAAATTTCTTCCTTAGTCATGTCTGCAAATTTTTCTGCCAACATAGGTACATAGGTTTCATAATCACCATGACTCACATCGGTTGACATTAACTTATCCATGACATGGAAAAATTGCTTGCGACATACATCCTTACCACTTGGGATATCCAATTTATGGAAAGTACATTTATTGATATTTTCAATTTGACGTAAACGATATGATTCACGTGCGTGTACAATGGAAATACAAATTCCTTGACTTCCTGCACGACCCGTTCGGCCACTTCGGTGGGTATACACTTCTACGTCATCAGGTAATTCAAAATTAATTACATGCGTAATTCCTTTTACATCAATACCACGCGCCGCCACATCTGTTGCAATCAATAATTGCAAGCTTTTATCTCTAAACTGCCCCATTACACGATCACGTTGCTGTTGCGTTAAATCACCATGAATAGCATCAATATCATAACCTTCGCGCGTTAATCTTTGTGCTACTTCCTGTGCATCCGCTTTGGTACGGGTAAAAATAATCCCATAAATACCAGGATTAAAATCAATGATTCTTTTTAAAGTCTCATAACGGTGTTGCGCTGATGTTAAATAATATTGGTGATCGATACTCTTATTTGTGGCATTCACCTTTCCAATGGTTACTTCCACTGGCTCCTTCATATAACGCTTACTTACTTTTCTGATTTCAGCAGGCATAGTTGCACTAAACAACCAAATACTTTCTCTGTTCGGTGTGTTTTTTAAGATAAATTCAATGTCATCTTGGAATCCCATGTTTAACATTTCATCTGCCTCATCCAATACCACGTATTGTATCTTTTCTAAATTAATTGCTTTTCTTTCAATCAAATCAATTAACCTACCTGGGGTTGCGACCACCATTTGTACCCCTCTTTTTAAATCTTTAATTTGCATGCCTATCGAGGTACCACCATACACTGCTAATACTTGTAAACCTGAAATGTGCTTTTTAAACAAATTCATTTCATTTACAATTTGCATACACAATTCCCTGGTTGGACAAACCACTAATGCTTGTGGAAACTTATCTGCAGTTTTGATTAATTGTAATAAGGGCAAACCAAAAGCGGCTGTTTTACCAGTACCAGTTTGCGCTAATCCAATAAAATCCTTGGTACCACTTATCAACACAGGGATAGAACGCTCCTGAATTTCAGTGGCGTGTGTGTATCCCAATTCTGTAACCGCCTTGACTAATTGCTCATTAATCCCAATCTCCGAAAAGGTTTTTTGGGATTTAACAGCCTCAATTAATTCATTGGTTATATTCAACTCTTCTTTCTTCTTCATTTTTAATATTTTTTGTAAAATCACTGATCGTTTTTTACTTTTTTGTAATTATTTTAAAATCCTTTTTATTTTATTCGCATTTTGAATCAACTCCAACAAATAGTCTGGATTTTCTTTTTCCAAACTAGCTTTGAACTTTCGAAGTTGACTAATATGCTCATTTAACACATCTAACACATTTTCTTTGTTTTGCATAAAGATGGGCACCCACATTTCCGCATTGGACTTTGCCAAACGAACGGTACTTTCAAAACCACCACTGGCTAACTCAAAAATTGCATCCGATTCTTTTTCCTTCTCCAACACTGTATTTGCCAGTGCGAATGAAGTAATATGCGATATATGACTTATATAAGCCACATGAATATCATGCTTGATGGCATCCATGTATAATATATGCATACCTAACTGAACATACATTTGCTCAATGATTGCTAAAGCATCTGGATCCACTTGTGATTTATTACAAATGACCGTAGCCTTATCTACAAACGCATCTGTTTGTGCAGCTGTTGGACCACTAAATTCAGTACCCCACATTGGATGTGTTGGAACGAATCTTCCTTTATTGGAATGTGCATTCGCGACATTTACAATACTTTCCTTAGTAGACCCTAAATCAAAAACAACTTGTTTGTTCACTAAATTCAAAATGGTGGGCAACAATAATTCAGCTACATTAACCGGTGTGGCAAGCGCAATGATATCGGAAGATGTTACTGCGTCCTCCAGGGACATAATTTCATCAACTATACCTAATTGCAAAGCTTGCTTTTGGTGTTCTATGTTTTGATCCACGCCAATAACATGGCTAACAAAGCCTTTCTTTTTCAAAGACAATGCAATGGACCCTCCCATTAAACCAATACCCACCACTGCTAAACGCATGCTTTAATTTTTTTTATTGCTTCACTAAATTTTTCCAATGAACCACATAAACTTACTCTGATATAATCGTTGCCTGCACTACCAAATATGCCACCAGGGGTCATAAAAACATTGGCTTCATACAATACCTTATCACTTAACGCATAACCATCTTTGTAAGTAGCGGGAATTTTTGCCCAAACAAACATTCCCACTTGTTGTTTTGAATAGGCACATTTTAAAACATCTAATAATTCGAATACTTTTTCACGTCGTGCTGTATATATTTTATTCACGGAGTCATACCAACTTTGATCCAAGCTTAATGCTTTGGCTGCTGCTAATTGCACAGGCAAAAACATACCACTATCCATGTTGGATTTATACCTAAGTATTTCATTGATTCGGTCCTCGGCGGCAATTAACATGCCCACTCTCCAACCTGCCATATTCTGGCTTTTACTAAGAGAGTTTAATTCAATCACTACCTCTTTCGCACCATGAATGCTTAATAAGCTTTTCGGTTGATCATTTAAAATGAATGCGTAAGGATTGTCATGACAAATCAATATTTGATGCTTCCTTCCAAAGGCTACTAATTTTTCAAACAATTCCTTAGTAGGACTTTGACCTGTTGGCATATGCGGATAGTTCACCCACATCAACTTGACTTTTGATAAATCTGATTTTTCTAAATTTTCAAAGTCAGGTGCCCAACTGTTTTCGGCAGTTAATGCATAATAAAGCGGAGTGCCACCCGCTAACTTAACTGCACTTGTGTATGTCGGATAACCAGGATTTGGAATTAATACCTGATCGCCTTCATTTAAATAGGTCATGCATATATGCATGATCCCTTCCTTGCTTCCTAGTAACGGAAGTATCTCAGTTGCTGGATTTAAATCAGCCACTTTAAAATACTTTTTATACCAATTTGCAATGGCCTCCCTTAATATGGGAGACCCTTTGTAAGATTGATAAGCATGGACGTTGTCCTTGCTAGCTTCCTCTTGCAATATTTTTATAACATCAGGATGTGGCGGTAAATCAGGGCTGCCAATTCCTAAATTAATAATCCCCTTGCCGGCTTTATTGAGTTCATCAATCTCGCGTAGCTTGGATGAAAAATAATATTCACCAATTCCTTCTAATCTATGTGAAACTGTTACATGCATCTTTATCCTTTTACTACTTTTCCTTTTTTATACAACCCAAATATTTTCAAACTATTCGTTAAAGTTTTCATATCCTCCAACACCTTTTCCATTTGCTTTTTATTGTCAAATTCCAAATCCGCATAAAAGCCATATTTAAAAGTGCTTCCAGGGATTGGCATACTCTGCAATTTGCTTAAGTTTACTTTTCCTTGGGCTATTTTAGCCAATACCTTTGACAAAATACCTCTTGAATGATCTGTTTGAAAATAAACAGATGCCTTGTCCGCGTTTTCGATCACTGTTTTTGAAACTTTAGGTTCCATAATCAAAAAGCGAGTGATGTTATTTTTCAAAGTATGGACATCGGGTGTTAATACATTTAAATCATATAATTGTGCGGCAAATTTACTCGCAATCGCTGCCGTATGTTTGCTTTTATATTGGTGCACTATTTTAGCACTTAATGCGGTATCCTCTGACTCCACTAATTTCCAATTATATTTTTCTAAATAATCCAAACATTGCAATATCGCCATTGGATGACTATGCACTTCCTTAATATCTTCTAGCTTTACACCAGGGTTCGCCAATAAATTTTGACTGATAGATAAATACACTTCACCAATCACTTGAAGATTACTTTTTTGTATTAAATTATAATTTGGTAAAATACTCCCAGCAATAGAATTTTCAATTGCCATCACAGCCCCGTCAGACAATTTAACATCTCCACCAATCTTCACCACTTCTCTAAAAGTATCACAAGTAATTACCTGCACATTTTTTCCAAAAAAATGCATCGCTGCCACTTGGTGGAAACTTCCTTCGTAACCTTGTATCGTAACCTTTTTATTCATTTATCTTAAACCCATTTTTTAAATTTTTATACGCTCCAGTCATTACCGTCTATCTCGCTTTACTTTTTCTACATCCTTTTCTACGCTCTATTTTCCATTTCATTATCTCCACTAGCTTTTTCCACTTCAAACTTTCATTTATACCCATGCTTCATTTTTGGAAAAAAAAATCCCGACTGTTGGGCCGGGATTGTATATTTATTTAATTTCTTTATGCTTTTACAAATATTACCCGGCTACTTTGGTTAAAGTAGAAATAAAAGAAAAAGTAAAACCAATTGTTAATATTTGCTTTCATCGTTCCACAAAGGTAATCAATATAGGCTAATTGACAAAATTGTTTGCTATAAATAAAGCCAAAACTAACAAATAGTTGTTTTACAACTCGCTCATTTACAAACCACTAATACACATTAGTTGAAATAAAACAAGAAATGTGTTCAATTCATTTAGGTAACTAATCGGCGAATTATGGCTGGTCAATCCTACAAATTTGGGGATACCCTAGACAGGTGCTGGGGGGGGCTAAAAAAATGAGTCCCCCCGTAGAAACGGCGGGACTCTTACGATTGCTTGCCATATGAAACTGTTCCGATAACTGTCAGTTGGCAAGTAGGGGTTATAAATAACCCACCAACAGCTCAATTATTTATTTTGCAGCAGCAGTTGTATCAACAGTTGCAGCAGCAGCTGTGTCAACAGTTGCAGCAGCAGCTGTGTCAACAGTTGCAGCAGCAGCTGTATCAGTTGTAGCTTCAGTTGAAGCACCACCACAAGCAGTTAAAGCAGCGATAGCTAAGATTGCGAATACTTTTTTCATAAAATTTGTTTTAAATTAATTAATTAATACTCTTAATACAAAAAGGATAAAAAGGTAACCTTCTGCCCCTAAAAAATATAAAAGAACCCTTTTTGGGTTACTTTTGCCTCAAATACGTATAAATACCTTGAAAGCTGAACTCAATGAACAAGCCCTATTAAAGGGATTAGCTCAAAATGACTCCAAAGCAGTGGAAACACTCTATAAAAGTCATTTTACGATGATTCAGCACTTCGTAGAAAATAACAATGGAAGTTTTGACGACGCAAGGGATGTTTTTCAGGAAGCAATGATTGCTTTATATGAAAAAGTACAATTGGACTCATTTGTCCTCACCTGCCAAATTAAAACCTACCTATTTTCAATTTGTAAGCACTTGTGGTTAAAACGCTTACAACAAATGGGTAAATACAGTAGTCCATTGAGTGAAAACGAAGAGAGTATATCTATCGAAATGGATATGGGGCAAATTGAAAAAAAAGATGCTGCTTTCGCAATTATGGATCGGGCATTAAATAGTTTAGGAGAGCCTTGTAAAAGTTTGTTAGAAGGGTATTATTTAAATAAAAAAGGGATGCAGGAACTAGCTAGTCAGTTTGGATATACCAATGCTGATAATGCCAAGAACCAAAAATATAAATGTTTGATGCGCCTAAAAAAACTGTTTTTTGCGCAATATAATATAGGAGATTAATTATGGAAGACATACAATTATTAGAGACCATTGAAAAATACCTGTCTGGCGAATTGTCGGATCAGGAAAGGACGGAATTTGATGTCATCAGACAAAAATCAGCAGACATTGATCAAATGGTTGTTGAACACAAGCTATTTTTAGATCAAATGGAAACCTATGCGAAGCGAAAAAATGTTACGCATACATCTCAACAAGTTTTTTCTAATTTATTAGCCAATGGGGAATGGGCGCCTATTGAAGCAGTAGGGGTGCAAATCAAAGTAATTCAATTGTGGTCGAAATATAAAAAAGTAATAGCCATCGCCGCTTCATTTGGTGGATTTTTTGTCATTTTTACTTCTATTATTGTAATGTACCTATCTCCTAGTTTAAATGGTTCTCAATTATTACAATTAAGTAAGGCAGTGGAGGTAATTAAAAAGAATCAACAAGTACAAGGACATTTATTGAATGAAGTAAAAACAAAGGTTCCTGAAAATGCAAAATTAATAAGCGGTGGTTCTGGATTTTTAATTGACACCAAAGGATATATCATCACCAATGCGCATGTATTAAAAGGCAACGGCGCGATTGTTATTAATAGCAAAGGACAGGAATTAAATGCAACCATTATTTACAGCGATTTAACAAATGACCTTGCTTTGTTAAAAATAGAAGATAAGGATTACAAACAACCCAAGACTATCCCCTACGCAATTCGTCGAAAAATTTCTGACTTAGGTGAAGAAATTTTCACCCTAGGTTTTCCACGCAATGACAATGATATTGTTTATGGTAAAGGCTATTTAAGTGCGCAAACAGGTTATGAAGGTGATAGCAGTTCCTACCAAATTCAAATTAGCGCAAATCCTGGTTACTCTGGCG
>SYEV01000085.1 GCA_005800655.1 Bacteroidota bacterium
GTGGGTTATGATGAAGGTGGTCAATTAACCGAATCAGTTCGAAGAAAGCCTTACAGTGTGGTGCTATTAGATGAAATTGAAAAAGCGCATCCCGATGTTTGGAATATTTTATTACAAGTTTTGGATGATGGTCATTTAACAGACAATAAAGGAAGGACTGTGAATTTTAAAAATACCATTATTATCATGACTAGTAATATTGGAAGTCATTTAATTCAAGATGCTTTTGAAGATGTCAATGAAACCAATGTGGAAGAAAAAACAGCGCAGTCCAAACTGGAAGTCATGGCATTATTAAAACAAACTATTCGTCCTGAATTTTTAAATAGGGTAGATGAAATAATCATGTTCTCTCCTTTATTACAAAAACAAATGGCTTCGATTGTAAAAATTCAATTAAACAATTTAAGATCATTGGTTGCTGAAAACGGAATACAAGTTGATTTTTCAGATTATTTGGTGGAATATTTGTCCGAGCAAGGTTTTGATTTACAATTGGGGGCAAGACCATTAAAAAGATTGATACAGAAAATGGTGGTGAATGAGTTTAGTAAAAAAATATTAAGTGGGGAGATAGATAAAACCAAAAAGATTTTGATTGATATTTTTGATGGGGTGGTGGTATTTAGAAATGAGGCCTAGCTGGCTTGCGACGTTTGAATTACTAGCTGTTAGTTAACTGCTTTTTGAAATATACCTTAGTACATGTATATTTGACAAACTCATTTTAAGTACTATGGCTAATCCCAAAAAAGCAGCAGTAGGTTTTATATTCATCACCATTTTAATTGATGTGATGGGTTTTGGGATTATTATTCCAGTGGTACCTCAACTATTGCAAGAATTATTACACGTAACAGATCGGACAAATATTAGTGCGATATCACAGCCTGCCATATTTTTAACCTTGATCTATGGTCTTACGCAATTTGTCTTTGCACCCATTTTGGGAAGCTTGAGTGATCGATATGGTCGCAGACCGGTCTTACTTTTTTCCTTACTTGGTTTTGGTTTGGATTATATTTTTTTAGCTTTTGCGCCAACGATTGGTTGGTTGTTTGTAGGAAGAATGATCGCAGGAATTACGGGTGCGAGTATTACTACAGCTACTGCATATATGGCTGATATAAGTAATGAAAAAAATAGGGCACAAAATTTTGGAATGATTGGTGCTGCTTTTGGTCTTGGTTTTATCATCGGCCCTATGTTGGGAGGTTTATTGGGAGAATTAGGAACTAGGATCCCATTTTTGGTAGCCGCTGGATTAGCACTGGTGAATGCTTTGTATGGCTATTTTGTATTACCTGAATCCTTAGATATGGAACACCGTCGCTCATTTGAGATTAAAAGAGCCAACCCGATTGCCTCCTTATTAAAACTAAAAAAATATCCAGCAGTACTTGGTTTAATTTGCTCATTACTTTTAATTTATTTAGCAGCGCATTCTGTGCAAAGCAATTGGAGTTTTGCCAACATCAATAAATTTGGATGGACACCTAAAATGATTGGCATCTCATTGGCAGTAGTTGGGGTATTAGTTAGTTTGGTACAAGGCTTACTCATTAGAGTGGTAAATCCAAAATTAGGAAATGAAAAAAGTGTTTACATTGGAATTGCATTATATGCCATTGGATTAACATTATTTGCTTTTGCAACACAAGGATTGATGATGTTTTTGTTTTTGGTGCCTTATTGTTTTGGGGGCATTTCAGGACCTGCTTTACAAGCGCTAATTTCGGCACATGTTCCAAAAAATGAACAGGGAGAATTGCAGGGATCATTAACAGGATTAAATAGTTTGACCACTATTTTTGGCCCATCGATGATGATTGGATTGACCTCTTATTTCTCTATTAAAAATGACCCAGCGCATATCTACTTTCCGGGTGCCGCCTTTCTATTCGGTGCCATATTAATGGGATTGAGTGCAATAATTGCTTACTGGGTGTTAAAACACGATACGACTGCCTTGAAGCAGTCATAATATTGGGGTATAATCAGTGACTGTTTGTTATATTTGTGCCTAATATAATAGGAAAATATGACGCCATTAATGACCCAGTTAAATGAAACTTCGTCCTTTATTCAATCAAAAATAAAAGATAGAGCGCATACAGCGATTATCTTGGGAAGTGGATTAGGAAATTTAGCAACCCAAATTCAATTAGAATTTGAAATTCAATATACGCAGATTCCTCATTTTCCAGTGAGTACGGTGGAAGGCCATAAAGGTCGATTAATTTTAGGCACTTTAAATGGGGTTAAGGTTTGGGTGATGGAAGGTAGGTTTCATTTTTATGAAGGCTACTCTCCGGAACAAGTTGCTTATCCAGTGCGTGTCTTAAAATTATTAGGCGTTGAAAATTTAATTTTATCCAATGCGGCAGGAGGGGTTAATATTGATTATGAAGTGGGCGATTTGATGATTATTAAAGATCACATCAGTTTATTCTCCATTAATCCACTGATTGGCAAAAACGAATCAGACTTAGGTACCCGATTCCCAGATATGAGTGAGCCTTACGCGCAAAGTTTTATTGATCAAGCAAAAGCAATTGCCGCGAAGCATCAAATTAAAGTACATGAGGGTGTATATGTTGGCGTGACTGGTCCTACTTTTGAAACAAGAGCCGAATATAAATTAATTAAAGCAGTGGGTGGCGATGTGGTTGGAATGAGTACAGTGCAAGAAAATATTGCAGCAGTTCATTGTGGCATGAAAGTTTTTGCGATAAGTGTAGTGACTGATTTAGGAATTCGTGAAGATAATAATGTGATAACACATGCTGAAGTATTAGAAGCAGCCAATGCCGCGGAACCCAAGTTGACACTTATTATTAGTGATTTAGTTAAACAAATTTCCTAATTCAATATTTCGCATGTCATTTACGCAGCGTATTATTTTTTTAAGTATCCTCCTTTGTAGCCTTCAGATTCAGGTTAAAGCACAAAAGGTTTTACAAGCCACAAATGATATGATGGGTGGTGGCGGGATGGGTGGATTTTCAGGGGGAAGACCTGCTGCTAAAAAAGGGAATGACTCACTTCAGTTAAGGGATAAAAATGCAGATTCAATTACCATTTATTATAAGTTGTATAATAGCAATGACATCAAAAAAATGGATACCAGTATCAATGATTTTTTTGTACACTATCCATTGCCCTATACACATTATAATTTGGGAAATTTAGGTGCAGCAAGTAAGTCGTATTTGACTAATAACATTCAAAACGCGGGTTTGGACTTAGGCTTTCATGCCTATGATGTATATAATTTTACTTTAGAACAAACTCCTTTTTATCAAACCACAAGGCCTTTCACTGAGTTAGGTTATTTGATTGGCGGAAAGGGGGAACAATTAATTGAAGTTAAGCATACGCAAAATAAAAAGCAGCAATTAAATTTTGCCTTTGATTATCGATTTAGTAATTCCCCCGGGAATGTAAAAAATCAAAGTGCCAATGTAAATAATATGCGTATGACCGCGCATTTTCAATCCAAAAGAAAACGCTATGAATCCTTCTTGACTATGATCACAAACAAAGTAGCCTCTTCTGAAAATGGGGGATTAATTAAGTCTGATTTATTAGATAGTCTTTCGTTGGGTAATCCCTATGAATTGGATACAAGATTGGGCGTGAGCGGCATGACCTTTAAAAACCCATTTAATACTTCAATTTCAACTGGTACGACCTATAAGGAAAATCTATTTTTGTTAAAGCAAACGTATGATGTGGGCCAAAAGGATTCTATTGTAAAGGATACGGTTACTACTTATATGTTTTATCCAAGATTACGTTTTCAAAATGAAATCAAATTTAAAACAAGCCAATACTTATTTGATGACCAAAACCCAGATTCTATAGGGTATAAGAATTATTTCAATTTTACAATCCCTTCAGGTAAAGATATTACTTTTCAAGACAATTGGAAAGTGTTGAATGATGAATTTAGTTTGATCAGCTATCCCCAAAAAAACAATAGTAATCAATTTTTACAACTAGCTACTGGATATATCAATTATACTGCCAGCTTTCCTAGTCAATCCGGATGGAGTAATTATGATTTATATGCATTTGCGGTTTATAAAAATAAAACTAGGAATCAGTTGTGGGATATGTTGGCCTCTGGAAAGTTATATATCAATGGTTATCATGCTGGTGATTATGAAGCCAAGGTTTATTTGTCAAGAATTTTAAATACGAAGGGCAATTATATGAAATTGTCCTTCCAAAATTACAACCGAACCCCCTCCGCTAACTTATTGGGTCGTACACAATTCCCAATCATTGGGCTTGCAGGAATCAAAAAAGAAAATACCATTGATTTGATGGGGGTCATTGGTAATTATAAATCAGCATGGTTAGCGCAAGTAAATTATCAGTTGATCAATAATTACAATTACTTCTCCAATGGTTATCAAGCCAATACCTACGGAGGGGCCATTAGTTATTTGAGGATCCAAGCCGAGCAAAAATTAAAGTTATCTACACATTGGAACTGGTATAATCAATTAAATTTACAATTGGTTGATCAATCAAGCCCTATTCATGTGCCATTATTATTAACCAGGCAGCGCTTGGCATTTGAAGGAAATTTTTACAAGAATTTAAATTTATCTACAGGATTAGAATTGATATATCACACATCTTATAGAGCAGATGGATATATGCCTTTCACTGGACAATTTTATACGCAGAATAATTTTACGTTAACCAATCGCCCTATTGCAAATGCTTTTTTGCATTTCATGATCAAAAGATTAAAGGCGTATATCCGACTAGAAAACTTAAATAAACTGATTCCCACCAGTGAAAAATTGGGACCTTCTTA
>SYEV01000086.1 GCA_005800655.1 Bacteroidota bacterium
AATAATTAATGTCTTTTTTAATTATTTTTACTCTATAAACAACATATATATATATATTTAATACTAAACCTACCACAAATGAAAAACCCAGTAGTACAAAAATTTACGCCTTTCGTTCTATTATTGATCGTAGCAGTATTTGCCTTATTTGTCCCACAACTTCCAAGTTATGCTGGCGAATATAGCGCAGCAGATATTGCATGGATTTTAGTAGCCACCGCCCTAGTGTTTATAATGACACCGGGTCTCGCCTTTTTTTATGGCGGAATGGTACATCGTAAAAACATCATCTCCACCATGATCAAAAGCATGGTGTCCGCAGGTATTGTTTCTGTTATATGGGTAACCTTTGGTTACAGCTTATGTTTTGGAGAAAGTGTCAATGGTATTATTGGAAATCCAATGACCCATTTATTTTTTAAAGGGGTAGTTGATGGCGCTCCAACTTTACAAGGCGGATCCGCAATGACCATCCCATTATTGTTGTTCGCGTTATTTCAATTGATGTTTGCGATCATCACACCAGGCTTAGTGGTAGGAGCTGTTGCAGAAAGAATCAAGTTTACCTCCTATGCATTATTTATTATCTTATTTATTATTTTGGTATACGCCCCATTAGCGCATTGGTCATGGCACCCACAAGGATTTTTATTTAAAATGGGCGCTTTAGATTTTGCTGGTGGAACGGTAGTCCATATTAGTGCAGGCTGTGCAGCATTAGCTGGTGCCATTGTATTAAAATCTCGTCGCTCAAAATTAGAACAACAAGAAATTCCACCAGCGAATATCCCTTATGTATTAATTGGAACAGGTTTACTTTGGTTTGGTTGGTTTGGATTTAATGCTGGTTCTGCATTAGGCGCCAACGCACTTTCAGTAAATGCATTTGCGACCACCAACACTGCCGCAGCAGCCGCAGGGTTGGCATGGATGTTCTTTGATGTATTAAAAGGAAAAAAACCTTCCGTTCTTGGATTTTGTATTGGTGCAGTTGTTGGACTAGTAGCCATTACTCCAGCAGCTGGATTTGTTGGAATTCCACAAAGTATTTTTATTGGATTGGTCGCTGCTATAATTTCAAATGTAGCGAGTCATGCATTCAAATTATCAAGAGTGGATGATACTTTAGATGTATTTCCTTGTCATGGAATTGGTGGAATGGTCGGTATGTTAATGACTGGAATTTTTGCATCTAAAGGCGTAAATACAGCTGGTAATGATGGTTTGTTTTATGGTAATCCGGCTTTCTTCTTAGTGCAATTAAAAGCAATGTTAATTGTGGTGGCGTATAGCTTTTCTATATCCTTTGTAATATTTAAGTTCATCGCTACTATTATGCCTTTGCGTGTAACCGAAGAAGATGAAGAATTAGGATTAGATGCTTCACAACACGACGAAAAATATGGCAGAAATCCACTAAAATCATAAATTAAAACAGGTACAGCGGTGATTAGCTTCTGAGAAAAGCCCATCTGCTGTACCCATCATAAAATTAAAATCTATTACAATGATAAAAAAAATTTCATTAATTGTAATCCTATTTTCAATTTTTAATACCAGTTTCGCTCAATCAGATTCAACTGCCCCTAAATATAGCATCACCACAAGTGGTTCTATCGACGCTTATTTCAGGAATAGCTTTTCGGCTCCTTCTGGCGTTACCAATAACCTAACCAGTTTTACCAATTCAAATAAAAAATTAGCCCTAGGTATGGCTAGTTTAAAAGTGGATCAAAGTATAGGAAAATTTGCAGCTACCGTTGACCTTGGCCTTGGAAAAAGAGCAGAAGAATTCTCCTATAATGATCATGGCTTTTTGGCTTATTTAAAACAAGCATATGTATCTTACAGCTTAACTGAAAAACTTAAAATAAGCGCAGGTAAATGGGCTACCCATGTTGGTTATGAATTACTAGATGCCCCATTGAATAGAAACTATAGCATGTCTTATGGATTTTCTTATGGCCCATTTTTCCATACGGGGATAAAAGCGGAGTATGCTTTATCAGGAAAATCAAGTTTCATGATTGGCATTGCCAACCCTACTGACTATGTGACCACTATCTCCTCAAGTAAAGTATTGATTGCACAATTTAGTACCAAGCTTTTTGAAGATAAAACATCAATTTACGCGAACTACCAAGGTGGGAACACTGGAGGTAATACCAGTTTTTCTCAATTTGACGTAGTAATAAATAATACCATTTCAACTCAATTTACACTTAATTATGATGGCACCATTTATAGTGCTAAAGATGGCGCTCGTTCCAACTGGAAAAGTAACGCAGTGTATATGAACTATGATCCATCTAGCAAAATAGGTTTCACCTTAAGATCTGAAATATTTGATGATAAAAGTGCTCTTTCTGCAGGTGCATTTGGTACGTCTATTTTTGCGAATACCTTATCTATGAATTATAAAATAAAAAAATTAACTATTATCCCAGAGCTAAGACTGGATAATGCAAAAGATAATTTATTCTTTAACAGCGATAATATTGCTACTGGAAGCAATACCAGTTTTATTATAGCTGCAGTATATAAATTTTAGTTTTTTCGGTTTTTAAGCAAGCAATCGTACGGCCTGAATTTCTATTCGGGCCTTTTTTATTATATTAGTGGCACCAATGAAAAAAGCCACGAGACTCCTTCAGCTCATTTACTGTTTTTACGCAATTCTTATATTTGCCTTATTAACCATATTATCGGTGATCGCCATGGCATTGGTGCTTCCTTTTGGCAGGGAAAAATTGAGTCATAGGATTTATAAAATTTGCAGATATTGGTCTCAAATATTATACTTTTTTTTAGGGGTAAGGCACGAAGAAATTTATGAAGCGCCACATCAATTTAACCAAGCACATATTTTTGTTGGCAATCATAATTCCTATATGGATATTCCCCCCATTGTTCAATTAAAGCACCAACCCATTAAACCCTTGGGCAAATTTGAATCTTCAAAAATTCCCATCTTCGGTTGGATTTATCGTGAAGCGGTGATTATGGTTGATCGAAGTAACCCTGACAAGCGGGCCGAAAGCTTGCGCAATTTAAAAAAAGCTTTGCTTAACAAAACCTCCATTTTTATTTTTTCTGAGGGCACATTTAGTATGACCGACCAGTATCCTTTAAAATCATTTTATAATGGCGCTTTTAAATTAGCCATTGAATTGAAAGTGCCTATACAACCAGTATTATTAGTGGATACCGTCGAAAGGATGCATTTTAACAGTGTTTTAACCCTCACCCCTGGCATTAGCAGGGTGGTTTATTTAGAAACCATTCAAGTGCAAGGCTACACCCTAGATCAAGTGGAGGAGCTGAAAGAAAAAGTTTTTAATTTAATGGAACAAGGCTTAAGAAGATATAGAAACTATCCACCTGCATAGCGTATTTTTGTAATCGACCCTTATGTACGCAGAAATTATCATACCCTTATCGCTTCCAAAAAACTATACCTGGATGATACCACCATCCATGGAGTCCGACGTCATGATCGGTATGCGTGTAGAAGTGATGTTAGGTGTAAATAAAAGGTATGCTGGTATCATTAAAAAGTTAAGCGATGTAAAACCAGATGGCTTTAATCCAAAACCAATTATCGATATATTAGATGAGGAACCCATCGTATACGAACACCAACTAAAGCTATGGGAATGGATGGCCGAATATTACATGTGTTCCGAAGGCGAAGTAATGCAAGCTGCTATTCCAAGTCACTTGAAAATTTCAAGCGAAAGTATTTTTATTTTACAAGAAGAGGCAAATATTGACATAAAAAACTTAAGCGATTCAGAATACATCATTAGTGAAGCCCTTGAAATAAAAAAAGAGTTAAGCTTAATTGAAATTCAAAAACTATTAAATAAAAAGTCGGTCTACCCTGTTGTAAATAAGCTGATTCAAAAAGGAATTTGTATCGTACAAGAAACCATGCGCGACAAATTCACCATTAAATCAGAAATATACATTACGCTTCATCCAGATTTTCATGAGGAGGCGGCGTTAGAAAAATTATTAAATAGCTGGTCTAGAGCACCAAAGCAATTAGATTTATTATTATCATTTTTGCACTTCCAAAAAACAGAAGGCGAAGTTTCGCAAAAAGCAATTTTAGCAAAAGCAAATGCATCGCATACACAATTAAAAGCACTCATTGAAAAAGGAGTTTTAGTAACAGAAAAAAGAAAAGTGGACCGATTAGCTGTAGATCATTCCAAAGGCGATATTCATTTTCATGCGCTTACTTCCGCGCAAACAAACGCGTTACAAGATATACAAACACAACTTGAAACACAGAATGTTAGTTTGTTACATGGCATTACTGGAAGTGGTAAAACACAAATTTATGTATCGCTCATCAATGAAATAATCAAACAAGGTAAGCAGGCATTATATATGCTTCCTGAAATTGCCCTAACTGCACAAATGATTCGCAGATTAAAACAATACTTTGGAGGTAGTGTCGCCATTTATCATTCAAAATTTAACCCCAACGAACGCGTTGAAATATGGAACAAGGTAAAGACGGGTGAAATTAAAATTGTGTTGGGTGCAAGATCTGCCTTATTTTTACCGTATAAAAACTTGTCACTGATTGTTATTGATGAGGAACATGATCCATCTTATAAACAGCAGGAGCCGGCACCTAGATACCAAGCAAGGGACACCGCCATTTATTACGCAAATCAATTAAATGCAAAGGTGGTACTAGGATCAGCAACGCCTTCCGTAGAGACATTTTATAATGCCAAAAATAAAAAGTTTGGTTATACCTACTTGAATGAAAGATTCAGTCAGGCATGTTTACCAAAAATTGAATTGATCGACACTAAGAAGCAACCAGCCAATAGTGCAATTTTAACCCCAGTGTTATTATCCGAAATTAAAAAAACGATTGAAAATAAAAAGCAAGTTATTTTATTTCAGAATCGAAGAGGATATGCACCCTATTTTATTTGTGAAACCTGTGGCTGGATTCCCCATTGTAAACACTGTGATGTTACCCTTACTTATCACAAAGCAAAAAATATGCTTTCCTGCCACTATTGTGGTACGGGATATCCCATTGTAAATACTTGTGAAGCCTGTGGAAAAAATAGCTTCAAACAAAAAAGCTTTGGAACGGAACAAATTGAAGAAAAATTAATGCTTTCCTTACCGGGTGTTCATGTTGCAAGAATGGACTATGATAATGTTAAAGGGAAAAATGAGCATGATCATTTGATTCAACAATTTGAACAAAAACAAATTGACATTTTAGTCGGAACACAAATGGTGGTAAAAGGACTTGATTTTGAAAATGTAGATTTGGTGGGCATTGTAGATGCAGATAGCTTACTCAACTTTAATCATTATCGCGTCAATGAACGTGCATTCCAAATGATGGAACAAGTGAGTGGAAGGGCTGGACGAAAAAACGACCATGGAAAAGTGATCATTCAAGTAAGCCAAACCCAACACCCCATTGTGCAATATGTAAAGGGCCATGACTATTTTGCTTTTTATGAATTTGAAATTCAAAACAGAAAGCACTTTGCTTATCCACCATTTAGTCGATTAATGAGCATATTATTTAAACATCCGGATAATAATATTGCCGAAGAAACTGCATTGCATTTCTTTCAATCCTTAGGACCCGAAATACAGAAAACGGTATTAGGCCCTGCACAGCCCAACATCAATAGAGTACGCAATAAATACATTTGGGAAGTATCCATAAAAATTTCAAAGCAGCCTCATCAGCTTAAACTAGCCAAGCAACAGTTGCTTCATTTTATAAGACTCATACAAGTACACCCTCGCTACAAATCGGTGCAAATTGTCATCGACATAGATCCGAATTAAAATTTAAGGAGCCAACTCGAATGTGATTATAAAAAAAAGAGTCCCGATAAATCGGGACTCTTTTTTTGTATCGAAAAGTTTTTCTAAATCAATTAGTTATAAAC
>SYEV01000087.1 GCA_005800655.1 Bacteroidota bacterium
TCGGAAGGCACGCTGGCGTTTATCACAGAAATTAAATTACACTTAAACCCCTTACCTGAAAAAGAAATTGGATTATTATGTGTACACTTTAATAGTATTAACGAAGCTTTACGTGCGAACTTAATTGGATTAAAATACAATCCATCGGCGAGTGAATTAATTGATCACTATATATTAGAATGTACCAAAGAAAATATTGAGCAAAATAAAAATAGATTTTTTGTACAAGGGGATCCTGGTGCCATATTAGTAATTGAATTTACAAAAGCAACGCGTGCCGAAATCACAGACTTGACGAATCAAGTAGAAGCAGATATGCGTGCAGTTGGCTTGGGTTATCATTTCCCCGTATTATTTGGCACAGACACCAAAAAAATATGGACCTTACGAAAAGCAGGTCTAGGGCTTTTAGGAAATTTACCGGGCGATGAAAAAGCAGTGCCAGTCATTGAAGACACAGCCGTGGATGTAGCCGACTTACCTGATTATATCCGAGATTTTAATGAAATATTAGTGAAGCATAATTTACATGCGGTACATTATGCGCACGCAGGATCAGGTGAAATACATTTACGCCCTATTATTAATTTGAAAACGGTGGAGGGAAACGAATTGTTCCGAACCATTGCGCAAGAAGTAGCTACACTGGTGAAAAAATACCAAGGTTCTTTGAGTGGCGAACATGGAGATGGGCGATTAAGGGGTGAGTTTATAAAACAAATGGTAGGTGAAAAAAATTATGCGTTATTAAAAACGGTAAAATACACTTGGGATGCAGACAATATTTTTAATCCCAATAAAATAGTGGATACCCCACCCATGAATAGCATGTTAAGGTATACTCCTGGTCAGTTTACGCCCGAATTCAAAAGTATATTTCGATTCCACCAACAGGATATACTACAACATGCCGAACAATGTAATGGCTCTGGTGATTGTCGCAAAACTCATTTGTCGGGAGGAACTATGTGTCCTTCGTTTATGGCAAGTAAAAATGAAAAAGATACGACCAGGGCGCGCGCAAATATTTTGAGAGAGTTTTTAACCAATTCAGATAAATTAAATCGCTTTGATCATAAAGAAATTTATGAGGTGATGGATTTATGTTTAAGTTGTAAAGCATGTAAGTCAGAGTGCCCATCCAATGTGGATGTAGCAAAATTAAAAGCAGAATTTTTACAACAATATTATGACGCCAATGGGGTGCCATTCCGTTCCAAATTAATTGCGAATTTTACAGCAGCTGCAAAACTGGCCTCCCTATTTCCTAGTTTGTATAATTTTATTATTAACAATGTGATCACCGGGTCGATGATTAAAATATTATCTGGGTTTGCGATCAAAAGATCCATGCCAAAAATATCAAAAGTAACTTTAGAAAAGTGGTTCCAAAAAAATTATACGTCCAACAACACAAAAGCAAATAAAAAGGTGTACTTGTTTTGTGATGAGTTCACCAATTACAATGACGCGGAAATTGGAATGAAGGGCGTTTTATTATTAGATAAATTAGGCTATGAAGTATTATTACCTAAGCAGGTAGAAAGTGGCAGGGCTTGGCTTTCCAAGGGGTTATTAAGAAAGGCGCAAAAAATTGCCAATCAAAATATTGAACTACTTGGAACACTAGTTACAAGTGCAATACCATTGATTGGTATCGAACCTTCGGCCATTCTTACATTCAGAGATGAATACCCTGATTTGGCCTATGATCATAATATAGCATCAGCAAATGCATTAGCTAAAAATGCTTTTTTAATTGATGAATTTATTGCGAATGAAATTTCCAAAGGAAATATTAAAAAAGAAGCTTTCACTAAAAATACAAAGCTCATTAAATTGCATGGTCACTGTCAACAAAAAGCAATTGCATCAGTAGCTCCAACGCAAGCCATACTATCTTTCCCGGAAAATTATAAAGTGGAAGTAATTCCATCAGGGTGTTGTGGTATGGCGGGATCCTTTGGCTATGAAAAAGAACATTATGATTTATCCATGCAAATTGGTGAATTGGTATTATTGCCTGCCGTAAGAAATCAGTTAAGTGATACCATCATTGCAGCACCTGGCACTAGTTGTCGCCATCAAATAAAAGATGGTGCCCAAAAAATAGCTTTACATCCTGTTGAAATATTATTTGAAGCTTTGGTGTAATCCTTTGGAATGATGCCATTAACAAGGTTGGGTAAAACAATAACAAGGTCTCCCGAATTAAAAAAGAGTATCTTTCAAATTAAATATACATAAACATGCAAGAACAAAATTTCAAGAACCATCCTAAATTGGTACCCGGATTTCATTACGTTGGACTGTTAGCAATATTGGCCTTATTAGGCGGATCCATCAATTATTTATGCCGTGCTACCCCAGAAAATAAATATTTGGCTTCTTTATTAACCTTGGCTGCATTTATTTTTGCTGTCTTATGGATTTACATTCGCACATTTCCATTAAAAGCACAGGACCGAGCTATTCGTGCCGAAGAAAATTTGCGTTATTATGTTTTAACAGGAAAATTATTTCCTGCAGAATTAAAAATGCCTCAAATTATAGCACTTCGTTTTGCACCCGATAGCGAATACTTAGCTTTATTAGATCGCGCGATCAAGGAAAACTTATCTAACAAGGAAATTAAAGCAGCTATTCAAAACTGGAAAGCAGATCATCATAGATTATAAAATATTTTTTTAATATTTTAAAGCGTAGCAAATACACCTTTAAAATAGCGGCTGCCAATGAATGAAGCCGCTATTTTTTTTCAAAAAATGATTTAATATTAACAATCATTAGCAACATAATTCACTCGACAAACGCCTAGCGTCCTGACAATCATAAATAACCTCCCTATAGCTTGTTATATTAGTCATAAAATGATTAAATTCATTCTTCAAATTGAGGCTTGAACCAAGGGTGTTCAAGAAAAAATTCAAACAACGATTATGAATCAAATGAAATTCTATTTTATCGCATTTTTACTTGTCATAACCATGCAAGTGGGTGCACAAAACCGAGTATTGGTGTTTTCTAAAACAGCTGCATTTGTGCATGGCTCCATCAAGGTTGGAAATTTGGCGCTTTTAAAATTAGGCGCTGAAAATAATTTCAAAGTGGACACCTCCCAGGACGCTTCTATTTTTACCGAAGAAAATTTGAAAAAGTACAGTGCGATTTTATTTCTAAGTACGACCGGAGATGCTTTGGATAATAAACAACAAGCTGTATTTGAGCGCTACATACAAGCAGGTGGTGGCTATGTAGGTATTCATGCAGCAACTGATTGCGAATACAATTGGCCTTGGTATGGAAAATTAGTAGGTGCCTATTTCCAAAGTCACCCAAAGCAACAAACAGCGAAATTAATTGTCAACGACAATACACATCCAAGCACAGCCCATCTTCCTGCGGTTTGGGAAAGATATGACGAGTGGTATAATTTTAAAAAAGCACCAGGTAATGAAGTTAAAGTGCTAATCAGCATTGATGAAAAATCATATGAGGGCGGAAAACATGGGGATAGTCATCCAATGGCTTGGTATCATTATTATGATGGCGGTAGAGCCTTTTATACTGAGCTTGGACATACAAATGAATCTTTTGATGAGCCACTTTATATGCAACATCTTTTAGGGGGTATAAAATATGCGATGGGAAATAATGTGAAGCTGGATTATTCAAAAGCAAAATCATTTTTGATTCCTGATGAAGATCGTTTTACAAAAAATGTATTGGCTGGTGGTATGTTTGATGAACCAACTGAAATGGCCATCCTTCCTAATTTTGATATCTTAATTGTACAACGCAAGGGCGAAGTGATGTTTTATAATCACCTTAGTAAAAAAGTGACACAGGTAGCCAAGCTAGATGTTTATCACAAAACAACAGCCAAAGGTGTGAATGCGGAAGAAGGATTAATTGGTGTGACTGCCGATCCCGATTATGCAAAAAATAATTATGTTTATTTGTTCTATGCGACAAAAGATACTGCAGCCAATAGATTATCTCGATTTGTATTTAAGAACGGGAAATTAGATATGGCCTCAGAAAAAAAGATCATCGACGTAGCAACAACAAGAGATATTTGTTGTCACACAGCAGGCTCCCTTACTTTTGGACCTGATGGATCTTTATTTATTTCAACAGGAGATAATACAACACCGTTTAATCAACCAGATTCAAAATATACTTTAGAAGGTTATGGACCCATAGATAATCGTCCAGGATTTGAGCAATATGATGGTCGCAGAGGATCAAGTAATACCAACGATTTAAGAGGAAAGGTGTTGCGTATCAAAATAAATCCAGATGCTTCTTATTCAATTCCTGAAGGAAATCTTTTTAAACCAGGTACACCAAAAACAAGACCAGAAATTTATACCATGGGCGCAAGAAACCCATATCGTATTTCTGTTGACAGAAAAACAGGTTTCTTATATTGGGGTGATGTTGGACCAGATGCTGGTGGAGATAAGTTTGAAGAAAAAGGACCTCGTGGTTATGATGAATTAAATCAAGCACGTAAAGCAGGTTATTTTGGATATCCTTTATTTATTGGAGGCAATTATCCTTATCGACAATTTGATTATGAAACAGGGGTAGTGGGTGACTTTTTTGATCCTAAAAAACCATTAAACTTATCAAAAAATAATACGGGGTTAACTGAATTACCACCAGTAAGTCCGGCATTTATTTGGTACCCCTACGCCATCTCTACTGAATTTCCTGAAGTGGGTTCAGGGGGACGAAACGCAATGGCAGGGCCCGTTTATCATGGCGAATTTTATCCGAAAGAAACGAGATACCCTGAATATTTCAATAATAAGCTATTGTTTTATGAGTGGATTAGGGGCTGGTTAAAAATGGTATCCATGGATGCGGAAGGAAACTATCAGCAAATGGACGCATTCATGCCCAACACAAAATTTAATAGTCAAATTGATATTGAAGTTGGACCTGATGGAAGATTTTATGTTTTAGAATATGGTAGCGGCTGGTTTACAAAAAATGCTGACGCTGCAATTTCAAGAATTGATTATAATGGAGGCAACAGAGCGCCTAAAGCAAAAATAAGTATCAATAAATTATCGGGTACACTTCCATTCACCATTCAAGCAGATGCAACAGGATCTATTGACGCTGACAGTGATCCACTAACTTATGTTTGGAGTTTTGGTAATCAAATTAAAACAACGAAAACGCCAGCTACACCATTTACATTTACAAAAGCAGGTGAATATGCGATATCTGTGGCAGTAAAAGATACCAAGGGTGCTGTAACAAAAAGTGAAGTAATAAAAGTTTACGCAGGAAACGAATCACCTAAGGTGGAGGTTAATTTAACAGGTGGCGATCACTTTTATTTTCCTGGCAAACCAATTGCCTATGCAGTAAATGTAAAAGATAAAGAAGATGGATCTACAGAGAAAGGCGGCATTGACAATAAATCAATTTATGTAAAAGTAGATTATTTAAGTAGTCCAGATAAAGCACAGGTAGTAGGTCATCAGGTGATGACTGCAATTATGGAAGGAAAAAATTTAGTGGCAACACTTGATTGTAAAGCCTGTCACAAAGAAAATGAAAAATCAGTAGGCCCAACCTTTGCAATGATTTCGGATAAATATAAAAATGATTTGAAAAATAAAACCTACTTATCCAACAAAATAATTAAAGGTGGAGGTGGCGTTTGGGGTGAAGTAGCCATGGCTGCTCATCCTAGTTTAAAACAAGAGGAGTTAGATTTAATTGTTGATTACATTTTAAGTGTAAATAAAAAGAAAGATGTTTCCTTACCTGCAAAAGGTACTATTGCAGCAACAGCAGAAAATATGGGTGCAGGAAATTTAATGCAAATCACCGCAAGCTATACGGATAAAGGTGGTGCAGGTATTAAACCACTTAGTGCAACCAATAGCATTACACTTCGTAGCTCAATAATTAATATGCCAAGTAACAATGCAACCACAAGAGTTGATGTTAAAGGCTGGAGAGAACACAGAGCTGCATTTTTAAGTGGTGAAGATGGCTGGTTAGAATTTTCAAATATTAATTTAGATGGAATAAAAGCAATTGATTTCTCTTATGGCATTCCACAGCAGTTAGATAAAGGATATGTAGTTACTTTATTCCAAGATGAGCCCACGCCTGGCAAAGGAAATAAAAATGTAATTGCTGAGCTTAAAATGGAAAATTATAAAGGGACTTTATTTAGCACCCAAACATTGCCATTGCAAAATGTGAAACCCGGTGATCATAAATTATTCTTAAAAATAGTAAGAGTCAATAAAGAAGAAGGACACCGCTTAGCGGTTATTTCCTTGAAGTTGATTCCGAATTAATAATAAAGCTAAGTAGGAATTATATAAAGAAGCCGCCCCGATAATTCGGGGCGGCTTCTTTGTTTTACGTCAAACTAATAAAATAAGTTTATATAATTTTCATAAACTACACTTTATAATATTGCTCCCATCCTTTGCGTGGAGGAGCACCTAATAACATTTCATTAGCTAACTTATTATTAGTGATCTTTTTAGTTTTTCTATCAAACTTAATGGTCGTATTTAAATGTTGCGAGATAACTCCTAAGCAAAATACTTGACTTAATGGTCCTGCAATTTCAAAAGGCGAGCGTGTTTTTTCTTCACCCTTACAAGCTTTCAAAAAGTTGGCATAGTGATTAGAAGGGCTCACTGGTACGTCCGGAAGTTTTCCTGCCATATCTTTCGCCTTATCTTCTGGAATAATATAAAGTTGTGCACCATGTGATCCACCTTTAAAAGTTAAATCCTTGCCATAAATAATTTTACCGGGATTAAAACGAGGCGCTTTTGCTTTGCCATTTTTAGGCGGTGGGATATTTGGATCTGGTGCCATTGGATCACCATACCCTTCTGGGAATGGCGGAATATTATTTACACCATCATACCAAGTAATATCGCAAGCTGGCATCCCTTTACGCTCAGGGAACTTAAATAAAATAGTAGAATCATTAGGATAGAAGAACTGGTTATGTCCTTCCGCTTTTAGCATACTCACTTCCGTAGGTAAACCTAAGTCCAAAAACTGATGAGCAGTATCAATAATATGCGCACCCCAATCACCCAAAGTGCCCATACCAAAATCATACCAACAACGCCATTGACCATTCACAAAATCATGGTTGTAATCATGATCCTTCACTACGCCATGCCAGGTATCCCAATCCAAGGTACTTGGAATGGCTTCCTTAGCTGGAAAACTTTTGATGCTGGTATCCCATCCATGCCAACGACGGCCTAAATTCATATGCGCAGTGATCGCGGTAACGTCTTTAATGATTCCGGCTTCAGACCAGGCTTTAAATTGAAAATAATTCGTTTCAGAGTGACCTTGGTTACCCATTTGTGTCGCCAGATTTTTATGTTTTTTTGCCGCCTTCATCATTAATTCCACTTCGGTAAAAGTGCGTGCCATTGGTTTTTCAACAAACACATGCTTACCCAAACCCAATGCCATCATAGTGATTGCAAAGTGGGAATGATCGGGAACACCAATGCTGACTGCTTCAATTTGACTTCCCATTTTGTCAAACATTTGACGGAAGTCTTGAAAACGCGGAACATTTGGGAACATTTTTAATACTTCAAGCGTTTGAGGACCGCCCATATCAGTATCACAAAATGCAACAAAATTTGCCAATCCTGATTCGTGGAATTTCATAAGGTCATTCGCCCCTTGATTACCAATACCAATACAAGCAAGGTTTACTTTTTCGCCAGCTTTTAACCCTGTAGAAGCCTTCGTTAAAATAGTAGGGAAAGCAGAGGCCGCTGAAATGAGCGCCGAATTTTTTAAAAACGAACGCCTTGAATTTGATTTCAATGTCATTTATTTAAATATTATTAATTATGATTAACCTTTTAAAAATAACGCTTTTTTTAAAATAAACGTTTAGATTATGATAAAGGTTTACCTAATAAAAGGGAGACGGAAACTTAATTTAAATTGATTAACTTCAAAAGTACAAATCGCTACCCTATGAGAAGTATAATAAAAACATTATTATTTTTGATAATGAGTGTTGCCGGACAGGCACAGCAAAAATCAAACACGCCCAATATCGTATTGATCTTTATGGATGATATGGGCTATGGTGATTTATCATGTTATGGAGCATTGGACATTCATACGCCCAATATTGATCGGTTGGCTAGTGAAGGAATCAGGTTCACTAATTTCTTATCAAGTCAGGCGGTGTGTAGTGCTTCGAGAGCCTCTATAATGACAGGATGTTATGCCAATAGGGTGGGTATTAGCGGTGCCCTATTCCCAGGTAGTAAAGTGGGGCTGGCTTCCGAGGAAATGACGATGGCGGAATTATTAAAACAAAAAAATTACGCTACTGCGATCTATGGCAAATGGCATTTGGGGGATGCCAAACAATTTTTACCATTGCAACAAGGATTTGATGAGTATTTGGGCATCCCTTATTCAAATGATATGTGGCCTGTAACCTATGATGGAAAGCCGGCTGACAGTGCAAGTAATAAATCAAAAGTGCCACAATTGCCATTAATAAAAAACAATGACAAATGGATGGAGATAAGAACATTGGAAGATCAATCTACCTTAACTGAAAGATATACAACAGCCGCTGAAGCTTTTATTAAAAAAAATAAAAATAAACCCTTCTTCTTATACTTGCCGCATTCCATGCCACATGTACCCATTAATGCATCACCTGCTTTTAGAGGAAAAAGTAAACAAGGATTATATGGGGATGTGATTCAAGAAATTGATGCATCAGTTGGGCGTATCTTAAAAACAATAAAAGAAAATGGACTTGATAATAATACCATTGTGATTTTTACAAGCGATAATGGACCATGGATTAATTATGGAAATCATGCAGGATCTACTGGCGGATTAAGAGAAGGCAAGGGCACTTCATTTGAAGGGGGACAACGTGTACCAGGTATTATAAGATGGAAGGGAACTATACAACCTAATGTCGTTAGCAATCAATTGGCTTCCACCATTGATTTATTTCCAACCATTGCTGCTATTACAAAAGCATCCTTGCCAAATAAAAAAATTGATGGTGTAAGTATTCTACCCATTTTACAAGGCGATAAGGATGCAACACCACGAAAATCTTTTTTATACTATTATCGTAAAAATTCATTGGAGGCTGTACGTATAGATAATTGGAAATTGGTTTTTGCACATCCTTCAAGGTCATATTTAAATCAATTGCCAGGAATGAATGGCTATCCTGGAAAAGCGCCAGAGGATGTGAATATGCCCATGGCTTTGTATGATTTAAGAAGAGATCCGGCCGAAAACTATGATGTAAAAGAGATGCATCCCGATATGGTCAAAAAACTACAAGCGCTTGCCGAAGAAGCCCGTGCTGACTTAGGCGATGACTTACAAAAGCGCACCGGTGCTAATAACAGAGCCGTAGGAAAAATTGAAAATTAAATTCGTATCTTTGCGCTAAATAAATAATATTATGAGTGAAAATGTAATTATAAGTATTTGGATTCTTTCAGCGATTTACTGTTTATACAAATTATATCAGAGATCAAAAGCGTCCTCTTTAGATGGCGTAACTGGATATACACCAGGTTTGGAGGTAATTATGGTCATCGTGATAGGCCCATTACTTGCAGTCATTGATATGTCCTTGACATGGATAAGAATTTACAAAGAGGCAGAGGAAGCAATAAGAAGATCACAGAAATAATAAAGCTTTGAGGCTTTTAGAAAAATTATTTTCAAAATAAGTTTTACCTATTAAAAAAGGGGTCCCGATAAATCGGGACCCCTTTTTTGTAATAAAGAATAATTTTAGTTGTTTCTTACTGCACTAAATTCAATTCATCTACAATATGTTTCGCACCGCCTAATTTATCGATGCACCATAAAACATAACGCACATCTACACAAATAGTACGATTCAATTCTGAATCAAAAGCAATCTTATGACTTAGTGCTTCATAGTTGCCATCAAAAGCTAAGCCGATTAAATTTCCATTAGCATCTAATACAGGCGAGCCTGAATTACCGCCAGTGATATCATTGGTCGTTATAAATGAGACAACCACATCGCCAATTTTTTTATCTGCATAAGGACCGTAATCTTTTGCTTTGTATAAATCTAAAAATTTGCTTGGCAAATCAAATTCATAATCACCTTTCACATACTTAGATGCAACGCCACTTAAAGTGCAATAAAAATCATATTTAACTGCATCCTTGGGATTGTAACTTTTTATATTACCATAGGAAACGCGCATGGTAAAATTAGCATCAGGATAAGTGCTATTCATTTTTGTTGGATTCATTTCAAATAAACCTTTCAAATACAAACGACCTAAATCAGAAGTTTTATTCATAAACGCCGCGTATTTAGGCGTTACTGTAGATGTATAATTTACAATAAATGATTTGGCAGCATTAAATGCTGGATCATTTTTTAAAACGTCTATGCTTGGTTTGTCTGTAAACGCTTTCCACTTGGTATCATCAAAAGCCATGGTGTTTGCAAATACATCGGCTGCAAATAATTTGTATGGATTTTGATCAATATCATTATAGTTTTTAAATAAATCTTCGTAAAAGCCTTTAGGGTGCTGGCTTTTATCAACATCACCATAAAACATAGCAACTGCTGAAGCTAAAATACTTTGGTCACTTTTTTTATTTTCATCCGCTAAGAATACTATTCTTGATTTAGTTGCAGCTTCCATTACTTTACTAATATCATCTGCTTTTACATTTGGATTGGATAACATAGCTTCAACACTTAGCCAACTACTTGCATAAGCCATTAACGGGCTACCCATAATACCTTCATTAATATATTGACGGTGCTTTGCATACGGCGTCCAACTTGCATAGCTTGATGCGTAATCATTAAAAATATTTTCATAGGCAGGCTTGCCCTTAGCCCAATCATTAAAAGTTGCTTCTACTTTTTGTTTTTGTCCGTAGATGTCAAACTTTAATAGTTGCTTTGTTTCACCATCAAAAAATTTCCAGTAGTTAGCAATGCTCGCGTAATTACTTGCTAATTGTAATTTGACTGCTGCACTTTTTTTCATTTCAGCAAACATAAATTTTAAACGCATGTCACGCAATTTCACTAAAGTTGGACTGGTGATGTCTGTCGCTAATTTTACACCGAAAGAAGTTTCATATCTATTGGTGCCGCCTGGATAACCATAAATCATACTATAGTCCCCATCTTTAAATCCCTTGATGCTCACAGGTAAATAATATTTAGGTTTGAAGGGAACATTATCCGCGCTGTACTTGGCGGGCTTTCCTTCCTTATTCATATAAACACGAAAAACCGAAAAATCACCCGTATGTCTTGGCCACTCCCAGTTGTCTGTATCACCGCCAAATTTTCCAATACTTTCAGGTGGGTTACCAACTAAGCGAATATCCTTATATACATCATAAACAAATAAAAAGAACTGATTTCCTTTAAACATGCTCGCTACGACCGCGTCCTTATATTCATCACTACCAACAACCTCCTTAATGATCTCACCCATTACCTTGGCATATTTTTGCGCGCGCTCAGCACCTTGTGATTCCCCTAAAGCTGCCAATACCTTAGTAGATACATCTTCAATTCGATTTAAAAATTTAACAGAGAGATTACTTGAAATTTCTTTGGATTTATCGCTTGCCCAAAAGCCATCTTGTAAATAATTGTTTTGAGTAGAACTAGCAGCTGCAATCGCACTATAACCACAATGATGATTGGTAAAAATTAATCCTTGATCAGATACAATTTCACCGGTACAGCCACCGCCAAAAATAATAATCGCATCCTTGATACTTGACTTATTGATACTATATAATTGTTCTGGTTTTAATTTTAAGCCACGTTTAACCATATCATTATACACTTGTTGCCCTAATAACATGGGCAACCACATGCCTTCATCAGCATAACTGCGAAATAGTGTAAGCACAAGCGCTAGGGAAATAAAAATTTTTTTCATAATTGATTGTATTATAAGAGCAATTTAAATAAAATAATTAGGTTGGGGTATGATATTAGTTGGAATTTACTCATCTACCTCCCTTTTGTTGATTTTTTCCAGTTTATAGTGGTAAAGACAATTTTACTATAATTATCCTTTTCATATAAAATCCCAATTTGTTGCTTGTTGGCCAATACAAGATCCGAATATGCTGAATTATTGCTCATCATTTTTGGATCAGTCGCATTATCAACGATCCAATTTTTTATCCATGTTTTTCCTTCATCAAAACTAATACGCAAAGTTAAATTATTTCTATTTTTAGCATCTGCCGCATTTGAAAAAGCAAGTATTTGTTTCTTATTTTTTACGCCAATATTTAAAATGCTTCCTTCACAAACGGGGTCGGGAAGTTGCTGATCAAAATAGCTTGTATCCCAGGAAGCGCCGCCATTTGAGCTAATCGCCACTATGCGTAATCGAATATCACCTTTTTGATTTCTTGCATTAAGCATCATTCTATTATTTGAAAGTTCTGCGGCAGTTGATTCGTTGCTACCAGGTAAATGTAATTTTTCGCTTAACTTAAATGTAGCTCCGTGATCATCCGAATAAAAACTGTGCGCAAAATAGTCCTCCCCTTGCTTTTGTGGTGCCCCTGCAGAATGATTTGCTGGAATAAAAATACGACCCTTATATAAACCAGTGGAAACCTGTAATGCATGACCTGGTGTGTTTGCATAATGTCTCCAATCTTCTTTAAAATTATATAAAGGATTGGCTGTTGGTTGCATGGGTCGATGTGTTTGCGTAGTGATATTTACACCAGCACTCCAAGTGAATCCATTATCAAGGGAGGTTTTATACCACACTTCTCTTACACCCTTGCCATTTCTTATTTCACTTTCATGATTATTTCCAGTGTTATAAAATAAAAATAATCTTCCTTTAGGATAAGCTGGATCATTCATGTCAAACACTGGCGCAGGATTGCCTACCTGTAATGAATCGTAAGTTGCAATTATATTGATCGCCGACCATGTTTTACCATGATCTGAACTACGCTTCATTACAATATCAATATCACCAAAGTCTCCAGATGAGTTCACCCTTCCTTCACAAAAAGCCAACAAATCATTACTAGGAGTTTTAATTATGGCTGGTATTCGAAAGCTTTTATACCCCTCCGTGCCTGAAATAAAAACCGGAGTATTTATTTGTTGTGAAAATCCACTGTTTCCACAAAAAAATAAAATATAAAATAGTATATTGATTTTTTTCATTTGAACTAAACGATTTAAGTATGATAAAAATATAGTAAATTTAAATAGTAAAATAGATTGCGGTTTTTTAATGTTTTAAAATCGTTCGTTAATATATAAATTTGATTTTTCCTTCTCATGAACTTACAACCCACCGATTTAAAAAACAACATTGTTTGGCTAGAACCCTTGAAGCAAGCTCATTTTGAGGAGCTGTACCTGGTTGCTTCCGATCCATTAATTTGGGAACAACATCCCAATCCAGACAGATATAAATTGGACGCTTTTACCAACTATTTTAAAGGAGCGATGGAATCAGGTGGTGCATTTATAATTAGAGATACATTAAGTGGCGAAGCATTGGGTTCCAGTCGCTATTGCGCATACGACGCAGCTAATAAAGAAATTCAAATTGGTTATACTTTTTTTGCAAGAAGTTGTTGGGGGAAGTCCATCAATAAAGAAGTAAAAACATTAATGCTTAACCATGCATTTAATTATGTAGATAAAGTGGCTTTTTATGTAGGGGCTAACAACATTCGATCGCAAAAAGCAATGGAACGGATTGGTGGTATTAAAATTCGGGAGGAGGTAGTTGCTTATTTTGGAGAGCCTGATAGATTAAATTTTAGGTATGAAATTAACAAGTGATTCTGTTTTGAAAAATGATTTTATAGTACACTAATGATAAAAAAGTTTCCATTTTTTCTATTTTGTTTTTTGTATTATTTGACAGCTATACATGCACAAAATAAAAAACCAAATATTCTCATCATCTTAACCGATGACCAAGGATATCATGATGTTTCCTATTACGGTACAAAAGATATTCGAACACCTAATATTGATGCAATTCGCAATGCAGGTATGCGATTCGATTATTTTTATAGCAATTCCCCGGTATGTGCACCAACAAGGGCTTCACTGATGTCGGGCAGATTTCCCGATTTGGTGGGAGTTCCGGGATTAATCAGATCCACACCCGATAATAATTGGGGCTACTTGCAACCAGGTACTATTTTATTACCACAAGCATTAAAACAAGCGGGATATCGCACTGCGCATATTGGTAAATGGAATTTAGGATTAGAATCACCCAACCTTCCCAATGAAAAAGGATTTGATTTGTTTCATGGTTGGTTGGAGGATATGATGGATGATTATTGGACCCACTTACGGCATGGGAAAAATTTCATGCGCTTAAACAAAGAACCGATTGAACCCGTAGGACACGCAACAGAACTATTTACACAGTGGTCCATTGATTATTTTAAAAAACAAGTCGGTGAAAAAAATCCATTTTTTTTATACTTATCCTATAATGCGCCGCACTTCCCTGTATCTCCGCCAACAGCGTGGTTACAAAAAGTGAAGCAAAGAGAACCGCAAGTTTCAGAAACAAGAGCTAAGCTAGTAGCCTTTATTGAACATATGGATGATAATATTGGTAAAGTAATTGCATCATTAAAAGCCAATGGCCAATATGAAAATACCATCATCTTATTTTTAAGTGATAATGGTGGTCACCTACCCAGTGAGTCAAATAATGGTGATTTGCGCGATGGAAAACAAAGTATGTATGAGGGTGGATTAAGAGTTCCTACTGTAATCAGTTGGCCTAAAATGATTAAAGCGGGTAGCGTATCGGCACAAGTAAATTTAACAATGGATATATACCCCACATTATTAGAAATTGCAGGGGTTCCTATCAAACATAAAATTGAAGGAAGAAGTTTTTTGTATACATTAATAAGTGAAAAAAATACAACTACCAGTGTTGATGAAAATAGAGTGCTTTATTTTACCCGAAGAGAAGGTGGCATGGAATATGGTGGTAAGGCATATCACGCAATTCGACAAGGTGATTGGAAATTGTTACAAAATAATCCCTATCAGCCCTTGGAGTTATATCATCTTAAGCTAGATCCTGAGGAAAGAAATAATTTAATAAAACAAGAGCCTAAAATTGTAGAAAAATTGAACGCTTTATTATTAAAGCAAATTCAGGAAAGTGGTAAAGTGCCTTGGCAAAAGCAAAACAGATAGCAATCCCCTATTAAATTTTGATGCCTACTAATTAATAGTTAAATTGCTATACGCTAGATTGCTATTTATTTCTATCTAAATCATATGCTTGAATTCATAGGTCACTTACATCCTGTCATTGTGCATTTGCCCATTGGTATTTTGCTATTGGGTGTTTTGATGATGGTTTACCAACATTATACTAAGGTTGATTTACGCACTCCTATTTCATTGGCTTTTTTGGTTGGGAGTATAAGCGCCGTGATGGCTTGTATTGCAGGATGGATTTTATCCAACTCCGGCGAATATGATGCGTTATTAGTTCAAAAACATCAGTGGACCGGGATTAGCACTGCAGTTATAGGATTACTAGTTTATTTCTTAAAGCAATACCGAAAATTATTAGCTGTCATATTAACCCTACTTCTTTTTATTACAGGTCACTATGGTGGTACATTGACGCACGGAGAAAATTATTTATTTAACTCCAATGAAAATTCCAACACGAGCCAGGTTGACACTATAAAAGTGGAAGCAAAAAAAATTACTCAAAAAATTTCAAATGGAGCTGATTCCTTAACCATTGAAACACATAATGTTTATAAAGAACAAGTTGCGCCAATCTTAAAATTGAGATGTTATAATTGTCACGCTGCACTAAAACAGAAAAATGGGTTAAGATTGGATGGAGAAATGTTCATCAAAAAGGGTGGAAAAAACGGAAAGATATTTGTCGCGGGTAATACTTACAAAAGTCCACTATATACAAGCTTAGTATTGCCAATTGATGATGAAAAACATATGCCGCCGAAAGGAAAACATCAGTTAAGTCAAAATGAAATTTTAATCATTGAACGCTGGATAAAATCCGGCGCCTCTTTCGAGGACATTATTGACACTATTTCCAATAACGAATTGTTTAAAAATGTTGCATCCCAAAATACCATTACGGATAAAAATATTTTAGCTACTCCAGCAAAAGTAAATAGTGAAATAACAGAAACAAAAAAGCAGGAGATTGAAAATAATAATAGTATAAAAAGTTCCGTAAAAATTATAAACCTACCAAATCCTGCACCCATAAGCCCCGCGATCATTGAAGATTTCAAAGAAGAAAATATTATTTTAACCAATATCGCAGAAGGTTCCAATTTTGTTATAGCCAATTTTGTTAATGTAGTTCCCTTTAATAATTCTAGCTTACAAGCATTGAAAAATATTAATGCACAGTTAGTAACATTAAAATTGACCAACTTACCTATCAATGATAATGATATAAAAATAGTTGCGGATTTAAAAAATATTAAAAAGTTGAATGTTGAAAACACTTTGATCACGGATAATGGGTTGGACTATATAAAGCAATTGTCACAATTGGAACAGCTTAACCTTTATGGTACGAATATTTCAGATGAAGGGCTTATGCAATTAGCTACATTAAAAAACTTATCTGTGCTTTATTTATGGAAAACTAAAGTAACTTTAAATGGGATTGAACAGTTTAAAAAATTAAATCCGAAAGTAACTATCGAAATAGGAGATTTTAAATTTCAGAAAAAATGAAGAAATATTATTTATTAATTGGTTTTATTGGTGTTTTTTTTGCATTTAAAAACATATCCAAATTACCCGAGGATGTAAATGCGGCGTATCTTAAATTACCTTCCGTCATTGACTATAATGAACATGTAAAACCAATTTTATCAGATAAATGTTTTTCTTGTCATGGACCAGATAAGGCAAAACAAAAAGCAGGGCTTAGATTAGATATGGAGGCGTCGGCTTATGGACCCTTGCCTGAAAGCCCTGGGAAATTTGCCATTGTGCCGGGTAATTTAAATAAGAGTGAGCTTTACCACCGCATTTTATCTTCCGATCCTAGTTACATAATGCCGGATCCAAAATCTCATTTAACCTTAGATGCAAAGGAAAAAGCAATACTTATAAAGTGGATTGAAATGGGTGCCATATATAAGCCACACTGGGCATTTGTTGCACCAGAGAAGAAGGCGATTCCTGATCTCTTTAATTTACAGGTGAATAATCCCATTGATAATTTTGTATTTAGTCGATTACAACAAGAAGGTTTACAGCCTAGCCCTCAGGCGTCTAAAGAAATTTTATTAAGAAGGCTTTCCTTGGATTTGACCGGTCTTCCGCCGACCGTTGATGAAATAGACCAATTCTTAAACGACCAAAGCGCAAATGCTTACGAAAAACAAGTAGACCGTTTATTAAGCTCACCGCATTATGGTGAAAAAATGGCGACCCAATGGTTGGACCTAGCCCGCTTCGCTGATTCCTACGGTTACACCGTGGATAGAACCAGGGATATGTCGGTTTATCGCGATTGGGTTATTGGTGCTTTCAATGAAAACATGTCTTATAAAAATTTCATCCATTATCAACTAGCGGGTGATTTAATGCCTTCGCCTACCAAGGATATGATTATTGCAACTGCGTTTAATCGCAATCATCCACAAAATCAGGAAGGTGGAATTATTGAAGAAGAATTTCAAACAGAATATGTGATGGATCGTACCAATACTTTTGGAGAAGCGTTTTTATCCATATCGGTGGGTTGTGCAAGATGTCATGATCATAAGTATGATCCGGTTTCACAGGAAAATTATTATGAGCTGTATAGTTTTTTTAATAATGTACGCGAGGCAGGACAGATCTCTTGG
Organism: Bacteroidota bacterium; assembly: GCA_005800655.1. GTDB lineage: Bacteria > Bacteroidota > Bacteroidia > Chitinophagales > Chitinophagaceae > Sediminibacterium. The sequence goes on from SYEV01000087.1 coordinate 17,956, forward strand.
AATGATGATATGCCAACACCCACATTAATGCTTCCTACGGTAGCACAAGAAAAAACTATTCAATATATTAATTCATTGGTTAAAGAAAAAGAAACGCAATTAAAATTGAGCTACGAAAATGCATCCAATGAATTTAATGAATGGATACAACAAGAAAAATATAAAACAATATCAAGCAAGGGCGTCCCGGTTGAAAATTTACAAGGCTTTTTTAGTTTTGAAGATTCATTAAAAAATAGTGTCAACAATAGTAAAACAGCCATTTTACGTCGCGATTGGGATACAAAAAGTGAACCATTGGAATTTGAAAAAAATGGGAATGGACAAAGTTTATATTTAAATGGTGATGCCTATTTGGATTTAAAAGAAGTGGGCGTTTTCAGAAAATCGGAGCCTTTTACCATTGGCCTATGGATAACTATTCCTAAGGAAGTGAAGGAGGGTGTTATTTTTCATAAAAGCAATGCAGAAAGGTTGTATAATTTCAAAGGTTATCATGTTTATTTAAAAAATAATCGACTTGAAATGACAATGGCACATACTGCACCTTCCAATGCCATTACAAAACTGTCTTTAACGGATGTGCCCCGTAATCAATGGATACAACTCACTATGACCTATGATGGATCTTCTACCGCAAAAGGTTTGAATTTATTTATTGATGGCGCGCCATTAAAAATGGAAACACAGATTGATCAATTATATAAAGACATTGTATTTTTTTCAAAGGATGAACCAGGATTACAAATTGGAGCCTGGTATCGTGGATTTGGTGTTAAGGGCGGAAAGCTAGATGATGTATCTGTATATAACCGAGCTTTAACTCCTTTTGAAATAAAAGTATTGGCAAAAAAAGCGAATTGGGATTTAATTACAAAAAAAATCAGCACCGAATTAAGCAACGAGGATATTGCCGTTTTAAAAGAATATTATAACTCAGTAGTGAATGTAGGTATTAAAAACGCAAACCTGGCACTTCAAACACAAAGAAAATTATTAGCAGATTCAACCGAGCATATCAAAGAATTAATGGTGATGCAAGAAATGCCACAGCCTAAAAAAACCTTTTTGTTAAACAGGGGACAATATGATGCGCCAACAAAACAAGTATTTCCAAATACACCAGAAAAAATATTACCCTTCTCTAATCAACTTCCAAAAAACAGATATGGCTTAGCACAGTGGTTAACCGATGCACGTAATCCGCTAACAGCAAGGGTTGCTATCAATCATTTATGGCAAAACTTTTTTGGCAAAGGTTTGGTTAAAACAGCAGAGGATTTTGGTAATCAGGGTGAAATGCCTAGTCATTTAAATTTATTGGATTGGTTGGCGATTGAATTGCGAGACAACAACTGGGATATTAAAAAAATAAATAAGCTCATGGTGATGTCTGCGACTTATCAGCAGGATTCAAAAGCTGGTGGCATGCTTATGGAAAAAGATCCAGAAAATAAATTATTAGCAAGAGGTCCATCTATTCGCTTATCCGCTGAAATGATTCGAGACAATGCTTTAGTGGCGAGCGGTCTATTAAATAAAGAGTTGGGAGGTAAAAGCGTATATCCTTATCAGCCCGAAGGATTGTGGGAAATCAATGGGACCAAATATAATCAGGACAGTACTGATCAGGTATATAGAAGAAGCCTTTATATTATTTTAAAAAGAACGGTTCCCAATCCAACCCTTGCTAATTTTGATGGTCCTTCTAGGGCTTCTTGTGTAGTACGCAGACAATCCACCAATACGCCCTTACAAGCATTGGTTACTTTAAATGATCCTACTTTTGTTGAAGCTGCGAAAGTGATTGGGGAAAGCATCACCAAACAACAAAATACTACAGCAGCTATTGGTTTAGCTTACCGACAACTTACCGGCATTACACCTACTTCAAAACAAATCGCATTATTAAGTGCAATGCAACAAAGAGAATACAATAAGTTTAAAGCTAACCCTACTAAAATAAAAGGATGGATAAATACAGGTTTATATAAAATAAATACAACATTAGATCCTTATTGGGTTGCTGCGAATAGCGTAGTTGCAAGCACCATATTAAACTCTGATGCAACCATTACTAAAAGATAAGTTTATGGGAAGGAAAAATGATTTTAACATATATACGCAAGAATTTGAGGCAATCAATAAAAAAATTGAACGTCGTAATTTTTTGAAAAGTACCGCAGGCGGTATGGGCGCGATGGCACTAGGTACTTTATTAAGTAGTAGTATTTCAACAAAAACATTTGAACAACAAATATTAGACGCCTTACCCACTATCGCGCCAAAAGCAAAACGCGTAGTCTATTTGTTTATGAGTGGTGGCCCTTCACAATTTGAAACATTTGATTACAAACCTGATTTAATAAAAATGCAAGGACAGGGTTTACCTGATTCTGTTCGTAATGGGCAACGCTTAACAGGAATGAGTGCCAGTCAAGCTTTACTTCCTATTGCCTCCTCCTTTGCAAATTTTAAACAGCATGGAAAAAGTAATACCTGGGTAAGCGATCTATTACCTTACACCGCGCAGGTGGTAGACGAATTGTGTATTATTAAATCCATGTATACAGAACAAATTAATCATGATCCAGCACTCACCTTTTTTCAAACTGGACATCAGCTTCCGGGTCGACCATCTATTGGATCTTGGATGAGTTATGGATTGGGATCTGAAAATAAAAATTTACCTGCATTCATCGTATTGGTTTCAAAAAATGCTTCTCGCGATCAGCCTTTATATGCAAGATTATGGGGGAATGGATTTTTACCTTCACAACATCAGGGGGTACAATTTAGATCAGGCAAGGATCCTGTATTATTTTTAAATAATCCCGAGGGCTATGATGGAACCGACCGTAAAGAAATGTTAGATTATTTGGGACAACTGAATAATTTACAAAATGAAGTGTGGGGTGATGCTGAAGTAGATGCGCGTATGTCACAATACGAATTAGCTTTTAGAATGCAAACATCGGTACCTGATGTGATGGATACATCGAATGAGTCAGATGAGGTTTTTGATTTATACGGACCAGATAGTAGAGAAAAAGGAACATTCGCAGCCAATTGTTTATTAGCGCGCAAACTTTTAGAAAAAGATGTTCGCTTTGTGCAACTGTATCATCAAGGATGGGATCATCATGGTTCCTTGCCACAAGGAATGAAACAACAATGTAAGCAAACAGATCAAGCATCAGCGGCATTAATTATGGATTTAAAACGAAGAGGTATGCTCGATGATACTTTAGTGATATGGGGTGGTGAGTTTGGTCGTACTGCTTATTCCCAAGGAAAATTAGAAAAAGATAATTATGGCAGAGATCATCATCCGCGTTGTTTTACTATGTGGATGGCAGGCGCAGGCGTCAAGCCTGGTATGACTTACGGACAAACAGATGATTTTAGTTACAATATAGTGAAGGACCCGGTGCACGTGCATGATTTTCATGCAACATTATTACATATCATGGGCATCAACCACGAACAATTAATTTATAAGTACCAAGGAAGGCGTTTCCGGCTCACGGATGTGTCTGGAAAAGTGATCAATGATATTCTCGTATAAAGAATATCGAAAATAAATTTATCTCTAATTTTATACACCCGCTTTTTTAAGTACTTCTAAAGTTTTTCTTAATCCAGTTTTAGCGACTTGTAATAAATCTTCTTTATAATAATTTGGATTATACATTTCTAATGAAATAAATCCTTTGTATCCTGTTGCTTTTAGATCTTGAAATATAGAAGCAAGTGGTAATATACCATCCCCTGGATAAACACGGTGTTCATCTCTTAAATCTTTAAACGCAGGCGTGTTGGGCGCATCATTGAATTGAAAAATTGCAATGGCATCTCCCTTTAACATTTTTAATCCTTCAAAACCACCATCACTAATATACATATGATAAACATCGGGGATGACCATCGCGTTTGGATGATTTGCATCCATCGCTATACCAACCGCTTGACCTAAAGTTTTAATCGTAAAATATTTTACAAAAACCAAGGCGGGTTTAATATTAAATTCTTTCATGCCAATTTCAATAATGTCACGATATCTATCAGCCACCCATTTTTGATTATAATTTTCAGGCAAGGTATTGGGTATGGTTTGAATATGTTCGGCGCCAATATCATGCGCCATACGCATACGTCGGCGCGTTTCCTTCAATGACGTTTCAAACTCAGGCATGGTTCCGGGTATTGCATTCCAAAGGCCAATGACACTTGGCACTTTCAGACCTAGCTTTTTAATTTCTGCACCCAAGGCTTTTAAATTCCCTCCATTTTTTTCAAACTCTTCTAATTCACTATCCCAGGGCTCAATGCCATCAAAACCAGCTTCAGCAGCAATGCTTACTTTATCTTTAAGGGAGGCCGGTCGAATGGTGGCGGTATCCAAACAAATTGGCCAAGGACTAGCGCCCTTTTGGTAACGCTTCCCTTTTTGTTCCAATTGTTTTGTTTCCGCAATTGCAGCTGTTGGTAAAATTCCGGCCATTAAGCCGATGGTGCTACTCAATCCGATAAAGTTTCTGCGTTTCATAGAATTATTTAGTTCTTGAGAAGCTCAATATACAAAATTTATAGACTACGCTATTGAATGAGATAATTTGAATTTAAATCGCAATTTAAAATGCATTCCCCACAATATTTTATTTATATTTATTTTACAAAATGAGGAGTATGAAAAAAATTCTATTATTCACTAGCTACTGTATACTAATGCTTACCTCTAGTGTTAACAGTCAAACAAATATAAATATTTTGGGGGCATGGGGGAAAGAAGAAAATAATACTAAAACATTGGTCATAATCACAGATTATATTTTAAGTGTTGCGAGCTATAACTTAGTAGAGAAAAAATTTAATTATACTTGGGGTGGTAAATATCGTATAGATAAGGAAAATATGGAATTATCCTATGAATGGCATTCTCTGGATACCGCCATGGTTAATCTATCTGCAAGTATTCCAATAACAATTAAAAAAGATGGCCAACTTTTCTTAGGCAATATATTATCCGGCTTAACGAGGTTAGATGGGGGAAAAGCGGGCGATTTATTTGGCTCTTGGATTATTAGCGGAAATTATACAAATGATATTGTTAGTAAAAGAGCAAATCCTTTTTTTCCAAGACGCACCATGAAAATTATTTCAGGCAAGTACTTTCAATGGGTAAGTTATAATGTAGTGACCAAAAAATTCTTTGATGCCGGAGGTGGAACACAAACAACACAAAACGGAAAGTATACCGAAAACATTGAATACTTTACAAAAACCACGCAAAGTATTGGGAAGTCGCTTTCCTTTGGATATTCCATTATTGATGGGGACTGGAGACACCAAGGACAAAAATCAACGGGTGGTCCATTAGATGAATGTTGGACCAAAAGAAAAATAATTGAAGAAAAATTTACTAAAAAATAAATCTAAAAAGCGATCTTAACAATATATCAATCACAATTTGTTTTCCTTATCTTTAATATTCACCTTCAATACAAATACAATGAGTACAAATAGACGTTCCTTTCTTCGCAATATTGCCCTAGGTTCTGGTGCAATCATTACATCGATTCCAGAAAAGGGATTTGCTGCTAGCCATGTGAAAAATACAACACCCGCTCCTGCTGCATTTAATATGTGTGGTTATGCGGCACCTAAATTACCAACGGTGCGCGTAGCTGTTATTGGATTAGGTAATCGTGGACCAGGTGCGGTTGACAGATTAAGTTATATAGATGGGGTTGAAATAAAAGCCTTGTGTGATAAATATCCTGAGCGTGTAGAAAAGGCACAAAACATTCTTACAAAAAAGGGTTTGCCTAAAGCAAAAGCCTATTCGGGCGCTGAGGGCTGGAAAGCGGTTTGTGAATCCAATGATATTGATTTAATTTATGTAACTACGCCATGGTCATTACACACGCCCATCTCGGTGTATGCAATGAAAAATGGTAAGCATGCTGCTTCTGAAGTACCTGCTGCTAAAACGATTGACGAGTGTTGGGAGCTGGTAGAAACTTCCGAAAAAACACGCAAGCATATGATGATGCTTGAGAATTGTTGCTACGACTTTTTTGAATTACTTACACTTAATATGGCACGCAACGGATTGTTTGGTGAAATTTTACACGCAGAGGGTGCATACATACATGACTTAAGCAGTGACTATTTGTTTAATAAAAAGGCGTATGCGGATATGTGGAGATTGAAAGAAAATATCGAAAACAATGGTAGTCTATATCCTACACATGGATTAGGGCCAATTGCGCAATGCATGAATATTAATCGTGGAGATAAATTTGATCACTTGGTGAGTATGAGCACCAATGATTTTTCGTTAGGCAAAATGGCGAATGACATGGCAGCAAAGGATGATTTTTTCAAAGAATACACTGGAAAAACATATCGCGGAAATATGAACACGACCATTATTAAAACCGATTTAGGTAAAACATTAATGGTACAACATGATGTATCTTCTCCACGTCCTTATTCTAGAATCCATTTAGTGAGTGGCACTAAAGGTGCAGCACAAAAATATCCTGGTCCAGAGCGTATTGCATTAGGACACGCATGGATGAAAGAAGATGAACTGAATAGAATGCGTGAAAAATATACACCACCAATTGTAAAACATATCGGAGAAATTGCAAAAAATATTGGCGGTCATGGTGGAATGGACTTTATTATGGACTGGAGATTAATTGATTGTTTACGCAATGGTTTACCATTGGATCAAGATGTGTATGACGCTGCTTCATGGAGTGCTGTGTTTCCATTGAGTGGTAATTCTGTTGGACAAAGATCAAAAACAATCGATGTTCCTGATTTCACTAGAGGTGGCTGGAAAATAAATAAGCCACATGACATGACATTAAATGGTGGCGGAAATACAGGCGTAAGAGCTGTTGTAAAATAAAATACTATGTCTCTTTCCTATAATTATAATTATCCTGGCATTGATGATTTAATAAAAAAAGCAAAATCAAAAATTCCAAAATTTGCTTTTGAATATCTAGATGGTGGATGTAATGAGGACATTAATTTATACAAGAATACCCAGGAATTAAGAGCGGTAGAATTAAAGCCTTATTATTTAAGAAAGCATATTGAAGCCAAATTAGAGACTAACTTATTTGGACATGTGTATGATGCGCCATTTGGAATTTCACCCATCGGGTTACAGGGTTTGGTTTGGCCGAATGCCCCTGAAATTTTAGCGAAAGCAGCATGCAAGCACAATATCCCATTTATATTAAGTACGGTTTCCACCAGCAATATTGAAAAAATAAGTTCACTAACCGAGGGGCGTGCTTGGTTTCAATTATATCATCCTGCTGAAAATGAGATTAGAGATAAAATAATAAAACGTTTGCAAGATGTTGCTTGTCCTGTATTAGTTATTTTAAGTGACGTTCCTACATTTGGTTATCGACCCAGAGATATTAGAAATGGTTTGGCAATGCCGCCGCGCATGACACTTAAAAATATATTGCAAATCATGGGAAAGCCAGAGTGGGCGCTGAAAACTTTGTATCATGGTCAACCGTCTTTTCAAACGATGAAGCCTTATATGCCAAAGGATTTAAACATGAAACAGTTGGGTCAGTTTATGAATAAAACCTTTTCGGGTAGATTAAATGAAGAAAAAATTGCAGCTATCCGAGATCAATGGAAAGGAAGATTAGTAATTAAAGGAATTGCATCTGAAGAAGATACCGAGATGGCAATAAAATTAGGATTAGATGGTATAATCGTATCCAATCATGGCGGTAGACAATTGGATGCTGGTCAATCCACTATCAAAACATTACATCCGATTGTAGAAAAATATAAGGGGCAAATAAAAATCATGATGGATAGTGGTATACGAACGGGTCCAGATATCGCTAGAACTATTGCATCGGGTGCTGAATTTGCGTTTTTAGGTAGAAGTTTTATGTATGCTGTTGCCGCACTGGGCGATGAGGGTGGCGATCATCTTATTTCAAGTTTAAAAGTTCAGTTAAAGCAGGTGATGGATCAAGTGTGTTGTTCAAAAGTGGAGGAGCTTCCTTCGTTTTTAGTAAATCCTTCCTAGGAAATTTTTTACACTAGTAAATATTTGTGATGATAAAAAATTTTATCGTTATGGTGGAACACAATAAAAGCATCATGAAAAAATATTCAAATTTTATTTTTGTAGTTATTGCTTTGTGTTTTTCATTAATAGGAAACGCACAAGGAAAATATATCCTTAAGTCTGGAGATGCCAATGGCATTAATAAATGGTATATGGGCCGACAAATTGCGCAGGTAATGAGTCACTATGGTATTGATTGGCTTGAACGAGAAGAAAGAGACAAGGAAGAAAACACAAGTTTGCTATTAAAAAATTTGAATGTACAACCCGGAATGATGATTGCGGATATTGGCGCTGGTAGCGGTTACCACAGTTCCTTATTATCAAAAATGGTGGGTAACGGAAAAGTGTATGCGGTAGATGTGGAGCTAGAAATGATTGCCTTTTTGAAAGATCGTATTAAAGCGGAAAAAACAAAAAATGTAGTCCCTATTTTATGTACAGAACAAACCGTTGGGCTCCCTGCAAATAGTATTGACTTAATGTTGCTAGTAGATGTGTACCATGAATTTTCTTACCCCTATGAAATGGGTGTGGCCATGTTGGAAGCGCTCAAGCCAGATGGAAAATTGGTTCTAGTTGAATTTAGAACTGAAGATGAAATGGTGCCCATTAAAACCATTCACAAAATGAGTGAACAACAAGCCGTTCGTGAGTTTAAAGCAGCAGGATTTATATTTGAAAAAAATATCAGCAACCTACCTTGGCAACACTGTATGGTTTTTCGTAAAAATAAATAAGGCAATAATAATTCCAACAATTTTTTACTTGGTTTGTAAATCCTTTGAGGTTGCTAAGGCAATAACCCTGCCTGATTTTCCCACTGCATTATAAAAATGATAAACAACACCCTTCCATTTGATTACCCATGGTTTATGCGCATAAGTTTCATCATACTCTGCGGAAGATTTAATTAAATCCTCCCCCTCCCAATCCGTCCAATTCACTAGGTCATAGGAACAAGCAAATCTTTCAAAGGCGCCAGGTTTCCAAAATGCACCAAAGTAAAACATCACATACAGTTTATTTATTTTGACTATTTGTGCATCTCCACAAATGCCTTTGTATTTTGTAATCACAGGAGACGCGCCATATCGTTTCCAAGAAACCATATCATCCGAAACTGCCATACCAATACTTTCATATTTAGCAGTATCTCCTTTTGCATTATAATACATGACAAAGGGATGCGAAGTATGTTTTTGTTTGTCTCTTATAACGGTGCTTTTATAAATAGTTTTGTTTTCAAACCATCTTGTATCAATATCTTTCGGTTGTAAAATTGGTGTTGTTGCTGTTTGCCATTCTACTGGTTTTGTAAGCGTTGAATTGTTTGCCATACCTACGCCCAATACACCGGCTTCGTATCCAATGGTATTACCACCTAAATAAGACATCCAGTATTTATTATTAAATTTTTCTACCTTATAACTCCCTCCCCAATTAATATCTACCAATGACATATAACCCGCTTTTTGGTTGGCGTCCCAGGTATCTTTTGAAAAAGAAAGAATTTTACCCAGTGACTTCCAATCCAATAAATTTTTGCTCTCAGCGATCCAGGTTTCATACCCCTTACCATCAAAAACAATATAGGTCATATACCAAACGCCATTTTTTTTGAATATCGTTGGACTGTCCATTAATTTATTTGCGTCGGGGTGTTTAAAAACAACACCATATTTATAGGGTGTTTTAATTTCATTAAAAACCTGCTCCATCATTTCCTTAGATACAACGGTATTATATTTTTTAGCGCCAGCTGATTGTTTTTTATTTTGCGCAGCTGCGAACAAGTGCAATATAAGCAGGGGCAAAAAGAGCAAATTTTTAAGCAGCATAATGATGGGAATTTGAAAATTAAAAAGCCCTCAACTTTCGTTGAGGGCCGTGTGGCACCACCCGGGCTCGAACCGGGGACACAAGGATTTTCAGTCCTTTGCTCTACCAACTGAGCTACAGCGCCATCCTTTTTCATCCACCCGCTCGCTTTTCAACGATTGGGTCGCAAATATAGGCAGGGAATCTTATAATTCAAAAAACCAAGCCCACATTATACCTAATATATTAGTACTCACAGTTTTTAGGGGTTCTTGCAAATGGAATTACGTCTCTAATATTTGTCATTCCGGTTACAAATTGTACCATTCTTTCAAATCCTAGGCCAAAGCCTGCATGGGGCACAGAACCAAATCTTCTTGTATCTAGGTAATAGCTCATCTCCTGTAATGGTATATGCATAGCGTTCATTCTGGCCTCTAGTTTTTCTAAACGCTCTTCCCTTTGGGATCCGCCCACAATCTCACCAATGCCAGGCGCCAAAATATCCATGGCCGCTACCGTTTCTTTGCCTGGTTCACATCCATCATTCATACGCATATAAAAAGCTTTAATTGCAGCAGGATATCCTGTAACAATCACTGGTTTTTTAAAATGCTGCTCCACCAAGTATCTTTCATGTTCACCTGATGATATTATTTCTATCGCTTCGGTATAAGTAATTCTTTCAAATCCGTTTTCAACAACAAATTTTAATTTTTCAATTAATCCAAGTCCACTTCTTTTTTCCGTCGGTAATTGTTTTTCTTCCTCTGCCAAGCGCGTATCTAAAAATTGTAAATCATCGATATTATTTTTCATCACATAAGCAATTAAATGCTTAATGAAATCTTCAGCCAAGTTCATGTTGTCTTCTAAATCATTAAAAGCAACCTCGGGTTCAATCATCCAAAATTCTGCTAAGTGTCTGGTGGTGTTTGAATTTTCAGCACGGAAGGTGGGGCCAAAAGTGTAAATGTCTGAAAACGCCATGGCGCCTAGCTCTCCTTCTAGTTGACCACTCACCGTTAAGTTAGTACTCTTACCAAAAAAGTCCTGTGTAAAATCAATTTCACCAGCATCATTTTTAGGTGCCCCTTCCAATGGAAGTGTGGTTACGCGAAACATTTCTCCCGCACCCTCTGCATCCGAACTTGTAATAATGGGTGTATGTAAATATAAAAATCCGCGATCGTTAAAAAACTGATGCACTGTAAATGCAAGTGAATGTCTAATTCTAAAAACAGATCCAAATGTATTGGTTCTAAAACGCAGATGCGCTTTTTCTCTTAAAAATTCAAGGGAGTGTTTTTTAGGTTGTAAAGGATATTTTTCTGCGTCGCTATCTCCTAATATTTCTATGCTGGTTGCTTTTACTTCTACCGTTTGACCCTTACCCAAACTTTCAACCACGGTTCCGATAATTTTTAATGACGCACCGGTGGTGATTCTTTTTAAGATAGCGTCGTCAAATTCACCCAAGGAAGCAACGATTTGGATGTTGGCATTGGTACTGCCATCATTTAAAGCAATGAACTGATTGTTTCTAAAAGTGCGTACCCATCCCATCACCACCACTTCGATACCCGTTGCGGTGCCCGATAACAATTGCTTAATTTTAATTCGTTGGTTGAACATATTTGTATTTTCGAATGGCAAAGATAATCCGTTTCAATGGCGAATTGACCCGTTTTAGACATAAAAACACATAAAAAATTGTTTTTTTGTTAAAAATCTGCTTAACATTGCAGTAGCAACGCGCCAAAGCATTCATTTATTATTATTGGCTTGCTACACAAATTTCCCTTATTCAATTTTTTGGTCACTATTATTAAGACCAACATTTCAAAAAAAGTTCTCAAATTATCCCAGCTCTTGATTCGATTTTTAAATAAACCATAGTTACACAGTGCAAGAAAAAGACGACAAACCAAAAAGGGGGCGCAAAGTTGTTGCCACCCCAGCCGCAAAAGCTGCTCCAGCTGCTAGTTCCGAAAAAAAGACCGCTCCCAAAAAAGCTGTTCCCGCTAAAAAAGCGGAGCCCGTTAAAGACAATAGCGAGGATGACAAAGCTTCAAAAATAGCGCAAGCCTTATTTGGCGACGAAAGTGCGGCAAGTGCTGAAGCATCTGCTCAAGCGCCATCTGCACCCGAAAGCAACGAGCAATCTGGTCAAACCAATCCTTCTTCCCAATCTGGACAAAGTGCACCAACTAATGGCGGTGGTCAAAATGGCCCAAACCAACCTGCCCAACGCTACCCGCAACCCAAAAAAGAGCCGGTATTTAATGTTGAGTTTGATGGCGTAATTGAAACCGAAGGTGTTTTGGAAATTATGCCTGACAATTTTGGGTTTTTACGATCTTCAGATTACAACTATTTATCTTCTCCCGATGATGTATACGTTTCTCCTTCTCAAATAAAATTATTTGGATTAAAAGTGGGTGATACGGTGCACGGAACGGTTCGTGTTCCGCGCGAGGGTGAAAAATATTTTGCTTTGACCAAAGTGCATCAAGTGAATGGAAAAAATCCAGATGAAATTCGGGATCGTATTCCATTTGATTATTTAACACCGATCTTTCCTTATCAAAAATTAAGTTTATATACGGCTGCGAATAATTATAGTACGCGTATCATGGATTTATTTACGCCTATTGGTAAAGGACAAAGAGGATTAATTGTTGCCCAACCAAAAGTGGGTAAAACAATGTTATTAAAGGAGGTGGCGAATGCGATTGCAGCGAATCACCCGGAATGTTACTTAATTATTTTATTGGTTGATGAAAGACCGGAAGAGGTAACGGATGTGGAGCGTTCTGTAAAAGGTGAGGTTATCGCGAGTACGTTTGATGAACCCGCAGACAAACATGTTAAGGTTTCCTCCATGGCTTTACAAAAAGCAAAACGTTTAGTAGAGTGTGGGCATGATGTGGTGATATTACTTGATTCTATTACACGTTTAGCGCGTGCACACAATACAGTCGCACCAAGTTCTGGTAAAGTATTATCCGGTGGTGTTGAAGCAACTGCGTTATTGCGTCCTAAACAATTTTTTGGTGCAGCACGTAAAATTGAAAACGGTGGATCACTTACCATATTAGCAACTGCATTAATTGAAACTGGTTCTAAAATGGACGAGGTGATCTTTGAAGAATTCAAGGGAACTGGTAACATGGAATTAGTTTTAGATCGTCGCTTAGCAAACAAGCGTATTTTCCCAGCGATTGATTTGGTGGGTTCTAGTACGCGTCGTGATGATTTATTATTAGATAAAGAAGTATTGGGAAGAATGAATATCCTAAGATTATTTATCAATGATATGAACAACGATGAAGCGATGAATGAGTTATTAAAAAGAATGCGTGGCACCAAAGACAATGAAGAATTTTTGGCGAGCATGAATAGATAATTTTTTAGACAATGCCGCAAGGTGTTGTCATTTAAAATAAAAAAGCCTCCGAAAAATCGCGAGGCTTTTTTATTTATATTTTTCAAATGGGCGCTGCTCACTTTTCTTCACACCAAACTAAGTCGCGAATTAATCTTTAAAGTAATTACTACGCTCAATTTCTTCGCGTACTTTTTCTGGAACCAGATAACGAATGGTAATTCCGTCTTTGCGATTGTTACGAATAAGTGTTGCAGATAATTGCAACAATGGTGCATCTAATATTACCACGCGTGCACCATAATCATTGGTGATATCAAAACCATCCCGACGATAAACAATGAATTGATAATTTTTTACCAGTGTTTCAAAGTTTTTCCACTTGGGTAAATTTTGAAAACTATCTGCGCCCATGATTACAGAAAATTCATGTTGCGGATATTTTTCTTGTAAATAAGTAAGTGTATCAATGGTGTAAGAAGGCTTTGGCAGAGAAAACTCAATATCAGACACTTTTAATTGTGTATCGTCTTCAATGGCTAGCTTGGTCAAATGGAGTCGATCATATTCATTTAATAAGCTTCCCTGTGGCTTTAAAGGATTTTGAGGTGAAACAACTAACCACACCTGATTCATATCGGAATGATTGGCAACATAACTAGCCACCATTAAGTGGCCGTTATGAACGGGATTGAATGAGCCAAAAAATAAACCGATCTTCATTTGCTTAATTGGTTGATTATCAATTATTTACATTGATTTTGAGGCTATAAAAATACTATCTGCCTCATTAATTCTTAGGCTTAATTGATATCCGGCCACCGATATTGATATAGGATCACCCAGGGGTGCAATTTGTTCAACGATAATTAATTCACCAGGTATACAGCCCATTTCCATTAGCTTCAAAAATATATCATCATTTTCGAAGGAATGGATTACGCCCGACTCCCCAATTTTTAATTCAGATAACTTCCTCATAATATTAATACAAAGATAGTTGCTGTTTTACATAAATAGTTACGAAATTTGGAGCATTGAATAACAATATATTATGCGCATACCCATTTCATTTAATACGGCTGATAAAAACACAACACTTACCAATCGTCTGGCGTTAAAAGCGTTTATTGAAAAGGGTTTGAAAAAAGAGGGGATTGCCATTGATACACTTCAATATGTTTTCTGTTCCGACAAATTCCTACTTAATATCAATAAGTCCTTCTTGAACCACGATTACTTCACCGATATTATCAGTTTTGACCTATCTGAAACCAGGGGAACCCTCATTGGGGAGATTTATATAAGTATTGATCGTGTGAAAGACAACGCAAAAACCCATAAGACGAGCTATACGGAAGAATTATTAAGGGTCATCTTTCATGGGGCCTTGCATTTTTGTGGTTACAAGGATAAAAAGCCTTCCGACGCCAAAAAAATGCGCGCTCAGGAGAATAAATGGCTGAAATCTTATCTAAAATCTATTTCCTAGGCCTGTGTGATCCAAAAAGGTTCCACATAGCACATTAACGTTCTACATTAACAATAACATCGTTTTTTTCTCTTTATTACAAAAAAGGTTCCACATATCACATTAACGTTCTACATTAACAATATTTATTGTATATTTGGGTATGAGAATAAGAAATACCAAAGGAAATTATAAAAAAACCTGTGGTAAATGCGAGGGACCAATAGAAGCTGAACTGGTAGGCAGGCAAAGATACTGTAGAACTTGTAAGAATCTTCATACCAAATTAACTCGTAAGAAACACTCGGAACTTACGGAATTACAAAAAATGAAGGCTAATGCGAGATCTTATTTACATATATATATAAAAAGGGGTAAAATTAGTAAGACTAATTGTATTATTTGCAATAGCCCTGATGTAGAGGCGCATCACCATGATTATGCAAAACCATTAGAAGTAGTTTGGTTTTGTAGAAAATGTCATCTTGAACATCACGAAAAAGGATAAAAATTTTAAAAATCTTGAAATTAATTGAATTACTTGGTATACAATACAGGCTTATCTTTGCACCCTTATATGTTTCCAAAATACAATGTCATAGTAGTAGGTGCCGGCCATGCAGGTTGTGAAGCAGCGGCGGCGGCGGCCAACATGGGCTCCAAGGTTTTATTGGTGACCATGAACATGCAAACCATTGCCCAAATGAGCTGTAATCCAGCTATGGGCGGAATTGCCAAGGGGCAAATTATAAGGGAAATAGATGCATTAGGCGGATATAGTGGCATTGTAAGTGACTTAAGTACGATTCAATTTAGAATGTTGAATAAAAGTAAGGGGCCTGCCATGTGGAGTCCAAGAACCCAGAATGACAGACACTTATTTGCTAGTAAATGGCGTGAGATGTTGGAAAACACACCCAATGTAGATTTTTACCAGGATTCGGTGAACGAACTGATTATAAAAAACAATAAGGCTTGTGGGGTAATTACTAGCTTGGGGCATAAAATAGAGGCAGACGCAGTTGTTATTACCAGTGGCACTTTTTTAAACGGTATCATGCATATCGGTGAAAAGCAAATTGGCGGAGGTCGAGTAGCTGAAAAAGCAGCAACAGGTATCACAGAACAATTGGTTTCCTTTGGATTAGAATCAGATCGACTTAAAACGGGAACGCCACCAAGAGTAGATGGTCGTAGCCTTGATTATAGTAAAATGGAAGAACAGAAGGGCGATGAAGAAGTGGTTGGCTTCTCTTATTTAAATATAGAAAAGGTGAAGCCCGAAAATCAGCGCTCTTGCCATATAACTTATACGGATGCAAGGGTACACGAGATGCTTAAAACCGGTTTTGATCGTAGTCCAATGTACCAGGGGCGTATTGAAGGCGTCGGTCCAAGATACTGTCCAAGTATTGAAGATAAAATTAATCGCTTTGCTGATAGGGAGAGACATCAGCTATTTGTTGAGCCCGAAGGTTGGAATACAGTTGAAATATATGTAAATGGATTTAGTACAAGCTTACCCGAAGAAGTACAATACGAAGCTCTTCGTATGGTTCCTGGCTTTGAAAAGGCCAGAATGTTCCGACCAGGTTATGCCATTGAATATGATTATTTCCAACCGACACAGCTTACCTATACGCTTGAAACCAAAGTATTAGAAAACTTGTACTTCGCAGGACAAATAAATGGTACAACAGGATACGAGGAAGCAGCGTGTCAAGGTATCATGGCGGGTATGAATGCGCATTTGAAAATTAATAACCAGCCGCCTTTAATCCTACAAAGAAGTGAGGCATATATTGGGGTATTAATTGATGACCTCATAAGCAAGGGGACCGAAGAACCTTATCGTATGTTTACTTCACGCGCTGAATTTAGAACTCTGTTGCGTCAAGATAATGCTGACTTGCGCTTAACTGAAATGAGTTATAAATTAGGATTAGCAAAAGAAGAGCGTATGCGCAGAGTTGAAGAAAAAACGAAGCAAGTAACAGATATAAAGAATGTATTAAATATCGAATCAATAGAACCAGAAACAATCAATGCATTTTTAACAGATATAGATTCTGCAACTATTACGGAAAAACAAAAAGCCTCGAAACTCTTGCTACGACCAAATATTAGCTTACAACAAATTTTATCCAATAATGAATTATTGAATGATAAAGTAATCGCATTTGACACAGAATGTTTAGAACAAGCCGAAATACAAATAAAATACGAGCGTTATATCGAAAAGGAAAAAGAAATTGTGGAGCGAATGGCAACACTTGAAAATAAATTAATTCCCACTAATTTTGATTACGATAAAATCGCTGCTATTTCTATAGAAGCAAGACAAAAATTCAAAAAAATCAGGCCGCTTACTTTAGGCCAAGCAAGTCGCATCAGTGGTGTAAATCCAAGTGATGTTCAAATATTAATGGTATTTATGGGACGTTAATCCATATTGGATATCCCCGATTTACTATACATTAAAGATACCATTGATATAAAAATACCCCTTATCAAAAAAGTGACACTTTTTATACTTTCACAATAAGTTTTTAGTAGCTTTAAAACTCATCTTTTGAGAAATTTTTAAACAACTAAATTAGTCGCGTATGAAGCGGATTTTAACAGGGCTTGTATTTTTGTGTACGGCTATTGTAGCCCATGCACAAGAATCATTTCCCATTAATGGAGTAAGGGATATTCGTAGTGGTTTGTATGCTTTTACAAATGCTACCATTATTCAAAACGAAAACACTAAAATTGAAAAGGGTGTTTTAATTATAAATATGGGTAAAATTGTGGCTGTTGGTGCAAACCTAACTGTACCAGCAGAAGCAATCGTTATTGACTGCGTTGGTAAATTTATATACCCATCCTTTATTGATCCACTAAGTGATTATGGTGTAGCAACACCTAGAAGAACTTTGGGTGGTTTTAATTTTGGAGCTCCAGGACAATTTATTTCAAATAAACCCGGACCATACAACTGGAACCAAGCGGTAAAGCCTGAATTAAATGCTGTTGATGTATTTACAAAAGACGAAACAACTGCAAGCGCATATCGTGCAAATGGATTTGGTGCGGTGTTCACACATTTAAAAGATGGATTAGCAAGAGGAACTGGTGCGGTTGTAACATTAGCAACTGAAAATAATAACCAAGCGGTTTTAAAATCAAAAGCTGCATCTGTATATTCATTTGATAAAGGAACATCAACCCAATCTTATCCAAGTAGTTTAATGGGAAGCATTGCGGTTTTGCGTCAAACCTATTTAGATGCAAAATGGTATCAAACGAAACCAGTAAGCGAGGGCGTTAATCTTTCCTTAGAAGCATGGAATAACGGCCAATCAATCCCACAAATATTTGCAACCGATGATAAATGGAACGCGGTTCGCGCCGATCGTATTGGTGATGAATTTGGTGTTCAATATATTATAAGAGGTGGTGATAACGGATATCAAAGAATAGATGAAATGGTTAAAACCAAAGCGTCATTTATATTGGGTGTTGATTTTCCAGTGGCCATGGATGTGGAAGATCCTAATGATGCAAGATTTGTATCTCTAGCGGATATGAAACATTGGGAATTAGCCCCAACCAACTTGGCAGCCTATTCAAAAGCAAACATTCCTTTTAGTATTACATCTTCAGATATGAAAGATGCAAAACAATTTTTGGCAAATGTTAAAAAAGCAATTCAAAATGGTTTGTGTGAATCAAAAGCGTTAGAAGCATTAACAAAAACTCCAGCAAATCAATTGGGGGTTTATGATCAAGTGGGTTCCCTTGAAACAGGCAAGTGGGCAAACTTTATAATTACAACCGAACCAGTTTTTGCAGCGAATTCAAAAATTATAGAAAACTGGGTGCAGGGAAATAAATATGGTGTAAATGAAAGCGAGTGGTCAAGCATCGCTGGAAAATATAAATTAACAATTAATAAAAACGGAACAACATCTGATTATACCGTAGAAGTTAAGAAAGATTTATCTGCTTCCATAATCGGTAGTGATACAATTGCATCTAAAATAACAGTGAGCGAATCTGTTATTAAATTAAACTTCGCTAGTAAAAAAGGCAGAGGTGCTGATCAAATTAGATTGAGTGGCATTATCTCGGGTAATTCTTGGTCAGGTGTTGGAACAGACGGTTCTGGAAGTAAAACAACCTGGTCTGCATCTTATACAGGAGCAATAGCTGCAACTGAAGCAAGAAGTGAATTCAGAAGACCAATGGATAGTACGCGTAATAATAATTCAAAAATAACTTTTCCATTTGTAGGTTATGGTAATGAAGTATTACCAAAACAAGAAACGATCTTAATTAAAAATGCAACTGTTTGGACCAATGAAAAGGAAGGCGTTTTACAAAATACAGATGTATTGATTAAGGGTGGTAAAATTGCTAAAATTGGAAAAAATTTAAGCGATGCTACAGCAAATATAGTTGATGGTACGGGTAAACACTTAAGTGCGGGAATTATCGACGAACACTCACATATCGCTGCAATGTCAATTAACGAGGGCGGACAATCAGTTACATCGGAGGCGCGTATAGCAGATAATTTAAACCCAGAGGATATTAATATATACCGTCAATTGAGTGGCGGGGTAACCAGCTCACATATATTACATGGCTCTGCGAACACCATTGGTGGACAAACACAATTAATTAAACTGCGCTGGGGCGCGAATGATGAGGATTTAAAATTTGCTGGCGCTGATCCGTTTATCAAATTCGCATTGGGTGAAAACGTTAAACGTACAACCAGCCAAAGTAATAATCGTTATCCTGATACAAGAATGGGCGTTGAAGAAGTTTTAAACGACGCATTCGATCGCGCACTTGATTATCAAAAAACTTTAAAAGCAAATCCTTCCGCAAGACGTGACTTAGAATTAGAAGCATTGGTTGAAATTTTAAATAAAAAGCGTTTCATAACTTGTCATAGTTATGTACAACCAGAAATTACTTATGCATTACGTATTGGTGATAAGTATGGTTTTAAATTTAACACCTTCACGCATATATTAGAAGGATACAAAGTGGCTGATAAAATGAAAGAACACGGAGCAAGCGCTTCTACTTTCTCAGATTGGTTTATGTATAAAACAGAAGTACAAGATGCAATTGCTTACAATGCCGCTATAATGCAAAAAGTGGGCTTAAATGTGGTTATAAATTCTGATGATGCAGAAATGGCAAGAAGATTGAATCAAGAAGCCGCAAAGGCGGTTAAATATGGTGGTGTAAGTGAAGAAGAAGCACTAAAAATGGTAACCTTAAATCCTGCAAAAGCATTACACGTTGCAGATAAAGTAGGAAGTATAAAAACAGGGAAGGATGCCGATGTGGTTTTATGGACAGATAATCCCTTAAGTATTTATGCAAAAGTTGAAAAAACAATCGTAGATGGTATTGTATATTTTGATAGAACAAAAGATGCGGAAATGAGTAAGAAAATTACTGCAGAAAAAACAAGATTAATACAAAAACTATTGGGAGAAAAAAGATCAGGAATGCCAATGGGAAGACCTATGCCTAGCTTCCAAACAATATTAACCTGTGGTGATCATGAACACGAGGATCACATGGCGACCATTTATGAAAATCAAAATAATTAATTTATGAAAAATAAATATACAAGCTTACTCATATTAACACTTGCGATTTTTGCAATCAATGCAAAAGGACAGGAAACGGTTTATCCTGCAGGTCCACAAAAGGGAGTTTCTGCAATTACACACGCAACGGTGCATGTGGGTAATGGAACTGTTTTAACAGATGCAACGATTGTATTTGAAAAAGGAAAAATCACGGCAGTGGGAAATGGTGTTTCAATACCAAAAGGTGCTACTGAAATAGATGCAACAGGAAAACAAGTGTATCCTGGTTTAATTTTACCAAGTTCTAGTTTAGGCTTACGTGAAATTAGCTCAGGCGTTCGCGGAAGTAATGACTATCAAGAAATTGGGGAAAACAATGCTGATATTAGAAGCATTGTGTCTTACAACACAGATTCTAAAATTATAAATGTATTACGCAGTAATGGTATTTTATTGGCGCATGTTTCTCCTTCTGGTGAATTAATCGAAGGAAGATCAAGTGTGGTTCAATTAGATGCATGGAATTATGAAGATGCTGAGTATAAAGCAAACACAGGAATGTATATATCAATGCCTTCACTAATGGCGCGCCGTGGTGGACGTGGTGGCTTTATGCGTGGTATGATGATGGGTGGTGGTGGAGATCCATTAAAAGCAGCATTTGATAAAATTGAAACTATTAAAACCTATTTCACAGAAGCAAAAGCATATTGCCAAGAAAAGGTTCATGCCAATAATAATTTGAAATTAGAGGCGGCACGCGCTTTGTTTGAAGGCAAACAAAAACTATATGTTCGTGCGAATGAGGTAAAACAAATGCTACTCGCCATTGATTTAGGTAAAACTTTTGGTTTCAATATTGTGATAGTGGGTGGTGGAGAAAGTTTTCAAATTGCGGGCCTATTAGCAGAAAATAAAATCCCGGTTATCTTAGATGAAGCCCATGCATTACCAGCAACGGAAGATGATGATGTTGACCAACCTTATAAAACTCCAGCACAATTACAAAAAGCAGGTGTTTTATTTGCGATGAACGACGTGGCTGATAATACAAAATCTCGCAACCTTAGCTTCAATGCTGGAACGGCTGCTACCTATGGTTTAACCAAGGAAGAGGCTTTGTCATCGATCACACTTAACACGGCTAAAATATTAGGTATTGATAATGTTACCGGGTCAATTGAAGCGGGTAAAGACGCCAATATTCTTATCAGTGCAGGAGATATATTAGATATGCGCGGGAACCAGCTTACACAAATATTTATTCAAGGACGTACTGTTTCATTAGACAACAAACAACTACAACTTTACGAACGTTATAAACATAAATATGGTATTAAGTAAAACTTAATTAATTTGTTTAAATATTAATTCTAAATTTTGACCGGTCGCTTTAATTGGCGGCCGGTTTTTTTGGGTATCTTAGCATCATGTCTAAAAAACTATTTTTATTAGATGCGCTTGCATTAATTTATCGTGCATATTATGCGCTCATCCGTACGCCGCGTATTACTTCTACAGGCATTAATACCAATGCACAATTTGGTTTTACAAATACCTTGCTTGAAATAATACGCAAGGAAAACCCTACCCATATTGCTGTTTGTTTTGATACACACGCGCCTACCGAAAGACACACCGACTTTGCTGATTATAAGGCCAATCGACAAGAAACACCAGAAGATTTATTAGACTCATTGCCACATATTAAAGCAATTATTGAGGGGTTTAACATACCAGTAATTGAATATGATGGGTATGAAGCAGATGATATCATTGGAACCCTGGCCTGGCAGGCTGCTGATATGGGCTACGATGTATACATGGTTACACCAGATAAGGATTATGGTCAATTATTGATACATCCCAATGTTTTTATATGGAAACCTCCAGCTTTTGGCAATAAGGAAGAGATTGTTGATGCTAAAAAGATTTGTGAAAAATGGGATATTCAAAGAGTTGAACAGGTCATAGATATGTTGGGTCTCATGGGTGATGCTTCTGATAATATTCCAGGTATACCGGGAGTTGGGGAAAAAACTGCAGCAAAGCTTTTGAAATTATATGATACGCTTGAGGGTGTTTTAGAAAACGCAGATAAAATTACTGGTGCCATGGGTGAAAAAGTGCGCGCAGGTAAAGCGTCTGCCATTATGAGTAAAAAATTGGCAACAATAATTACCAATGTGCCTGTTCAATTTCATGAAGAAGATTTTAGATTAAAAGAAAAAAATAGTTCGGCACTAGCTGAAATATTTAACGAATTAGAATTTAAAACTTTGGGCAAGAGAATATTAGGAGATGCATTTTCAATAACAGGTGGTGGTAGTGAAGAAAATGGTGATGGTTCCTTTTCTAAAAAAGAACCCAGTGGAAACGCACAAGAACAGACAGATTTATTTGGTAATACGGTAAATGTAAAGCCACCCAAACAAAGAGCAAACAAAACAAACGAATCAGAATTAACAGCAGATACTGAGGATAACCGCGAGGATAATGATTTTGGTGGAAGTCCAGAAACAGCGATTGTTGTAAATAAAAATATTGGTAACACCGAACACGAATATAAATCGGTTGTGGGGGATAAAGAAATAGAAGCACTGGTTGCTGTGCTTTTACAACAAAATGAAATTTGTATTGATACCGAAACAACCGGTGTTGATGCAAATAATGTATCGCTAGTTGGATTAAGTTTCTCTTATAAAGAACACGCCGGTTATTTTTTACCGATAGAAAATGATGGTGATAGTAAAACCGGTGCAAAGCACATTCTAAAAATATTACAGCCCCTTTTTGATAATGAAAATATTACTTGGATTGGTCAAAACTTAAAATATGATTTTTTAGTACTGAAATGGTATGGCATTGAATTAAAAGGGAAAACTTTTGATACCATGTTGGCGCATTACGTTATTGAGCCAGAAGGTAGGCGTGGTATGGATTTATTAAGTGCACAATTTTTAGGATACGAACCTGTTTCTATTACAAGCATCATTGGCAAGAAAGGTAAAAATCAAGGTAGTATGCGCGATGCGCCGCTAGATCAAATAACACAATATGCAGCGGAGGATGCAGATATTACATTACAGCTGAAAAATTGTTTTGCACCTTTGATTATTAAAAGGGGGGTGACCAAGGTTTTTAATGAAGTAGAAAATCCACTGGTGCGCGTTTTAGTTGACATGGAATACGAGGGTGTAAAAGTGGATACACAATTTTTAAGTGATTATAGTAAGGTGTTAGAGGTGGATGCTAAAATAAGTGAAGAGCGCGTGTATGAGAAAGCGGGTGTTCGATTTAATTTAGCTTCACCAAAACAACTAGGAGAAGTTCTTTTTGAAATTTTAAAATTAGACGCAAAAGCTAAAAAAACAAAAACGGGACAATACGCAACGGGAGAAGATGTTTTACAAAAAATGGCAGCAAAACATAAAATAGTTGACGATATTTTAAATTTTAGAGAGCTAACAAAACTTAAATCAACCTATGTAGATTCGGTTCCCGCATTAATTAATCCTAAAACTGGGCGTATACACACCAGCTATGCGCAGGCGGTGGCGGTGACTGGGCGATTAAGTAGTACCAATCCAAATTTGCAAAATATCCCCATTAGAACTGAACGTGGAAGAGAGATTAGAAAGGCATTTATACCAAGAGATCCGAGCAGGGTTTTAATAAGCGCGGATTATTCACAAATTGAATTAAGAATTGTTGCTGCAATTAGTGGTGATCCAAATATGTGTGATGCCTTTAGACAAGGAAAAGATATTCATACCGCCACTGCGGCAAAGGTATACGGTATCGAAGAATCCGCTGTAACAAAGGAAATGCGTTATAAAGCCAAAAGTGTGAATTTTGGAATTATTTATGGACAAGGGGCTTTTGGTTTGGCAGAAAACTTGGGTATTCCAAGAGCAGAAGCAAAAGAAATTATAGACAATTATAAAAAAGAATTTCCAAATATTCAATTGTACATGGACCAACAAATTAATCATGCAAAAGAAATGGGTTATGTAGAAACCCTCATGGGCAGGAAGCGTTGGTTAAGAGATATCAACAGTAGCAACTTTACCGTTCGTGGTTTTGCAGAAAGAAACGCAATCAACTCTCCGATTCAGGGATCTGCGGCAGATATGATTAAATTAGCAATGATTAAAATTCATGCAGAAATGAAAAAATCAAAATGGGAATCTAAAATGATTTTACAAGTGCACGATGAATTAGTTTTTGATGCAACTGAAAAAGAAGTTCCGGCACTTAAGGAGTTAATATTAAATTGTATGAAAACCGCGATGATATTACCTAATGGTGTTCCCGTAGAAGCAGAGGTGGGTGTTGGAAAAAACTGGCTTGAAGCACACTAAAATTGTTGGACAATTATATTAATAAATAAACGGTTCTACTTTTTTTTAAAAACGGGAACCGTGCTGCAAGGTTCGCCATACATAATACTTTTGACAACTGGTCTTAGTTTTTGTGTAATTGCAATATACGCGGACTCGCCAATAGGAGTATCACCACAACCCTTAATAACCACGCGCTGATCGGTATATTCAGCAGAATTAATTGCGCTTATTTCTTGTAATAAAATTTGTTCTCGTACTTTATTTTCATCCCCGAAATAAATTGCCTTTGCGGTATTGCTTAAATTAGAAGCAACCAGCATGTTTGCCCACATTGGAATGATGGCATCGGCCGAACAATGAATGCCCACTATTTTATCTTGGTATTCCCTCCAGTCTATTTCTGCAAGCGAGGCCCTAAACTCCTTCTCTTTTAAAATGAGCTCCATAAATAAATAGGGCTTAATATCAAACACAACCACGGGGTTGTTGGGTAAAAAGCTAGCAAGATCAACGCTAATTAATCCACTTTCCGCAACTTTATTTATTAAGGAGTCTGACATGGTGTAAAATTAAGCACTATTTAATAAATCTACTGACGAAATAGGAAGATTATAGCATAAAAACACGCATATACAACAGGAAGGGGGTGGAAAAGAAACGGCCCCGATTTATCGGGGCCGCAAAAGCTATATGTTTAGGTATCTATTAATACACCTTTGATCTATTATCTTTAATATTCGCTGCCTTCTTTAAAGCAACATTGGTTCTAAACATTACGTTTCTTAATCTTTGTAATGTTTCCTCTTTATATAATAAAGGGTCTTGTTGCGCCGGTTTTGCACCTAATGCATTTACGCTTAAAACAAAAACACCCGTATTACCAGCTATAGGCTCACTTACTTTATTTAATAATGCTTTATTAAAAGCCGCGCCAACTACTTTCGGTTCATTTCCAACATTAGCAAGCATTGAAAATACATATCCAATACTATCTAATTTTTGTACCATTGTTTTTCCCGCACTAGCATATGCCTCTAATGAATTACCCTTGAAAGTTGTTTTAATTATAGTCGCCTTTTTCTCGTCTCTAATAATTCCTTCCACTTGTGGTCTTGCCGCTTCAACACCCATTAGGCCCTCTTTATCTTCGCTGGTAATAATTGCAACCAAATAATTATCTTCTACCTCAAATGGTTCTGAAATATCATTTACCGTTTTTTCATAAACCCAGCGCACCATCGCCCTAGATTCACCAATACCCTGAATACTAAAATCATTTTCTTTAATGTTCGTAGCCGGTAGCGCTTGTTTATTTGCCTTAACAGCATTTGCATTAAAAGATTTTAAATCAGAACTTGATGTAGCAAATTGTGCAGCTGCGGTCGATGCTGCATTAATTGTTTCTGTACTTGGTAATAATGGTTTAGATAAATAAGCAATTTTATAAGAAGCTACTTTTGGCGTTTGTTTTAAAATTTCAACATAATGATAACCAAATTCTGTTTTTACAACTTGCTTGGTTCCAACTGGATTGGCAAATGAAAAATCATTAAAAGCTGGTGTCATTTGTGCTTGAGGAAACATGTCTATTGTTCCACCGGCCGGCTTACTTCCTTGATCGTCTGAATATTGTTGACATAGCACATCAAAAGAAGCGCCTCCGCGTATTGCAACACAAATACTATCTGCTAATTTTTTTGCAACACTATCGTCTTTAATTTGTTGGCCATTTTGTGGGTTGGTTGTAGCAATTAAAATATGTCTAACACTTGTACTATCTGGCCATTGGGTTGTTCCAACCACCTTTGCAATGGTGAAATTTCTTCCATCAATGTAGGGACCAAAAACACCACCAACAGGTAAAGAAAGAATAGAATCTTTTTGTGGAACTTGTATTCTGTTTTTACTCAAGTAACTGTTATAAAATATATTTTCTGTTCCTATTTTATTTAAATAAGAAGCAACATCGCTCGTGTTTTTAAAATCTGCTTTTAGTGAAGCAACTTGATTATAAACATTTGTACTATCGATTGAGGAAGGGGCTGCACTAAAAACGACAAAACTAATATTTCTAGATGTTTCATCAACTTGATATGCTGCTGCGTTTTCTTTCAAATAGGTTGAAACCCCATCATTACTCACCTTAATTGTACTATCTATAATACTATTATAAGGAACAGAAACATAAGAAATATTTGAAATTGCATTTGTTTCAGCAAACTCTTTATCTGCTAACCATTTAGGAAACTGAATTCCTTTAATGACTAATGCTTGGTATTTACTTCTTTGTCTGTTTTCAATAGAAGGCGCAATATAAAATTTCTCAATTTGGTTTATTTGATCTGCATTTTTACTTTTTTTAAGTTGTGCAATTGCTTGGCGCGCATCATTTACCTTAAACTCGCCCGTTGCCCTGTCGGTGAACTCTTGTCTAAAAGGAGATTCGTTACCAAATAAAACATCGTTTAATTCTTTGTTACCAACAGAAAGACCTAGCTTTTCTTGTTCTGTTTTGAACAATAAAAGATCTACTTCTTGGTTCCATAAAAATCCAATGATTTGCTCTCTCTTAATTCCTTGAGATGCGTAGTTTTGAACCTGGATTTCTACCTTCTCTTCGAAATCTGCTTTTTTAATTTCTTCGCCATTTACAGTACCAAGGCTTGAAATATTACTTCCATTTTGACGTCCAACACCATCTTGTAATATAAAAGCAACCAATGCAATTACAATAATAACAAAGATGATCCATGTACCTCTTTCGCGAATGTTCTGAATAATTGACATATATCTATAATTATAGGAGAGCAAAAATAATGTTTTCTAGCTTGTAAATAGGGGGTTTGGCGGAATTTTTAAGGCAATTTTTATTAAAACCACGAATAAAAATGCACATTAGGTAGGTGGATAAATTAATATTTCGTGGATATCTCCACTTTTTATCTGAATAAATCTGCATAAAAAAAGAATAATATCATTAGGATAAATAAAAAAAAGGAAATATTGAAATTAAGGGGTGAATTATACCCGTTAATTAACAGTGTATAAGATGTTTATTAAATAAAAAATAAATAATTTTTAAAAGAAAAAATATAAACTTATTTCTTTTAAAAACCAATACTGTTATATATCTTATGATAATATAAAGACTTAAGAAGAATATAAAAAATAATTAAATATCTATGTTAATAAAAAAGATATTAAGATATTAACAGCCGTAATAGTATTAGGTTATTTATATAAATGTATTAATACTTAATACTACGATGGATATACACATTGAGAAAAACAACACTTAAATTAAATCAACTACTTTTATCAAGTTAAAAAATAAAACAAATCATTCACCGATGAACTACCAAATTAAAAATAAAAATTTTACCCATTATATATTTATATAAATAAAAAATATAATACTTAATAACTTATAAAACAATTAAATATAATTAATTTAATAAAAAATAACAGTCATTTGTTTTTAAAACTAAATACTACCCCATTTTTAAATAATAACCCGCTTTCCCCTTTTTTATTTGCTTCATAATGCTTAATTTTTCATACACAATTTTTGCTTGCTTTTATTTTATTTAAAACCAATTTTATACCGGTTTATAAAAATAAAAATAAGTGCAATATTTTGAAAATATCAAATCATAAAATAGATAAATTTTAAAAATGAATAAAAAAAGCACTTCCATTAGTTTAGTAATAACCACTATTTTTTTATTAGTGTTATTTGTTTCTTTTACAAAATCTAAACAAGAAAATTTTCAAGAACCAAAAGATCCTAAAATATCAAACCTAAAATTACCTGAAGGATTTCATGCGGAAAGATTATATGGTCCATCTGCAAAAGGAGAGGGATCTTGGGTATCTATGACCTTTGATGATAAAGGAAGAATTATTGCATCTGATCAATACGGAGCGTTGTATCGATTAAAAGTTCCCGCAATAGGAGATACGATTACAAAAACTAGTATTGAAGAATTAAAAATTTATGGAGATACTATAAATACAAAATCACCAGTAACAATAGGACATGCGCATGGTTTATTATGGGCATTTAATAGTTTATATGTTATGATTAATAACAGATCAAATGATAAATTAAAAAGAGGAAGTGGTTTATATAGATTACAAGATACAAATGGCGATGATACCTTTGATAAAATAACACGTATAAAAGAATTAGACGGAGAAGGAGAACATGGACCACATAGTGTAATATTATCACCAGATAAAAAATCAATCTATGTTGTTGCGGGAAACTTTACAAAAATTCCAAAAGTAAATTCTTATAGAAATTTTCCAGAAAATAAAATTGATAATTTATTTCCACTCATAAAAGATCCAAACGGTCACGATAATACCGTACAAACACTCGGCGGTTGGGTGGCGCACCTTGATTCATCTGGTGCAAACTGGGAATTAATTGCTTCTGGATTTAGAAATCCTTTTGATATTTCCTTTAATGATCAGGGTGATTTATTTGCGTATGATTCTGATATGGAGTGGGACTTTGGAACACCATGGTATCGCCCAACACGAATAGTTCACGTAACAAGTGGCGCCGAGTTTGGATGGAGACCGGGAACAGACAAGTGGTCACCAAAATATGCAGACAACCTTCCTGCAGTTATTAATGTTGGTCAGGGCTCACCTACCAACTTAGTTAGCGGAACAAATGCAAGATTTCCTAAAAAATATCGCAATGCATTGTTTGCGTTTGATTGGAGCTTTGGTATTATTTATGCAATTTATAACGAACCCGATGGTGCTTCTTATAAAACAACTGGAGAAGAGTTTATTTCCGGTGCACCACTTCCATTAACGGATGGTGTCGTTGGACCCGACGGTGCTTTATATTTTTTAACAGGAGGACGTCGCCTTGAATCAGATTTATATCGTGTTTATTATGGAGACAACTCTTTAACAAACGATCCGCTTCCTGTAACAGAATTAACAAACGCACAAAAAATTCGCCGACAACTTGAATCTTTCCATGGTGTTAAAAATCCAGCTGCAGTTAATTTTGCATGGCCCTATTTAAAAGACGGCGATCGTTTTATTAGATATGCAGCAAGAATTGCAATTGAAAATCAACCTGTGGAAGTGTGGTATAATAAGTTGCTTAATGAGAAAGACCCCGTTATTTTAACACACGCCGCAATTGCAAACGCGCGCAAGGGTGTTGCCGGCACAGGAAAGGCGGTGGTGGGATTATTGGCAAAAGTTGATTTTACAAAATTGACTGAACCACAACAACTAGATTTACTACGCGCTATTGAATTAAATTTTATTCGCTTAGGAGATCCAGACACAGAAACAAAAAAGGTTGTATCTGCCGCATTAAGCCCAAGCTACCCCGCTAAAACAAATTCACTCAATCGCGAATTAAGTAAATTATTGGTTTATATAGATGCGCCAAAAGCGGTTGAAAAAACAATGGCATTATTAGCTACAGCAAAAGATGATGCGCCTGCACAAAAATCAATCTCAGAATCTTCTGATTTAATTTTACGCAATCCGCAATACGGAATGGACATTGCTTCCATGTTATCAAAGGTGCCGCCAGCACAACAAACATGGTATGCGAATGTTTTAAGCCAAGCAAAAAATGGCTGGACACCTGCGACACAAAAACAATACTTTCAGTGGTATTATAAAGCATTTGGATATAAGGGAGGCGTTTGTTATGTTGGATTTATAAATACCGCACGTAAAAACGCGTTAGCAAATGTTCCAAAAGAGCAATTTGAAATGTATAATAAAATTTCTGGAGATTCAATTGTTAGCATTTCAAGATCAGGTGTTCCTGCGGGAACAATAATGCCCAAGGGCCCAGGTAAAAACTGGAAAATTGTCAATGCGGTAAATGCGGTTGATTCCAGCACGGGCGTTAGAAGTTTCACACGCGGTAAGTCAATGTTTGCAGCAACACTTTGTTCTTCTTGTCATCAAATGAAAGGAGAGGGTGGCGTTTCTGGACCAGACCTTACGCAACTTGGAACCAGGTTTAGCACAAAAGATATTTTAGAAGCTATTATTGAACCAAGTAAAACAATTTCAGATCAATTTGGCGCTACCGTCTTCTTCCTTAAAAAAGGAGGATCTGTTTTGGGTCGATTAATTCGCCAGGATAGTAAAAACTATTATATTTCTCAAAATCCATTTGCGACTGATGTGGTTCGTACATTGTCTAAAAAAGAAGTTGCACGCACACGCGTTTCAGAAACATCTCCAATGTTACCCGGAATGATTAATGGATTAAATGCAGAAGAGTTAAGTGATTTGATTGCTTATTTAAAAGCGGGTGGAAATAAAAACCACGCAACTTATACAAGTAAAAAATAAAAAAACTTGCAGCCAACAAAAGCCATATGGAGTGATAAGGTTTCAAATGTTTCACAGGTGGGCGGCATTGAAACCTCGGTGTTAGACAATGGTCTTAGCCGGGGTGTGCGCATTGCTTGGTTTAATACCGGAAGCGGTCTTCGATTTAAGGTGGTAATTGATCGCGCAATGGATATTGCAGATGCTTTTTTTAATCAACATAGTATTGCTTGGCTAAGCCATCCTGGAGTAATGGCGCCGCAACCTTTTTCAAATAAGGGCGCCGATTGGCTGCGCACTTTTGGTGGCGGATTTGTGACTACCTGTGGTTTATCACATGTAGGTGGTGATGAAAAAGATGAATTTGGAGGGCGAGGTGTGCACGATTTAATAAGCAATACGCCCGCTGAAATTATTTCAATAATTCAACCCGACCCAGCGCGCGGAATTTATACCATGAGCATGACGGGTATAATAAAACAATCAAAAATTTTTGGACCTGCGCTTGAATTAAAACGTACTATCTCTGCGACGCTAGGCGAAGCTTGTATTCATATTCATGATGAAATAATAAACAGGGGAAACGAAGCAACACCACATATGCTTTTATATCATTGTAATTTTGGTTGGCCGCTTGCCGACGAGGGCGCAAAAATATTTTGCAATGGCGAACAGCCAAAAACCTGTCCTGTAATCAATGATAAACATAATGGCCCCGGTCAAGATGTTTTTTTTATTGACGCAAAGCCAAATAATAATGGAGATTGTATTTGTGGCATTGAAAATAAAAAAATTGGCATTACTGCTATTTTAAAATTTCCTAAAAAACAAATGCCTTGGTTAACCAACTGGCAACATTGGGCAAGTGGTGAATATGTAACCGGCATCGAACCGGGCACCCACCCACCTATTGGTCAATCAAAGGCACGCGCCGACGGCTCACTTATTTTTATTGCACCCGGAGAAACAAAACAATATGATTTACATATAGAAATTTTAAACAACCAAGAATAAATATTTATTTAATATGGAAAATAAAAGCATCGCACTAAAAGCATTAGAACAAGGAAAAGGAATATTACGACTTGCACCAACTTGGGTTCCAAGATCATTTTGTGTTCCAGGACGTCGTATTAAATTACATCCCGATGATTATTATGTATTAGGTGGTGTGCGCGGCGGTATTGATGAGCGCTGGTTGTCATCTACAACGCCCGCTAAAAACGGACCATTGACGGGTGAAAACGAAGGATTGAGTCCTGTTGTTTTTAATGATGGAAAAACAACACAACAGGTTTTATTAAAAGATGTGATTGATGAATTAAAAGGACAAATCATCGGCGATCGTTTGTGGAATGAATATAAAAGCTGGCCAATGTATTCAAAGTTTTTTGACAACATGGGGCCACTTCCACATCACGTACACCATAATGATGAAAAGGCAGCGCTGATTGGACAAAAAGGAAAACCAGAAGCGTATTATTTTCCACCCCAATTAAATAATCACGGTGGCGATTTCCCGTATACTTTTATTGGCATTGCACCGGGCACGACAATGGAGCAAATAAGAGAGTGCTTGGTTAATTTTTCTAAGGGAGATAATAAAATTACCAATTATTCACAAGCGTATAAGTTAGAACCAGGAACTGGTTGGGATGTACCCCCTGGATTATTACATGCACCCGGAAGTATGTGTACTTATGAACCACAAAAAGCATCGGATGTTTTTGCAATGTATCAATCTCTAGTTAACGAAGCAATTATTCCTGATGAATTATTATGGAATGGCACACCGAAAGAAAGCATCGGCGATTATGATGCTTTATTAGATGTGCTGGACTGGGAATTAAACGTTGATCCAAATACGATGGAAAATCGTTTTATGGCACCAAAACCAGTACACGATGTAAAAGAAATGCAAGCACAGGGATATATTGAAAATTGGATATGTTATAAATCACATGATTTTAGTGCAAAGGAATTAACCGTATTCCCAGGACAAACCGTTACTATAAAGGACAGCGCAGCCTATGGCATAATTGTAATGCAAGGACATGGTACAATGGGTGTTTGGGATATTGAAACACCCGCGCTAATTAGATACGGTCAGTTAACCAACGATGAATTTTTTATAAGCGAAGCCGCGGCTAAAGACGGAGTAAAAATTGTAAACAACTCTGACACCGATCCAATAGTAATATTAAAACACTTCGGTCCTCGTAATCCGGATTTGGTTTTATAATAAACCGTAAATAATTTTTATTAGTCACACACTTCAATACAAAAAATGAATATAAAAAAAAGTGCAAACAAAATAATATTCGCAACTATTGCTGTTGTTGGGGTGGCCCTGTTGGCATTTAATCCTGCAGCACCAAGTAAACTACAGGTAAAAAAAGGAGCACATATTATTTTAGTAGGAAATAATTTAGGCTCGCGCATGATGAACTTTGGTTATTTTGAAACCGAACTTCAACTTCGTTATCCTAATAATGAATTGTATGTACGCAATATGTGTGATGGTGGTAACACACCGGGCTTTCGTCCACACTCTGGACGCCCCACCCCTTGGGCTTTTCCCGGCGCAGAAAAATTTCAAACCGAATTAGCGGACAACCCGCGCATGGAAGGATTTTTAGCTTATCCCGACGAATGGATTGCAACTCATAAGGCCGATATTATTATTGCGATATTTGGTTTTGATGAATCCTTTGAAGGACCAGCCGGTGTTGAAAATTATAAAGCAGAATTAGAAGCATTTATAAAACATACCAAATCAAAAAAATATAATGGCAGTTCGGCACCACAGCTAGCGATTGTTTCTCCAATTGCATTTGAAGATCTTTCCAATAAGTTTGACTTACCTAACGGAAAAGCAGAAAATAAAAACCTACAACTTTATAAAGATGCCATGAAACAAGTGGCAGAAAAAAACGGGGTACTTTTTGTGGATGCATTTACACCTACAAAAACATGGCTTGAAAACCCCACCAACGATTTAACCATTGATGGATCTCAATTAAATGATGATGGTTATAAAAAGGTTGCCCCATTTTTAGTAGATGCGGTTTTCGGAAAATCGCCAGTCATTAATGAAGCGAATCGCGCAAAAGTGTTAGCTGCGGTAATTGAAAAGGATTGGATGTGGCACAATGATTTCAAAGCACCGAATGGGGTACATGTGTTTGGACGTCGCTATGATCCATTTGGTCCAGGAAATTATCCGGCAGAGCTTCAAAAAATTAGAGAGATGACAGTTATACGCGATTCTGCTGTCTGGTTTGCCGCTAAAGGAAAAAAATATGACCTTGAATCAGCTGATGCAAAAACATCACCGCTACCCGCTGTAGTAACCAATTTTATGCCAACAGGAAAAGCAGAAGCGCCGAAATATTTATATGGTCAAGATGCAATTGATAAATTTATAATGGCACCGGGCTATAAAATAAATTTATTTGCTTCTGAAGTTGAATTTCCTGAACTAGCCAACCCTGTTCAAATTTCATTTGATAACAAAGGAAGATTATGGGTGGCCGTGATGCCCACCTATCCACATTGGAAGCCAGGCGATCCAAAACCAAACGATAAATTAATTATTTTAGAAGATACCAATGGCGACGGAAAAGCAGATAAACAAACCACCTTTGCAGATGGTCTGCAACTTCCTTTGGGATTTGAATTAGCACCAGAAGGTGTTTATCTTTCTCAAGGAACCAACTTCATGTTATTAAAAGATACCAATGGAGATGACGTTGCCGATACCCGTGAAATACTATTAAGCGGTTTTGATGACCACGATACACATCACGCACACCATGCATATACGACAGACCCCTCTGGTGCAATTTATATGGGCGAGGGTGTTTTTTTATTGAACGATATTGAAACCTCTTATGGTCCGGTTCGTGGAACCAACGGTGGATTTTTTAGATACGATCCCAAAAATAAAAAACTAGATCGCATTGCACAGCTTTCAATTCCAAATCCTTGGGGTATTGCTTTTGATGAGTGGGGCCAAGTTTTTTATGCAGAAACATCAGGACCCGAAGTCACTTGGATGATGCCAGGCACCGTTAAATCAAGATATGCAGAAGCAACACCTAAAGCGGCTAATATTATAGAGGAAAGCCAAATGGTGCGCCCTACATCAGGAATAGAATTTGTTTCTAGTCGACATTTTCCTGACAATGTACAAGGCGATTTATTAATTAATAATACGATTGGTTTTTTAGGAACCAAACAACATCAAATGTTTGATGATGGCACTGGATATAAAAGCAAACTTCGTCATGATATCATGACTTCTTCTGACTTTAATTTCCGTCCTGTTGATTTAGAATTTGCGCCCGATGGTTCTTTATATATTGCAGACTGGCACAATGTTTTAATTGGACACATGCAACATAATGCACGCGATCCATTAAGAGATCATGTGCACGGTCGTATCTATCGCATTACTTATCCTTCACGTCCTCTAGTTGTTCCAGCTAAAGTAGCAGGTGCAAGCGTGGATGAGTTATTAAATAACTTAACACTCCCTGAATATCGTACAAGATACAGAACACGTCGTGAATTACGCGCACATCCAGCAAGCGAAGTATTACCAAAGCTAAAAACATGGGTAGCACAATTAGATAAAACAGCGCCGACGTATGAAAAGTTTTTAATGGAAGCATTATGGGTGAGCTGGGGTCAAAACAAAGTGGATCAAGATTTACTTCGTCAATTATTAAACGCAAAGGATTATCGCGTTAGAGCCGCTGCGGTTGAAGTCGTTCGTTTCAATGAAAAACAATTACCAGACCAAGCCAACCTATTATTAAATGCAGCAAAAGATGAAAATAGCCGTGTAAGATTAGAAGCGATAGTAGCAGCATCTTGGCTGCCTAAAGAAAAAGGATTGGCGATTGAAACAGAAGCTGCAAAAAAACCATTAGATAGCTGGATGGTTAAAGCGCACAAAACAGCAGTAGCACATTTAGAGGGGCACAATGTTGCGGTTAAAAAAGCACCAGCTATAAAAGAGGTTGCTGGCGAAGTAAGTGCTACTTTAATTCAAACAGGAAAAGAAATTTATTTACGAGATGGGTTTTGTAATACCTGTCATCAACCGAATGGTAAAGGATTGGCCGCATCTGGTTTTCCGCCACTAACCGAATCAAAATGGGTTGTAGGAAATCAAGATCGATTAATAAAAATTGTATTGAAAGGTATTTATGGTCCAATCGTGGTGAATGGAAAAAAATATCCAGGACAAGTGCCAATGACACCTTATGGTGGATTATTGAATGATAAAGAAGTAGCAGCAGT
This sequence comes from Bacteroidota bacterium, assembly GCA_005800655.1. Taxonomy (GTDB): domain Bacteria; phylum Bacteroidota; class Bacteroidia; order Chitinophagales; family Chitinophagaceae; genus Sediminibacterium. Next base: position 54,359 of record SYEV01000087.1, read on the forward strand.
GCTTACCTATATTAGAAATTCATTTGGAAACAAAGCATCGGCGGTGGACGAAAAAACAGTAAAAAGAGTGCGCGAAGAAATAAAAAATAAGGTTGGATTTTATTCACCCGATGAACTATTATTATTACACCCAATGGAACAATAATAGGCGACCATTTTTTAAACTAGGATTAAAAATTTTATATGAAAAAACTTTACGTATTAAAACAGGGTATCTTTTGTTTGCTGTTTATATTATTGACCATGTTATGCTATAGCCAAAATTCAAAAAATAAAACCAACAAAAAACCATTAGTGGTATTTGTTACAGGAGATCATGAATATGGCGGAGAGTCAACCCTACCCATCATTGCAGCCGAGCTTGAAAAAAATTATGGTTTCAGAACAAAAGTATTAAAATCATTCCCCGATCAAAATGCGGAAGAAAATATTCCAGGATTAGACGCATTGAAGGAAGCAGATATTGCAGTTTTTTTTCTTCGTTGGCGTAGGCTTCCAGCAGACCAAATACAACATATTGAAGATTATTTAAAAACAGGAAAGCCACTGGTTGGATTTAGAACAACCACGCATGCTTTCAATTACCCCAAAGGTCATCCATTACAAAAATGGAACGCCTTTGGTGAATTTGCATTTAACACACCTCCGGGTTGGGGCGGTGTTGCAAAACATACACACTATGGACACGAATCATCTACCGATGTAAATATTATTAAGAGCGAAGCCAACAACGAATTATTAACGGGTGTTGGTGACAACTTTCATGTAAGATCATGGCTGTATCAAGTATTACCAAGTTACCCTATAAAGGGATCTGTATTATTAATGAATGGACACTCCATCAACCCTGCTGATAAAAAGGCATATGACAATCCAGTAACCTGGACGGGTACTAACAGATATGGCGCAAAATTTTTCTTTACTACGATGGGACATCCTGAAGATTTTGATCAAGAGCCATTCCAACATTTGGTGATTAATGCAATGCATTGGATTGCTGGAAAAAAGATTCCTAAAAATTGGGCTGGAAAAATAAATATTAATGTTCCGTATCGTGGTATTGTATCATCTACAATAAAATAAAAGTATAGCATGAATAATATTGGTTTTAATACGCTAGCATGGTCTGCTTCGGTTTCAGACGATTTGTTTCCAATTATGGATCGATTAAAAAAAATTGGCTTCGATGGTGTTGAGTGTTTGGTGGGATCGCCTGACGAAAAAGCATATAGTCGCCTTGGTGCATATGCAAAGAATATTGGACTTGAAACCGTGAGCGTTTTTGTGGTAGGCAAGGATGAGAATCCAGTGGATCCCTCTCCTGCTGTGCGCGCGAAAGCATTAGACAGAATCAAATGGGGTATTGACCGCGCGCATGATATGAACGCAAAAATATTGTGTGGTCCTTTTCACTCCGCGCATGGTGTTTTTACAAAACAACCACCCCAACAACTCGAATATGCATTATGTGCTGAAGTGTTGCACGCAGCAGGTGAACACGCGAAGCAAGCGGGTATTACATTAGCAGTGGAGGCGCTCAATCGATTTGAGTGTTATTTGTGTAATACCATGGATCAATTAAAAACACTAGTTACATTAGCAGATCATCCAAATGTGCAAGCCATGTATGATACGCATCACGCAAATATTGAAGAGAAAAAAAATAGCGTAGCATTACAAACCATTGGCCCAGTTTTATCACATGTACATATTAGCGAAAACGATCGGGGTACACCGGGTGATGGGCATGTACAATGGGAGGATATTTTTTCAACATTAAAATCCATACAATATAAAGGCTGGTTTACCATTGAAGCTTTTTCGCGCAATGATCCAGACTTTGCAAATGCCATTAATGTATGGCGTGAATATTCATCTCCTTGGGATATTGCTGAAAACGGATTAGCATTTATTAAAAAACATTTAAACGAAACCATATGAAAAACAATTATCCAAAATTACACAACGCAACATGGCCGGGTATTGTAGGCAAGGGCCCAGATTCTGAACCACCAATAAGTTTAGACACTTTATTGGATTTAACAGTGAACGCTGAAGTAGACGGCGTAAAGTTTGATGGTATTGACCTTGGACTTTTTGAACCACATTTTAATATTGATGAATCGGATGATGGCATAAAAAGATTTGCAGAAAAAGTTTCCAAATTAAATTTAAATGTAGGAAGCTTGGTAGCACCTATCTGGGGTGGACCAGCGATGGGATCAAAAGAAGATCGCGCAGTTTTTGTGGACATGGTAAAAAGATCATGTCGTTTTGGTCAAAAATTAAAAGAGTATGGTGTAAGGCCAAGTGGTATTATAAGAATTGATTCAGCGAGTAAGCCAGAAGCCTGGAGCGCAGATCCAGTGAACAACACAAAATTAATCGCAGCAACTTTTAGAGAAGCTTGTGATGTGGCCGCAGATTTTGGAGAAAAATTAGCAGCAGAAGGAGAAATTTGTTGGGGTGGAATGCATAGCTGGACCGCAATGATTGAAACTTTAGAATCAGTAGATCGACCAAACATTGGATTCCAAGCGGATATGGCACACACACTTTTATATTTATTAGGATACAATAGTCCACAGGATCGCATCTTACCAGAAAATTTTGATTGGAATGATCAAGCAACATTAGATGCTGGATTAAAAAAATTAACGGCAGTCTTACGCCCATGGACACTTGATTTTCATGTTGCACAAAACGACGGAACCGTTCATGGCACAGGTGCGCATGATAAAACAGGTCGTCACTGTCAAGCCCTTGATCCAAATGGTAAATTAGATATCGCAAAGCATGCAGGATTTTGGCTACGCAATGAGGATGGTGCATTAACAAAAGCGTTTAAACATATTTGTTGGGATGGTTGTATGTTCCCGAATGAAGTAATGACCAAACAACAAACATGGAATGATATATTAGCATCTATGATTAAAGTACGCGACCAACATGGTTGGTATGAAGCAGAATAATTTTTACAATAAACTATTTTAATTATTAAAAATATGGCAACTAAAAAAACATTAAATATTGGATTAATCGGTGGCGGATTTATGGGACGCACACACTCAAACGGCTATCGTCGTGTGCCTAACTTTTTACCTGATCTTGAATATACACCCGTGTTAAAAGCAGTTTGTTTTCGTAATGAAACAAAAGCAAAAGCATTTGCAGAACAATGGGGCTATGAAAGTTTTGAAACTGATTGGAGAAAAATTATCGCGCGCGCGGATATTGATGCAGTAGATATATGTACACCCAATGATACACATGCTGAAATTGCAATCGCTGCAGCAGCTGCAGGAAAAATGATCTTATGTGAAAAACCATTAGCGCGCGATTTAGCAGAATCACAATTAATGGTAGACGCCATTGAAAAAGCAGGTGTAAAAAATACCGTTTGGTATAACTATCGTCGTTTACCAGCAGTTACTTTAGCAAAACAAATTATTGACTCGGGTAAGCTGGGAAAAATATATCACTACCGCGCCAACTTTTTACAGGACTGGACAATCAACGAGGCGCTACCGCAAGGTGGTGAAGGATTGTGGCGCATGGACGCAGCCGTAGCTGGCTCGGGTGTGTTGGGTGATTTACTTTCACACTGTATTGATACAGCGATGTGGTTGAATGGCGGCATTAAAGATGTATCTGCTATGACCGAGACATTTGTTAAGCAACGTATGCATCAATTAACAGGAAAAGTAGAAGAGGTGAAAATTGACGATGCATGTTCTTTCTTGTGTCATTTTAATAATGGTTCATTGGACTTGTTTGAATCTACCAGATATGCACGCGGACATAAAGCATTATATACTTTTGAAATTAATGGCGCGAATGCATCTATTCGTTGGGACTTACATGACTTAAATAGATTAGAGTTTTATGATAACACCGATGAATCAAAACTAAAGGGTTGGAGAACCATACATATCACCGACGGCGATCATCCTTATATGGACAAGTGGTGGGTTCCAGGATTGAGTATTGGATATGAACATTCTTTTGTACATCAAGCCGCTGATTTTTTAAGAAGCATTGAAACGGGCGAATCATGTTCTCCTACTTTTAAAGAAGCTTTGGATACACAAAAAGTTTGTGACGCAGTTGCTGCTTCAGCGGCCTCTCGTAGTTGGAAGGATTGTGGTGTTAAATAAAATGGCAGATAAAAATTAATTTAAAATTAAATGAATCAAAAAAATCTTTCCCGAATTGTAATCGCCATTTGTTTATTGGGTAATACAGTTACAACGAATGCACAACAAAAGAAGGACGGCTTTGTTAAAATATTTAATGGCAAGTCCATGGCGGGTTGGGAAGCCGATACCACTTTTTGGAAAGTGAAGGACAATAGTTTTGTTGGAGAGGTAACACCACAAACGCCCATTAAAACAAATACCTTTTTAATCTACCGCGAAAGCTTACCTGCCGATTTTGAATTAAAAGCAAAGTATCGCATAAGCGCGGAAGGCAATAGTGGTATTAATTATAGAAGTGAGGAGCTTCCTACTATTAAATACGCATTAAAAGGATACCAAGCAGATATCGATGGTGGTAATGTTTACACTGGACAAAACTATGAGGAGCGTGGTCGGGGCTTTTTAGCAAAGCGTGGTGAGATAGCTGTTTTAAAAACCGATCTTAAACCTACTATCACAGGCTCAGTTGGAAATGCAGATTCTTTAAAAGCTAAAATTAAAACCAACGACTGGAATGATATCCATATTATCGTAAGGGGCAACCACATGCAACACTATATTAATGGTGTATTAATGAGTGAGGTTACAGATGAGGACCCTGAAAAGCGCAAAATGAGCGGTTTATTGGGTTTCCAAGTACATGTTTCCAAAACCATGAAAGTGGAATACCGCAAAGTGTTTTTAAAAGAGCTTTAATAGCCTCCCAAAATATAGAATTAATTAAGGCCACCGCACACCGGTGGCTATTTAGTTTTTAGCAGTTAATATATAAATCGTAATTTTCAATACCCCCAAAGGTTATTTAATAACTTAACAATTTTATTGTATGGGGAAGAAGTATATTCTTATTTGCTTTGTATTATTTATTAGTTTTTTTAATGAGGGCTATTCTCAAAAGTGGATTGTAAAAGATAGTATTCTAGTTTTTCCAGAAGGATTTTATTCGTGGTTAAAGAGGAATAATGGCGGTATCGATACATTGGCTTCCGGTAATGTAGGCAATTTTAGAGATAGAAAAGTTGGAACCAATCAAGGGATTGAAGTATTTGACTTTAACAAAGATGGCCTAATGGATTTAACATTTGAATTTCATCCTCACAACACTATAACTAGAGAATATCTTAAAGGCATATTTCTACAAAATAAAAATGGAAAATATGTTTTAGACACAAATTATGTGATTAAGGGTAAAGGAGATATGTGGTATGGTGAATTTGCAGATTTTAATGGAGATGGGCTTAGCGATTATATGTATTTAACTAGTAATTATCATGGGGCAGATAGCAATAGAATATACAATACTGATATGATAGGTGATAATTGGCCAGATCGTGTATTCATAAATAATGGTAAGAGTTTCGACACGCTTAGTTTAGATGAAAAAAATATTAGAGTGATGTCGACATATGCGGCCGATATTGATAATGACGGAGCAGATGAAATAATTGCTTCATCTCAAGATAAATATATAAATATATCAACCAACACCTGGGAGCCCATAAGAATTAGTGTATATAAATATGATAAAAAGCTAAAAAAGTTTTATGAAATAGAAAAAAACTTGTCAAATCTATGGAATGAAAAGATTAGCCCACCAATAAGTAGCTACCCGGTTTTTAATATAGTTGACGCAGTTAATAAAAACGAATTCTATGCGTTAGCATTAGATAGTCTATCAAATGGTTATACTATTTATGACTATTCAAACTTTACGCTCGCTAATTATAATTTTATAACTAAAAAAATCAACACTTTTAAAATAAATAGAGATTCTATTTTAATACCTGAAAAGTATTCTAAATCAGGTGCTGATAATCCTAAAAATGCGGGGGATGATTATTTTAGGTTTATGGTTCACTCGTTTAGGTATGCAAATAAATTGGATATTGATATGGATGGAGAAGAAGAAATTATATTGGGCGGGTATTATCAAAATAATCACAGAGTTAATAAACCTAAATTTGCATACGGATGGAAGGTGCTAGGTTTAAATGGGAAGGATCTTACAAGCAAATTTTTTAATGATAATGGAATAGACAGAGGTGTTGATTTGGTCTCTCACATGCTAGAAATAGATGAAAATAATAAAGGGCCAGAATGGATACCAGGTTCTTGGGGTCTTGATCCAAAATATTATATTGATGGAAGCCCCACCCTTGGATATTACTATCAATATGTGAATGGTAAAATGGAAAAGAAATTTATTAGAGATATAATACATGAAACAAATAAAAAAGTGGATTCGAATTATTTCTTCGAAATGCAATTAGTAAAATATCCTAATTATACTAAAACTAAAAATGCACTTCTTATGTTTGATTTTTGGGATATAAAAAGAACCGCAATATTATATCAAGCAACCTGTGTTGGAATTTCAAAACCCACTTTCAATACTACTAAATATTCCTTCTGTAACGGCGACTCTATTAAATTATCTATTACGAATATCAATAAAGGTGATACAATAAAGTGGTATTATGGAACAAAAAGTGATTTGACGCACCCGAGTAATAAAACTTTTACAGATAGTACAAAATTATTTGTAACAAGAACCGATAGTGTAGGATGTGTTATATCATCAGATACTATACAAATAAAAAAATACGGTATCCCTTCTGCACCTACCATATCAAGAGATACTGCAAACTTCTTAGTATCAGGCGCACCGGGGACTACGTGGTATAAAGATGGATCTGCGATTACTGATACTTCGCAAAAGTATAAACCAACTATCGCTGGATCCTACACAGCAAAAACAACGACCAATGGTTGCACCAGTGTAATGAGTGCAGCTTATTATTATTTAGTAACGGATATTATTAATCTAAGTAAAGATGAGTTTATCAAACTAGCCCCCAATCCATTTATTAATCAACTGAACTTTGATTTTATCGTGAAGGGGTATCAAAAACTAAACATAGAAGTTTATGATGTAGCCACAGGATCAAAAGTGGCCACTCAGCAAAATATAACAGCAGGAACTAAAATACAACTTGGTCAACTAGCTAGGGGTACTTATATCGTCAGAGTAACCTCGAATGATAATAAAATAGCCCAACAGTTTAAGATGGTGAAGTTGTAGGAGCAACCTATTTTTAATTACTATGCAACATCGACTTTTTAGGTCGATGTTGTTGTTTTAGCCACTTTTTACTAACTAATTTCACTATTTTAGATGAAAGTTTCGCTGATTACTAAATTTTAATCAATTGAATATCAATGATTTAATTCATAATTAGTAAAAAACTAATCAAATTAGTAAAAAAATACTAAATATTTTAGTTTATTAACACTTTATCCCTATCTTTACATAAATATTAAAGAAAACATAAAACGATTAACCATGAGCAACCCAAATGTAGAAAAATTAAAAGCCTTAAAATTAACAATCGATAAAATTGATAAGGATTACGGCAAAGGAAGCGTGATGATGATGAATGAGCGCAGCCAAGAACCTCAGGAAGTAATTTCAACAGGTTCCATTGGTTTGGATACAGCCTTGGGTATTGGTGGATTACCAAAAGGAAGAATCGTAGAAATATACGGACCAGAATCTTCAGGTAAAACTACTGTTGCAATTCATGTAATTGCAGAAGCACAAAAGAAGGGTGGAATGTGTGCAATTATAGATGCGGAACATGCATTTGATAGTGCCTATGCAAAAAGATTAGGCGTTGATGTAGATAATTTATTAGTCTCTCAACCTGATTATGGTGAGCAAGCTTTAGAAATTGCAGATCGCTTAATATTATCAGGTGCCATTGATGTATTAGTAATAGATTCTGTTGCAGCACTTGTTCCAAAAAGTGAATTAGAAGGTGAGATGGGCGACTCGAAAATGGGGCTACACGCGCGTTTGATGAGTCAGGCATTAAGAAAATTAACAGCGACTATTAATAAAACAAACACGATTTGTATTTTCATTAATCAGCTTCGTGAAAAAATTGGTATCGTTTTTGGTAACCCAGAAACAACTACTGGCGGTAATGCATTAAAGTTTTATGCTTCAGTTCGTTTAGATATTAGAAGAATGGCACAAATTAAAGATGGTGATGAAGCCATCGGAAATAGAGTAAAAGTAAAAGTGGTTAAAAACAAAGTGGCACCGCCATTCAGAGCTGCTGAGTTTGAAATTATTTTTGGAGAAGGAATTAGCAAGATTGGAGAAATTATTGATATGGGCGTAGAATTAGAGATCATACAAAAATCAGGAAGCTGGTTTAGTTATGATGCCAACAAACTAGGACAGGGCCGCGATTCAGTAAAAACAATATTACACGACAATCCAGAAATGGCCAATGAAATTGAAGCTAAGATTAGGGCTAAAATAGCCGCTAATGTTGAGGCTGCCGCTTCAAAATAGTCAAGAGTTTTTGTTTTTAGTTAGTTAGTACAACCGCATCATTTATGGTGCGGTTTTTTTATATTTATACAAACTTTACTCCTTGATTTATCTGCTTAAATTATTGATACGTGTTGCCTTGTTTATTTTTTGTAAAGAAATTTACATTAAAAATAAATCGCTAGTAAATACCAAGGGGCCATTATTAATCATTGCAAATCATCCCAATTCTTTTTTAGATGCAGTAATCATTGGCGCGCAGTATAGCAGAAGAGTTTATTTTTTAGCAAGAGGAGACGTATTTACTAAAAAGCATCATCGCTATTTGTTGGGGCTTTTAAATATGATTCCTGTTTATCGTTTGCGGGAGGGCAGAGAATTTTTGAATTTAAATGAGTATGCATTTGTAGCGTCAAAAAACTTATTAGCCAAAGGGGAAGCAGTATTAATTTTTATTGAAGGCATTTGTTTAAATACCAATGAACTACAACCATTTAAAAAAGGAACAACTCGTATTTTACAGGGCACCCAGGAACTTGGGGTATTTCCAAATATTCATGTGGTGGGAATAGGGTATGATAATTTCCGCGGCGTCGGCAAGTATGTTAATGTGGTTTATAATAATTTTCCATACACTAAAACAATCATCACGGCTAAGGATCGTGTTGAATTTAACAGTGCGGTTTTTGCATTACTAAATGAAAATATTATTACACCCATTGTGCCTCCTGTTAATAATTCTTTGGCGCGCAAATTAATATTTGCTTTTGCGAGTGCCATTTATTATTTACAAGCACCCTATTATTTTCCATTGCGTCGTTTTGTTGCACGCGTAACAAAAAATACAGTTTTTTATGATTCAGTTTTGTTTGCTGTTTTACTTTTTACCTATCCCCTTTTTTTACTAATTATTTTTATATTACTTTATCAACTATCAATACCCATTCCAATTATATTAATTACCTTGGTCGCTATTCCACTAGTTAGTAAATTTGCAAGTAAGTAGCCACACTTTAAAATATTTAGATCATGAAAGAACATATGCGTCGTTTTGAAAAAGAAAAGAAAATTGCACTAATAGCGCACGACAATAAAAAAAAGGACTTAATAGAGTGGGCTACCTATAACAAAAAAGCTTTAGCAAAACACAAGTTAGTTGCTACGGGTACCACAGGTAAATTAATCGAGGAAGCGCTGGATCGAAAAATTACAAAAGTATTAAGCGGTCCATTGGGTGGGGATCAACAAATAGGTGCCATGATTGCTTCGGGTGATATTGATATGGTATTTTTCTTTTTTGACCCCATGGAGGCACAGCCACATGACAGTGATGTAAAAGCATTGCTAAGATTGGTGGTGGCCTGGAACCTACCCATGGCTTGCGATCGCACTACGGCTGATTTTTTAATCACTTCAAAATTTATGCAGGAAGTATACGAATATAAACTTCCCGATTATACCCAATACTTATCAAGAAGTATTGAAAAGCCGTAAACACTAATCGCATTTTACTAAATAAAATTTCAAAGATTCAAATTATTCCCATGAAAAAAATATTTGCACCCCTTGCGCTATTATTTATTTGCGCTACATCATTAACTGCTCAAAAATCCATTACTGGTTTTAAAAATTCAGATAAGCAATTAAAAATTGAAGCTGATTTTGATGCACAGCTAAATGCAAAGCGTGTTGGCGAAAACATAAAGTTATTATCATCTGTTCCACATCATGTTGGATCAGTCGGCGGAAAATTTGTTGCA
>SYEV01000088.1 GCA_005800655.1 Bacteroidota bacterium
ACCGGTGTATCACTACTATTAATATCGTATAAGGGATTATAAATACAATACTGAAACAAACATTGTGACAATATTATAAAAAATAAATTAGGCCATCTAATCAGCTTTAAAAATGATACAAGTAATTTCAAATGAATTGAATTTATTTATTTGGCCATTATATGATCATCTATGTCCCAATGATCATTGAGCTTTAACACCTTTTCGATTACCTCACGCGCACACCCTTCACCACCCTTGGTCAAGGCCTTATATTGCGCTATTGTTTTTATATCCATTGCTGCATCACTAGGACAAGCTGCAATGCCAACCAATTGCATGGCTTCGTAATCGGGCATATCATCACCCATATATAATATAGTCTCTAATGAAATATGGTGTTCAGCGGCTAAGGATGCTAAAAGCTGCTTTTTATTGGACACTTTCATATGAACTTCACTAATACCTAAAAGTGCTAATCTATTTTTTACATCTTCTGAGTTACCACCAGAAATGATCCAAACTTGATACCCCTTTTTTACTGCTAATTGTAAAGCATACCCATCTTTAATATTCATGGTCCTGGCCATGACCCCATTGGGCATAATCAATAAATTGCCGTTGGTCAATACGCCATCAACATCAAACACAAAACAAACTATTTTTTTGAAACTAGCTAACAAGGCGAATACTTTTGGTTATCAAATGTAAGCCTATTTTTGATTATCCCTCCACTCATATACCCAGGCACTTTGGATCATTTCCAAATGGCCCTCGGTAGACTGCTCCCTTGTTCCTTCAAAATGAGGTAAACCTAGCACCCAATCAAGGAGGTCAGTAAAGCGAACACGATATATTTTTGCTTCAGTAAAATCATCACCAAACTTCTCATATAATTTTTGGGCGATGTCTTCGTGATCATTCCAAAAAATTGGGGGCTCAAACTGACTCATATTATTTGATTTTACTTTAATTTTTTACTTGTACTTTTTTTATAATTATTTCTTTACGAGGCTATTGTATTTTTTTAAATGGGAAATACATTTCAATCGGCTACTCTCCTAAAAATTGTGTTTGGTCAGGCAAGGTAATTTCTAATTCCCCAGACCCCCCCTTGGCTAAAATACATTGGCAACCTAATCTTGACTCAATACGTGGATTAACAGCACGATCAATAAAATCCTCCTCTCTATCAGATAGTTCAGCAATATGAGCAGCCCCAGACTTTATATATATATGACATGTGCTGCAAGCACATACCCCACCACAATTATGATGAAGCTCAATACCTGCTTCTAGGATAGCTTCAAGTAAGCTTTCATCCGGCGCTATATTCGTTAATGTTACAGGTGCTAAACCTTTTTCTTCAAAATTGATTTTTAATGAGTACATATATCCACAATAGATTTTTACAAAAATAGCTGTAATCCACCAATGCTTATTGTCAAAGTGGCAATTTCATTTGCGAAATACAAAAAAAATGCGGGTACTGTGCTTTGCCATATTATCTTTGCACAAATTTTTAAAAATAATGGCCAAAATAGGGTTATCCGAAAGAATGTACCTACAGTATTTGAGGACTAAATTCAAAACCCTAGCCCTAGTTTCACCTGCTACAGCTGGCAAAATAGCCGTTGATTTATTTTGCATTCCTTACCCAAAATACAAGAAAAAAAAGGCGCCAGCCATCTTTCACAAAGCGAAACCTTTAACAGTAACCTTACCTGATGGTATTCAATTAAAAGGTTTTGAATGGACTTCGCAAAAAAGCAACAACAAAACCGTACTTATTTCTCATGGCTATGCTAGCTATGGATATAAATTTGAACAATATGTTGGGCCATTATTAAAAATGGGCTATCGCGTTTTGATTTTTGATGCACCTGGCCATGGCTTAAGTCAAGGCAAATACATTCATATATTAATATATTTAAATGCCATTGAACAAATCATAAAAGCAGTTGGGCCCGTGGATCACTTTATTGGTCATTCCTTGGGTGGTATCACATTAGCTATGTTGGCTGAAACTATTCCAAATCCAGAACAACACAAATTTGTATTAATAGCACCTGCAACCAAAACCACCACCACTTTCAATAATTACTTTAATATGATGCGTTTTAGCGAAAGCATTAAAACCGCATTTTTAGAGGTATTAGCGACTAAAACAAAACACCCAATCACCTATTTTGAAGCTGATCGGGCCATTGAAAAATATACCGGCCCTATCCTTTGGGTTCACGATGCCGAGGATAAGGTTTGTCCTTATAAAGATTTAATTAATTTTCAAGAAAAAGCACCAAAAAATATTAATTTCTTGATTACCAAAGGATTAGGTCATAATAAATTATATAAAACACAATCGGTAATTGACAAAATAATGGCATTTTTAGCCTCGGAAGATTAGGTAATTTTTATTTTTTCGGTGAAAGCTCTAATATTGCATCGCGAGAAAAGAATATGGGATTGGCAAATAATGTTAATTTCATTAAACATAAATAGTTGATTTTCAATTTATAAACACCCAAAGAACGTATGGCAAAGAACCTATTAATCGTGGAGTCCCCTGCAAAGGCAAAGACCATTGAGAAAATTTTGGGAGAAGATTTTGAAGTAAGAAGTTGCTATGGTCATATCCGTGATTTAGAGAAAAGCGAGATGGGAATTGACCTTAAAAATAAATTTGCACCAAGATACTCGGTACCATCAGACAAGGAAAAAGTGGTAAAAGATTTAAAATCCATGGCAAAGAAAGCCAAGGAAGTTTGGCTAGCATCGGATGAGGACCGGGAAGGTGAAAGTATCAGTTGGCATTTAGCGGAAGTACTTGGTCTGGATCCTAAAAAAACAAAGCGTATTGTTTTTCATGAGATTACTGCACCTGCAATAAAAAAAGCAGTTGATAACCCTAGGTTCATTAATATGGATTTAGTGGATGCACAACAAGCACGCCGTATTTTAGATAGAATTGTTGGTTTTGAATTAAGCCCAGTGCTTTGGCGTAAAATTGGCATGCAAAAAAGTTTGAGCGCAGGTCGTGTGCAAAGTGTTGCTGTAAGATTAATCGCTGAACGCGAAAGAGAAATCAACCAGTTTTTACCAGAAAGTGTTTTTAAAATATCAGCGCTATTTACTGCACCAGATATCAATAAGAAAAAAGTAAAATTCAAAGCAGAAGGGCCACAAAAATTAGCCACAGGATCAGCCGCTGAAAAGTTTTTAAACGAATGTAAGGGAGCAAAATATACGGTAAAAGATATAAATGTAAAAGAAGGGAAACGTACGCCATCAGCGCCTTTCACTACATCAACCTTACAACAAGAAGCATCAAGAAAATTAGGATATAGCGTAAGTAAGACTATGTTACTTGCGCAAAAATTATACGAAAGTGGTAAAATCACTTACATGAGAACTGATAGTATCAGTTTGAGTGAAACTGCTGTGGATGCAATAAAAGCGGAAATTAATTCAAGCTTTGGTGCAAAATATTACCAACCACGTAAGTTTAAAAATAAAAACGAAAATGCACAGGAAGCGCACGAAGCAATTCGACCTACCTACATGAATGAAAGTAAAGTAGACGACGCTGACTTAAATAGATTATATGAATTAATTTGGAAGCGCACTATTGCTTCACAAATGAGTGATGCGCAATTCGAAAAAACAGTTGCCAAAATTGAGGTGTCAACCAATAAAGAAACACTATCTGCATCTGGCGAAGTGATGAAATTTGATGGTTTCTTAAAGGTATACTTAGAGAGTAATGATGACGAGGACGAGGATGCAACTGCTGCGGAAGGGGAAGAAAGTTTATTACCACCATTAGCAGTTGGTCAAGTACTTGACTTTATTGAAATGACAGGTTTAGAACGTTTCAGCAGACCTAGTGCGAGATATACAGAAGCATCACTCGTGAAAAAATTAGAAGAATTAGGTATTGGTCGTCCCTCTACCTATGCGCCAACTATTTCAACCATCATGAAGCGTAATTATGTGGAAAAAAGAGAAAAAGAAGGTATTAAAAGGAATTTTCAAGTACTTTCTTTAAATAATAAGGATGAAATAACTACCGTGACTTCATCAGAAATTACGGGTGCTGAAAAAAATAAATTATCCCCTACTGATTTAGGTTTGGTTGTGACTGACTTTTTAAAACTACACTTTTCAAAAGTGATGGATTTTAATTTCACCGCTAAAATTGAAGGTGAATTTGATGAAATTGCTGCAGGCAAACTTTTATGGAGTGATATGCTTGCTTCTTTTTATGAACCCTTTCACACCACGATTGAACATACCTTAGAGAATGCAGAAAGAGCCAAGGGGGAAAGAGAATTAGGATTTGACCCAGTGAGTGGTAAAAAATTGATCACTAGAATGGGTCGTTATGGCCCAATGGTTCAAATAGGCCATCAGGATGAAGAAGAAAAACCAAGATTTGCCAAATTGAAGGCGTCTCAAAGTATTGAAACCATCAGTTTTGAGGAGGCACTAGAGTTATTTAAACTACCACGCACATTAGGACAATTTGAGGAGGAGGATGTATCGGTTAATATTGGCCGATTTGGCCCTTACGCGGCCCATGCCAAGAAGTTTTATTCCCTGAACAAGGAAATGGACCCATATACCGTTACCCTAGAGGAATTAACCCCTATGATCGCAGAAAAGCGTAAAGCAAAAGATGAGCGTACTATTAAAGTGTTTGAAAAAGAAAAAATACAATTATTACGCGGACCTTATGGCCCCTATATTAAGCAAGGTTTAAGAAACTATAAGTTAACCAAAGAGCAACAGGAAAAAGTGGAAACTTTAACCATTGAAGAAGTAAATGCAATTATCGCAGAATTAAAAGCAAATCCACCGCGTAAGATGGCAAGAAAGAAAAAAGCTTCTTAAGCATATGAATTAAAAATTCAATGAGTGAGATCATGATACCAACAAAAAGGACGCCGAAACATCGGCGTCCTTTTTGTTTACACTATAACTGCGTAATAAGCGATTAAGCGAAGCTAGGCTTGCTAAGTGATTTAAGATGTAATACATGCGCACGAATTGCGCTTAATACCGTTGGATATTCATTGTATTGTAATTTAAAGTCAGCACATGTTTTTTTAACTATTTTTGAAATTGCAGGATAATGAACATGTGATATTTTAGGAAACAAATGATGTTCAATTTGAAAATTCAAACCACCTACCAACCAGCTGACAATTTTACTTTTTGTTGCAAAATTAGCCGTCGTCATTATTTGATGTGCTGCAAACTCATCTGGCATTATATTTTCAGGTTGCAAAGCAACTGGGAATTCAGTTTCAGTAACCGTATGTGCCAATTGAAATACGATACTTAGAATAAAGCCAGCAAAACATCCAGTCACAAAAAATCCAACCAACCAACTCACCCATCCCAACATATAAACAGGTATAATAATAAATACAGCAGCATGATAAAGTTTAACAATCCAAAATTCTAGGTGATCTCCAATGGTCATTTTTTTCAAAGGCACTGATCCAATTTTTCTAGAAAAATATTTTTTATAATCGGTATAAAAAATCCAAAAAATATACAATAACATATATAACACCCAAAAATAAATATGTTGAAAACGATGTAAAATATAGTGCTTCTGTGTAGGTGCCATACGCATGAGCGCGCCCACTTCAATATCATCATCTACCCCATCAATATTTGTAAAAGTATGGTGTATAGTTACATGTTTAGACGCCCACATAAACCGACTCGCTCCCAATACACTAATAGAAGAGGATGCTAATTTGTTCAACCAGTTGTACTTACTGAAACTACCATGGCTACCATCATGCATCACATTAAATCCAATGGCTGCAATGAGCCCGCCAAAAAGAATACACTCCAATATTGCATAAAATGTAGGTGGCGTGAAAAACACCAAATGCATGTAAGTAATGACAAATAAACTCATTAAAAAAATTGCCTTTGAAAACAACTTATAATTTCCTGTACCAATCACCGCATGCTCTTCCAAATATAAATTAACGCGACGCTTTAATTCGGCATGCAAGGACTTTGCCATTACAGGAAATTTTGGGGTGGCAATTGTTTCGTTTGACATATAAATTAGTATATATGCAAAGAAAGGGCAATTACTAATAAGATACCCCGTAATTAGAGAATATTTACACGAACGAATAATAATTCTATTTATTATGTAAATTATTGTTAAATATATCCACACCATTGGGATAACTTAAATGAACAATTCCCCATATTTTACGTCAATTTGAATATTGAAAAACTAAGTTGTTGCAAAATATGCCAAACACTTCCGAAATTACCGCCTTATTCCAACTGATTGATGATCCTGATGAGGAAGTATTTAATACTATTTCGGACAGGTTATTAGACTATGGCTCACCGATTATTCCTGATTTAGAAAATCTTTGGGAAAACACATTGGATGAAACTACTTTGGAGCGTATTGAAAGAATGATTTACAAACTTCGTTTGAATGATTTAAAAGAAGAATTTACTCAGTGGATGTCAAAAGCTAATCCCTCTTTATTAGAAGGCGCTTTGTTGGTGACTAAATTCCAATATCCTGAATTAGCTACAGATACTTTAAGGCATCAATTAGAAAAAATTAGAAGAAACATATGGCTGGAGTTAAATAATTATTTGACGCCACTCGAGCAAGCCAATGTGATCAAAAATATTTTGTATAATTATTATCAAATTAAAGGGGTTGAAATTAATTATGACAAGCCGGATGAATTTTTAATGTCTGGCCCTTTGCAAGCAAGAAAAGGAAACGCGTTTGCCAACACCATTTTGTATGCTGAGCTTTGTGCGCAATTAGAAATTGACGCTGAATTCATCAACATCCCTAAACAATGTATCATTGCATTTTATTCCTCCGACTGGGATGACACAGAGGTTTATCCTAATCCGCAAGAATATATACAATTCTATGTGGAAGGAACCACTGGTCATGCTTTTTCACAAAAAGATTTGGACCGATATTTTTTAAGGTCAAATATAGAACCGCAAAATAGATATTATAAAAAATTATCCAATATTAAAATTATAAAAAAGCTATTGATTGAATTTTCAAAATGTTTTCAAAGCCCCACATTGCAATACAAACAAAAGGATTTAAACGACTTAGCTGATTTATTGGATTAACTAGAATTCATGCATTCCCAAAAAATGAACAATGATACAATGGGACGATTTTACTAAGGTGGATATTAGATGTGGCACTATCATTCGTGCTGAAGTATTCCCCAACGCTAAAAAACCAGCCTATCAACTTCACATTGATTTTGGCGCATTAGGAATTAAAAAGTCATCGGCTCAGATAACCACACATTATAACACGGATCAATTAATTGGTCTACAAATTATTGCTGTAGTTAATTTTCCTCCAAAACAAATCGCTAACTTTATGAGCGAATGTTTGGTGTTGGGCGTATATGATTTACAACACCAAGTAGTTTTACTCACCCCAACACAAGCCGTAGATAACGGCCAACCCATTGGTTAATGCAAAATAACTTTGTTCACATTTATCACAGCCCTATTGGCGCCATTAAAATGGTTTCGTCAGAACATTGCATTCAACAACTTTCATTTATTGACATTCCAGAATTAGAAAATAATAATACAGAACAAACCATACCAGCGGTGATGAACCAATGCATTGATGAGCTAATTGAATATTTTGCTGGCAATAGGCGATGTTTTACAGTTGCCATTGATCAGGAGGGCACTGAATTTCAACAAAAAGTTTGGAAAGAATTATACGAACTCCCTTTTGGAAAAACATTAAGCTATGGGGACTTGGCAAAAAAAATGGGCGACCCTAATTTAGTAAGGGCTGCTGCAAATGCAAATGCAAAAAATAAAGTGGCAATATTAATTCCATGTCATCGGATTATTGGATCAGACCGATCACTGGTGGGTTACGCTTGGGGTAAAACAAGAAAAAAATGGTTATTGCAACACGAATTCAGATTGGCACTCGGTGTACAAACCTTGTTTTAATTTATTTCAAAATTGCCCCATCAAATCCAAAAGGTAATAAATTTTTAGCTGCTGCTACCACCATAATCGGCCCTGTTCTACCTGCTAAAATAATCTTGATAGGTGACTGATACCTGTTTTCAAAATCAAGTAAGGATTGCCTACACATGCCACAAGGAGAAATAGGTTCATTACAAGCAGCCTTGTCCGTGTCATAGCTGATTGCCATGGCAAGAATGGTTTCGCTTGAGAACTGGCTCCCAATGCTATTTAATAAATTTCGTTCAGCACAAATACCCACTGGATAACTGGCACTTTCTTGGTTGGACCCAATCACAATTTGACCATTGGATAACAATGCAGCGGCCCCCACTTTGAAATTGGAATAAGGCGCAAATGCGGTTTTAGTTGCATTGCGTGCTGCAATGAGTAATGAAGCATCTGATTCATTTAATGATTCCATCTGCTCAAAATACTCAAACTCAAACTCGAATTTTTGTTTCATACATGGCTGTTTAATAAAAAACCTCACTTAATGTGAGGTTTAAAAATAATCTATTTTATTTGGCTAAATAATCTATTCCATCTAATTGACTTACCGTAGCTGAACCAAATTAATGCTGCACGTCCTACAATATGCGTTTCAGGAACATATCCCCAATACCTACTATCTTGACTACGGTGACGATTATCACCCATCATCCAATAGTAATTTTCTTTCACAGTATATGAAGTGGCTGCTATACCATTAATAAAATATTTCCCTTCCTTCTCTTCTAATTTATTATGCTCGTAATTCGAAATTAAGCGACGATACAATTCAATGGTGCTGTCATTTAATTGCACCACATCTCCTTGTTTTGGAATTCGTATCGGACCATAATTATCTACCGACCATGGAAAATGGGTCATATCATAAGGGAAAGTATATCCCACTGTATTTTCATCAAAATTAGTAACAGACAAAACCTGTGGTAGTTTTTTCAAATTTTCAGCAGCATACGCTGTCATATTTATTTTAAAAGTATGGGCACTTCCTTCCATGATTTGGAAATCGGAACTTGCATCATTTATATTAATGCCTATACTGTCTTGAATATAGTCCTCTGGAATGGGTGTGCCATTGGTTTGCACAATAAATTCAGTTTGCGAATAAGGCGCAACAAACCCCGGCTTGCCATTCACCCATAAATGACTTCCTTTCACTTCAATAATATCACCAGGTATTCCTACACATCTTTTGATATAATTATCTGTCTTGTCCACTGGATGCACTAAAATTGGATAATCATTCAATAATTTTTCGCGGTTGTTTGCATACTCAGGGCTTCTCAAAACATCATAATAAGGTATTTTACTACCAAATTCGGGCAGGTTAATAATGGTATCGCCTGCTGGAAAATTAAATACCACAACATCATTACGATTAATGCTTCTCACTTTTGGCAATCTGGTGTAGTCCAATTGCACCCACTTTATATAGGATGGCGTTGTTGGCGCCATAGGTAATGTATTATGAACAAATGGAAAACTTGCTGGAGTTTGAGGAATACGTGCACCATAGGTGATCTTGTCAACAAATAAAAAATCGTTCACTAATAATGTTTTTTCCATACTTTCCGTAGGAATTACATAGGCTTCAAAAATAAAAGTGCGAATTAATGTAGCCGCAACAATAGCAAAAACAGCAGCATCTACCCACTCTCTTGATTCTGATTTGTGATAGTGCTGTAATGCGTCTTTACCATGCCAACGTTCATTGGCAGAAAATCCTAAATAAGGTAAATAAATAAATGGAACAAACACTGTTAAAATATGTTGCAATAAACCTACTCTTTTAAAATGCATTACGAATATGATCGATATCCATAAGGTTACAAATTGACCTAAAATTGGTATTAGTTGTATCCAAAACCACATTTTTGATATTCCACAAAGTTTTACTACCTCCCAAGTATTATAAATGGGAATGATGGCCTTAGCACTTGACACCCCTGCTTTCTTTAGCATTAAATAAATACCAATATGCCATCCCAGCCAAAATAAAATCAATAAAATATAGCCCATAAAATGATGTTGTATTATATATAACAAAAATATCCCTTTGTGAGGGATATTGATAATTTTATTTTTAAAGCGTCCAAGTTTTCATATAAGTGGTGTATATAAATGATAACACCATCATTTAACTCACTTTAAGCATGTATATGCCACATTTATTTGTACTGTTGCATGAGCTCCTTCACCAAGCTCACGGATCTGGCTACATCAGGGATGGCCAAGGCTGCTAAATTAGGTGCATAGTGCATCGGCGCATCGGCACTTGTGATACGACGAATAGGTGCATCTAAATAGTCAAATCCTTCTTTTTGAATGCGGTAAGATAATTCTGAAGATACAGAAGCAAATGGCCATTGTTCTTCAATGATCACCAAACGATTGGTTTTTTTAACACTTTCCAAAACAGTCATCCAATCCAAGGGACGTATGGTACGCAAATCAACAACCTCTGCACTGATACCTTCTTTTTCTAATTCAGCTGCGGCACCCAATGCCACTTTCATCATTTTGTTATAAGAAACAATCGTAATATCGCGACCTACTTTTTTAACATCCGCTTTCCCTAATGGGATATAATATTCCTCATCTGGAACATCTGATTTATCTCCATACATCACTTCACTTTCTAAAAACATCACAGGATCCTCTTCATAACGAATGGCTTGTTTTAATAAACCTTTCGCATCATACCCATTGGAAGGTGAAACCACTTTAATACCTGGAATATTAGCCAAATAACTTTCAAATGCAGTGGAGTGTTGCGCCCCTAATTGACCTGCGCTACCATTGGGACCTCTCATTACAATAGGACAGCCAATTTGACCACCACTCATCGCTAGCATCTTACTGGCCGTATTTAAAATTTGATCCAAGGGTAGCACCGCAAAATTCCAAGTCATGAATTCCACAATAGGTCTTAAGCCATTTTGAGCAGCGCCTACTGCTACTGCTGTAAAGCCTAACTCAGAAATAGGAGTGTCAATAATGCGTTTTGCACCAAACTCCGCCAACATGCCTTGGCTTACTTTATAAGCGCCATTATACTCCGCAACTTCCTCTCCCATTAATAATACTCTTTCATCTCTGCGCATTTCCTCGCTCATTGCTTCACGAAGGGCTTCTCTAAATGGTATTGAACGCATGGTGTCATTTTATTTTGAGTGGCAAAAATAAAGCTTTATAAAGGAAAAAAATAATTCTTACGCATAAAAAAATCCCCTCCCGATAAATCGAGAAGGGACTTGTAGGACTAACCCATCCTAATCTACTAAAATACGTTATACGCGAAACTTACATAGTACAATCCACCAATTTGAGGACTACCATATGCTGTTCTATAATATTTATTAAATATGTTGGTACCACCTGCTTTAATCAACGATCTGTACTTTGGAACTTTGAAAGTTAAGACAGCATCCACTGTTTGATAAGCACTAAGTTTACCTACAGCAAATGTACTTTCGTAGTTAAACCCGTCTTGGTAATGCATGTTTGCACTGAATCCCAAACGATTGTTAAATAAGAAACCACTGTTGTTTAATGCGATGTTAGCTCTGATTTTTGGACTATTAAAATAAGGAACTACTCCTGGAGCTACTTCTCCAATTTCATCAGAGAAAATGCTACCAGAAACGCTAAAGTTTCTAGGTAATAAATAATCTAATGACAATCCCCAACCTTTTGTAGTGACATCACCATCAGAATTCGTAGAAATACTATAAGCCATACGCTTACTTGCATCTAACACATCTAAAGGACTAGGTGCTGCGCCATTGCGAGATTGTATAACAGTTACACCACCAATGAAATTAGTGTAGGTACCTGCGTATACATAAAAATCAACCAATAATTTTTTAGCCCATAATGCCTTATAACCTAATTCTATTGAACTCATTGACTCAGGCTTAAATTCTTTAAACACCGCTTGCTTTAATAAAGCTGGATTTGGAGCTCCTGCTAAAGCACTTGCACCAAATGCAGACACACTAGCTAAAGTATATGCAGGGTTGGTGCTGAATTTGTAATGCTCTCTTAATGCTGGCAAACCACCCATTAAACGCGTACCACCACCTACTAACAAGTTAATCCATTGGTTTTGTGTAGTTGGGAAACGATAAGCTGTTTGATAAGATAAACGGATATTGTTATCCTGTGCTAATTTAAATACCATGGAAACTCTTGGTGTAAAACGACCGTCAAAATTGGTACTCTTGTCATATCGGCCAGAAGCAGACACTTTTAATAAATCACCAAAGAACTTTTTAGATAACTGCGCATATGCACCTGACTCATTGATTTTAATTTTACCTGCTGTGTCAGCAAATACGGTTCCTTGAGAATTTAAAATATATTGTTTCATGATACCACCCACTAATAAATCAGCGCCCATTTTATCTAAACCTAAAGCGTTTGATAAGTTATATTGACCTTCATATATATTTAAGTTTGTTTTATCTAAAAGCAACGCACCTCCTTGAGAGATAGGCGTGTTTGTAAGATTTTGGAACATTGTATTTAATCTAATATTTCCAGTTGGACGATTTGCATCAGCAATAGCACGTGCAGCAACCACTGCATTTGCATTAGGTAAACCTGCATCTCTGTATGAAGTTAAAGCTGTCATGTATGTTGGGAACCAAGTACTACTTGGGCTCCATGCTTCATTAAAATAACGAGCAGCAATAGTCGCGTTATAAGAAGAACCAGCATCTTCACGCGTAGTATAAGCCCTAACTAACCAATTGGTAGATTTGATTTCTAATTTGTACTGACCCATTCTCAACCCTCTAAATGCATAACGGTCACTACCTGTATAAACTGTATTACCAGTACCATTATAAAAACTAAAAGAAGCTTCTGTATTATCAGATAATTTATAGTTTAAAGATCCCGTAAATTTAACATTCAAAGTTGTTGGATCAACCACATCTTTTTCAGCATATCCTGTTCTTGAAACATCACCAGTAAAATAACCTTTTGCATTACCATATAATAAAGGTGCATATGGAGCTAATAATGCACTTTGAGATCTTAAGAACGCCGAATAAGTAGCCAGATTTCCCGAATATGGACCAGCTTGTGCTAAACCATATAATGCATTAAAAGTTGGCAATCCAACCGCACCTACTATTGCGTTTCTAACTGAACCAAAAACAGAACTTAGTGAAGTTGTTGTTTCATCACCATAAAAGTTTACACCATCATAATTAGGATCTGATTCACGCGTTCCACTAATGGTTTGGCCATTAGGTGTACCTGTTGAACGAGAATAGTTAGTTGCATCATTACCTAACCAATCTTGTGCTTCAACAAATTGAGCAGCAATTTTATAAGCAAAACGATCGTTTACTTTTTGCGCCCATCTTACTGTCCAATCCTTATATGGAGACAAAGGACGTTGGTAATTATCAACATCTTTGATACCATTTTTCACTTGGAAACTTAAGCCTTGGTATTTAAATGGATTTTTAGAGTTAATTAAAACAGTACCATTCATACCACCAGAACCATATAATGCAGAAGATGCACCAGGTAATAATTCAATATTATCAACATCTAATTCTGTTAAACCAATTACACTACCCACAGAGAAGTTCAATCCTGGCGCTTGGTTATCCATTCCATCAATTAATTGATTTAAACGGGTATTACCACTCACATTGAAACCTCTTGTTCCAACACTTTTAAAAGTTAAACTTGCAGCAATTACGTCCACTCCTTTTAACGTTCCTAGGATATCGTAATAGTTGGAAGCAGGTGCATTTTTTATCGTTGCATTGCTGATTCTTTCAATAGAAACTGGAGATTCTAATATACGCTCAGCAACTCTTGAAGCCGCAACAACCACCTCAGAACCCAATACAAAAGACGGAGTTAAGCTTACCTCTAACTTTGGCGTTATTGAAGCAATGACTACTTCTTTATCTGAATAACCTACTGAAGAAAAGATCAAGGTAACGGGTGTTTTAGCCACATTAATCCTGAAACTTCCTTTGTCATCTGTAAAAGTACCATTGGTTGTACCCTTTACAGTAACTGAAACAGCAGATAAACCTTCGGCTGTGTTTGAATTTTTAACAGTACCATTAACAGTACTAGCATTTTGTGCTTTTAAAGTAACTACCGATAAGGCTAGTAAACTTAAAAGACTAAAATGACGTAAAAATTTTCTCATATTTTATTTGTTTTTAAGATGAATCGTAGTTAAAAATACTGAATTGTTCCCACTTGAGAAAAAATTATCAAAATTGTGTTAAAACTTTTAATTTAGTGGCATGAAATCCACACCCTTTCCAGGCCAATTAAACACTTACCATGGCAAAGTAAGAGATGTATATTACATTGAAAATGAACTACTTGTGATGATAGCAAGTGACCGAATCTCGGCTTTTGATGTAATTTTACCGAATCCCATCCCTTTTAAAGGACAGGTTTTAAATCAAATTGCCGCCTATATGCTTAAGGCAACTAGTGATATTTGCCCAAATTGGCTGTTGGATACCCCTGCCCCAAATGTGGCCATTGGGAAAAAATGCACTCCATTTAAGATAGAAATGGTTGTTAGAGGTAATTTGGTGGGCCATGCTTGGCGGACTTACCATGCAGGTGGACGTGTTTTATGTGGTGTTTCCTTACCAGATGGACTCAATGAAAATGACTATTTCCCTATTCCGATTATTACGCCTTCTACCAAAGCAAGTGAAGGACATGATGAAGATATTTCTAAAGAAAACATTATTGCACAAGGTTTGGCATCCGCCGAAGATTGGGCGGTGTTAGAAAAATATGCATTGGCTTTGTTTCAAAGAGGAAAAGAAATTGCAGCAAAGCAAGGTTTGATATTAGTGGATACCAAATATGAGTTTGGAAAAATTGGTGATACCATTTTCTTGATGGATGAAATTCATACCCCCGATTCTTCACGTTATTTTTATGCAGATGGTTTTGAAGAAAGGCAAATAAAGAAAGAAAAACAAAAACAGCTTAGCAAGGAATTTGTACGCGAGTGGTTGATTGAAAATAATTTCATGGGGAAGGAAGGACAAACCGTTCCACACATGTCTGATGAATGGATTGATACTATTTCAAAAAGATATATTGAATTGTACGAGCAAGTGATTGGTGAAAAATTCAAACCTCAAAAATTAACTGACGAAGCAACCTACGATTTAGTTGCAGCTTCATTAGCAAAGTTACCTTAATTTTAAATATTTATTTTCATTCTTCTCAGCGTCATGACGCTAAAAATTAAAATTATCAATTAAATATCTTTCCCTAATCTTGGTCTTAGGCGTTGTTTGCTTTTATTGAAAATTTGCTGCCCTTTGTCAATCCCTTTTCTAAGTTCAATTTGCTTTTCAATTGGCAAATGAACAATATCAGTACAGGCCTGTGTACAACAACCCGCATAAGTTTCCGCACAAGTGGGACATTGTATAAATAATAAGTGACAGCCATCATTTTTGCAATTCGTATGGGTATCACAAGGCGCACCACATTGATGACATTTCGCAATAATATCTTCGGTAATTTTTTCGCCTAACCGATCGTCAAAAACGAAATTTTTTCCTTTGAATTTACTTTCCAATCCCGCTTCCTTAATTTTATTCGCATAATTGATTATACCGCCTTCTAGGTGAAATACATTTTTAAACCCATGATGTAACATATAAGCACTTGCTTTTTCACAGCGTATGCCCCCCGTACAATACATAATAATATTGGCTTCTTTTTTATCCTTCATCATATCTGCCGCCATAGGTAATTGATCCCTAAAAGTATCAGATGGAATTTCAATCGCGTTGGTAAAATGTCCTACTTCGTATTCGTAATGATTGCGCATATCAATAACAATGGTATCCGGGGCATTCAACATCGCGTTCATCTGTTGGGCATCAACATAGTTCCCTTTGTTTTCCATACTAAAACTTGCGTCCTCAATTCCGTCAGCAACAATTTTTTCTCGCGTTTTAATTCTTAACGCCCAAAAACTTTTTCCATTATCATTAACCGCAATATTTAATCTCAGGTTATTTAATTCGGGAATGTTATATAAGTATTCCTTGAAGTTTTCAAAAAAGTGGGATGGCACGCTCATCTGCGCATTAATCCCCTCCTTGGCAATATAAATTCGACCAAAGCATTGCAATGCGCTTAGTCCTTTGTATAATTCATCTCTGAATACTTGCGGATTCTTGATGCTAAAGTATTTGTAAAAACTAATGGTGGTTCTAGAAAAGTTTTCTTGGTATAATTTCTCTTTTAACTCCTTATTGGAGACGCGATTGTGTAGTAGGGTCATAAAATAAATTTAGACATCTAGGATGTTCCTTTACAATGGACCCAATTACAGGTTGGGCAAATTCATCACGAAGATACAATAAAAATATTTTTTATACCGCAAGCAAATAACTGACTTTCATCAGCTATTCTTTTCAAAAAAATTACGATTTGTGCGCGCGAACAAAACTTCCCGTTAATGAGGCCAGCCCGCCCAGCAATGCGCCAATGGACGCTGTAGCAAAAATTAAAAGTAAATAAGAACCTCCCATAGGTAATATTTTTGCCACTTTCGTTGATAATATATGATTGTTCGCCATATCAGTTCCAAAAGCCAATCCTGCCCATAATGAACCTACCCCTAAGGCACCTGCAGTAAAAGCTTGCGCAGGTTTGATTGGCAATGCAATGGAAATTATAATATTTGTAATTACAAAACTCCACCAAGGCAGGTCACCATATATTCCTACAGCATAAGTAAGTAACCCAGATAAAAAAATAGATACAATATATTTCATATAAAATATTTTAATGAATTAGAATTAATTATGAATTTGACTTTTGAAATTGCATATGCCACTTTGTTCTTTCACTTTGCTTCAATTTTTCCTTAGATAAGAACAGCAATCTGTAATATTTACCCTCGACCCAATAATTTACAAATGTATCATAATAAGGACTACCCGGATTTCCACTTTGACCACCTGGATATAATCCATAGGCTTCAATTTCATCGGTCAAATGCACTACCATACGCCAACTAGGACCATGATTTTCCGTGGTTGCATTAATAATATTTACACCACCGCCAATAGGAAGATCCATTCTGCTTAATGCCGGGGTTTTTGTCAAATGCAAAACACGTGTTGCTTTAAATAATGCCCACTCCAATTTATTTTCTTTTTCTAAAGCTAGCAATTTCTCAGTTGCTTTTTCAACACCCAATGTTACCTGAGTTTTTAGATCCTCTACTTTGTCCTTTGTTCTAATATCATCAGCGATACTCCAATTGGTATCCTTTAACATTTGATCTAATAGCACATACGCTTCTGGTTTTAATAATGGAATAGCCGAACCTACTAACTCGTCGCCCCAAACAGCTTGCTCCACACTATCCCAAATTATTTTAAAACAAGTAATCCCTTTTGCGTTTACACTATTATATAAATCCCAATTGGTCATTTCTGTCACCATTCTTTTTGCATCGCTACTCAAATTATCTAATTGAATATATTTCATTAAAGCTGGCCGAGCAGTTGCTGCGAAAACATTATAATTATCTGTTTGCAATTTTTGCATATCCTCTGCCGTAATTTGAAACATCTTATTTAAGTGCATATTAACACTGATCCCCCGATACAAAGGAAATGCGGATGCGGCACCTAAGTAATAGGGATAACTTGCATCTGTTGACTTTTGATTCGCACTACTTACAAAACCTCGCTCCGGCTTTTTAATCATTGGATTTTCATTGGTTGGTATGATTCCTTGCCATTGAAAACTAGTATCCTCCCCTGGCATGATAAAATCACCTTGTCGTTCCCACCTTGCAACAAAACTTCCTTGTTGTTTTATAGCAATATCTCCTGACTTGGTAGCCAATACAAAATTTTGTCCTGGACAGGTCCATAATGAAATGGCCTGTAAATAATCGTCATAATTTTTAGCGCGATTTAACAAATAAAAAGTTTCAACGCCAGTTGATGAGTTAAGCGCAGTCCAT
The DNA here is from genome assembly GCA_005800655.1 of Bacteroidota bacterium. Lineage (GTDB taxonomy): Bacteria > Bacteroidota > Bacteroidia > Chitinophagales > Chitinophagaceae > Sediminibacterium. The sequence goes on from SYEV01000088.1 coordinate 18,041, forward strand.
TGCACAGCTAAATTCCGACCATTGGATTGCGTATTCTGATAATGTGCATCAAACATGGTTGGTCCCCAATGGGTCATCGCAATCTCTTCCACCACATCAAAACTATCTTTCACTTTAATCACTTCTTTTCTTTTGGTTGTTGCTTTCCATGCACCATTAAACCAATATTCATTCTCTGTAGTGTCTTTAAATTTAATTTCATAATAGTCAAAAACATCACGACCTGCATTGGTAACCCCCCAAGCCAAACTATCATTAAACCCAATAATTACTGCAGGTGATCCTGGGAAACTTGCACCATAGGTACTATGCGTGGGTGTGGTGATTTGCATTTCATACCACAAGGAGGGTAAGTTTAAACCTAAATGCGGATCGCTACTTAAAATAGGTCGGCCTGATTTTGTTTTCGATCCAGCGACTGCCCAATTGTTAGAACCATTATTTTTATCTGGCGCCTCGGGCATATAAACGGTATTAAAAGCAACACTATTTACTTTATGCAAATAAGCCGAATCCGCGTTTAGTGGTTTCACTGGAACAATAGATGGCTTTTCATACACGGTGCCCTTAGGGATAATCGGGTCTAAAGAATCTTGATGGTTGGTATATAATTTATCAAACAAATCATAGCCTAGATAATCCCTGGTATTGGTCATTTGTAAATCAACGGAAGCGGAACGACCTGTTAAATCATAGGACATAAACATTAAAAAAAGATAGGTCTTTTTAGGTGTCCAATCCTCAGGTGCATAATTCATTAATTTAAATTCGAAAGGAAGATCAGCAGGATCTAACTGCTTTATATATGCATTGACACCAGCAGTATACGCATCCACCGTTGCTTTCATTTTAGGATTCGTTTCATTGATATTGGCTTCTGTTTTTTCAGCGCCATACACCATTCCTAATCTTCTAAACATTCGATCAATAGGTAATTTGTCTGCACCTGCAATTTCACTTAATCTTCCAGAAGCAATGCGCGTTTCAAAATCCATCTGCCATAATCTAAATTTCGCATGCAAATATCCTTGAACAAAATAAGCGTCTTGATCATGATCTGCATATATATGTGGCACTAATCTATCATCTATATAAACATCTAAATTGCCTTGTAATTCATTGGCTACAATAGATGCATCAAAATTGGCATCTATCTTTTCAGCATTCTTCCAAAATCCATGCTGCGGAGATAAAAAATAACCTAATCTTGGTGCTTTTGCATTTCCTATTTTTAGTTGAATATTTAAAGTAAATACCAATGCTGTGGTTACAATAGCGGATGCTATCAGTGGCAATAAACGCATAACGATAATTTAGACAACTAAATTACGCATTATTTGTAAGTTCTTCCTTAAAAAAAGTTAGGAAGTCTGCCAAGGGTAAATAAGGATATTTTGATTGAAGCAGTTCTGTTTTAAATAGGCACTTTTGTAAAAAGGTCTGATGTGCAATAGATGCTTTATTAAATGGCTTGTGTTGTTTCGCTAATTGCAACTCAGCCACCTCTCCCATAATTAATTGTGTATCCTCCGTAAAATAAGTACTTACTAATTTATCCCAAACATAATTGGTCGCTGCATAATTGGGATGCACTAAATCCTCCGAATAAAACCGATAATCACGCAGGTCATCAATCACATATTCATAGGCTGGGAAATAATCTACCCCTTTCAACTTTGCGATTACGTCATGCACAGCATAAATAAGCACAGACTTGCTTCGATTGTTTTCAATTAATCCTTCTCTTAAATGACGCACGGGGCTAATCGTAAAAATAATATGAATATTTTTATTAAACGACTGTAGTGCTGCAACAATTTTTTGCAATTGCAAAGACAGTTCCACAGGATCCATTAATTTTTTTTCAAACCATTGGGCGGGTGCTTTATGGTTATTGGCTACAACAAGTCCAGCAACGCTTGGAGCAATATTGGTTAAATGATATAGCCAAGCGGAACCTAAGGTAACCACTAATTTATCTGCAACTTTTAAATATTTATGTGCATCATTAATGGAACCATTAATTTTTTTCAGTGCAGCTTCAGAACTAATATCAGAAAACCTTGTATGGTGATGCCAGCTATTAAACAAATCATTGAGTTCAAATAAATCGGTAGCGACATATTGCTTGTTATCAATATAATCCTGCAATGCGCCTATCACACTCATTGGATTGAATAAAATACCATGTGGATTTTCCTTCACCTCAAATAAATGCCTGTGTAATTTAGCAACTATATTTTCAGTAAAGCAGGACCCCATTAACATGATCTTATCTTGATAATGAATGGTCGTAGCTGACTTATTCGCTTCTAAGGTTAATTTGAATTTCATTTAAACATCCTTTGCTTCATCCCTTCATACAAAATAATACCTGCTGCGACTGATACATTAAAGGAATCAAAATTAGTGGCCATTGGAATTTTGAAAAAATAATCAGCCGCTTTCGCTAAAAATGGTTGCACCCCTCTGCCTTCGTCACCCATAATAATACAGGCTGGTATGGTTAAATCCAACTCATGTACATTTTTATCTGCACGCATTTCACTTGTGAAAACCTGAATGCCATTTAAATGTAAAGTATCCACTGCTTTTAATAAACTACTCACTCTGACTACTTGGATATGCTCTAATGCACCTGCACTACTTTTAAAGGCCTCTTCATTTAAAGCACCTACGCCTTTGTCTGGAATAATTAATGCTTGCGCACCACAACAATGTATACTTCTGGTAATTGCGCCAATATTTCGAACATCGGTAACGCCATCCAACATCATAAACAATGGTGTTTGACCCTTCGCAACCACAAAATCAATCACTTCCTGTAAGTCCATATACTTCACCATCGATATAAAAGCCAACACCCCCTGGTGATTTGCTTTAGTCATGCCATTCAACTTTTCAATGGGCACCAATTGAATAGGAATATTATTATCTAAGGCTGCTTTTTTTATTTCGCTCAACCCTTCCCCTTGCGCATTTTTTTGGATCAATATTTTTTCAATATTGGTATCACTTAAAAAGGATTCAATAATGGGTTGCCGACCAATGATAAATTTACGTTCCGTAGTTGCAGCACGTGGCGTAAACCTACGCGGGCCATTAAATTTACGATCTGGTCTATTATTATAATTGCGTCTTTCCTCCATGATTCAAAGTTACTCTTTTTTATTTTTAAGCAATTGCCATTTAAGGATGGCGGCGACAGATATCGAATCTGTAATCTTACCTTCCATGACCCAATTAACCGCTTCTGAAAATGGCATTTTAATGACTTTTAAATCCTCCGTATCCTCAGGTTCCGCTTCTCCTGCGATTAAATCTTGTGCCACATATACAATGGCAAATTCATCAGATACAGAATTGGATACATGCAATTGTAAAATTTCGGTCCATTTCACTGCTTCAAAACCGGTCTCTTCTTTCAGTTCTCTCTTTGCAGCAGTTAACCAATCCGTTCCTTCAGGACATCCCCCTTCTGGAATTTCCCAACTATATGCATCAAGCGGGAACCGATATTGCCCTACCAAATAAGTATTGTCGGCTGCATCGATCGCAATTACACCAATGGCAATATTTTTAAAATGTACTTTACCATAAATGCTTTTGGTACCTGCAGGTGTAATTACATCAAACTCAGTTAAGCTAATCCAAGGATTATCATACACAAGTTTATCCCCTACTTTTGTCCAAGGATTTTTTTGTGATTCCCTATTTTCAATTTCCATAAAAAATAGTTTTAGTTAAAATAAAAAGCCCGTCCTGAATGATCGGAACGGGCCTCTATTTAAAATCATTATTTTATTTTAAACCGAAAGCTTTTTTCACTTTCGCTACATAATCTAATTTTTCCCAGGTAAACAATTCAACTTTCATTGTTTTTGTATTACCATCTGGGCTAGTAAATGTTTTAGTCACTGTTTCATTCTTACGACCCATATGTCCGTATGCTGCAGTTTCACTATACATGGGTGTTCTTAACTTTAAACGTTGCTCGATAAAGTAAGGACGTAAATCAAAAATGGACTCAACCAATTTGCCAATTTTACCATCTGTTAATTTCACTTTTGCAGTACCATAAGTGTTTACGTTAATGGAGGTTGGTTTCGCAACACCAATCGCGTAAGATACTTGCACTAAAACTTCTGAAGCTACACCAGCAGCTACTAAGTTTTTAGCTATGTGACGTGTCGCATATGCTGCTGAACGGTCAACTTTACTTGGATCTTTACCAGAGAAGGCACCACCACCGTGTGCACCTTTACCACCGTAAGTATCTACGATAATTTTACGACCTGTTAAACCAGTGTCACCATGCGGACCACCAATTACAAACTTACCTGTAGGGTTAATATGATAAGTGATGTTGTTGTTAAACAACTTAGCGTATTTCTTATATTTTGCTTTTACTCTTGGGATTAAAATTTCAACGATATCTTTTTTGATTTTCGCTAACATCTTTCCTTCCGCATCAAAATCATCGTGTTGTGTAGATACAACGATTGCATCGATACGCACTGGTTCGTTTTTGTCGTTGTATTCTAAAGTCACCTGAGATTTCGCATCAGGACGTAAATATTTGATGGCTTTGTTTTCTCTTCTTAATGCAGCTAATTCAATTAAAATTTTGTGCGCTAAGTCAAGTGCCAATGGCATGTAATCTTCTGTTTCGTTGCTTGCATAACCAAACATCATCCCTTGGTCACCAGCACCTTGCTCTTCTTTTTTCTTTCTGTCTACCCCTTGATTGATGTCAGCAGATTGTTCGTGGATGGCACTTAATACACCACAGCTATCCGCTTCAAACATGTATTCACTCTTTGTGTAACCAATTTTCTTGATCACATTACGTGCAATCGTTTGAACATCTAAATATGCTTTAGATTTTACCTCACCCGCCAAGATCACTTGACCAGTAGTAACTAAAGTTTCACATGCCACTTTTGATTGTGGATCAAATGCTAAAAAGTTGTCGATTAAAGCGTCAGAAATCTGATCTGCGACTTTGTCTGGATGTCCTTCAGAAACACTTTCTGAGGTAAATAAATAAGGCATAGAGTTAGTATTTAAGGTGCAAATATATTAATAAAAGCTATTTGATTCAAATGGATACTATAAATCTGAATAATAAATATGGAGCCTCATTCTGAATCGGGAATGCTTTCCTCCTCCTAAACGAACCCTACCAATAGCGGGTTGATTACCAAGGCTTGAACTTAAATAATCCACGCTAGCGGATTTATTATTAGGATAAGGTGGTACAAACATGATAGAATCGTTCACTGGAGCTAATATTCTAAAATCAAACATCGAGTCCGTTCTTGAGATAACGCCTTGCACATATCGGCTTATATTAAAGTTGTAGCTAGCTACTTTATCATAACCCATGATTGATTTATAAACTAATCTACCACCAAAACGGCTCAAATATTCAGGGCTAGTTGTTCCAACATAATCATTAGGCACATTCCTGATTTTTTTGGCAGCAGAATCATAGATACCTAAAAATAAATATTGTGGCGGTAACATTTGTTGGTCAATTGTTTTCAAATTCGCGTCATCCGGAACCTGTTCTGCAATTAATTCGGCACGATGAATGATCTTATTTTTAAAAGACTTCAATCCTGGCACTTTTAATTTCACCATTGTACCTGGACTCGTCTGTACATAAACCAAAGAATCGTTCAATGTACCATTGATATATTTAAAGGATTCTGAGGCTGTTCTATTCCTAGTAATAAAATTCGCATCCCCTGTATTATACACACTGTATTTAAAATAGCGAACAGCAGTATCTCTTTGTGTTGCACCTACTGAACTTGATCTGTAATATAAGCCAAGCTTCGTGTTGGTATCTGTCATTCCGAGACGAACTAGTACATTGCTATTGCCACTAGTGGTTATTGCAAAGCCCTTGAAATATTCACGTAAAGTAGAATCATTTTTGTATGCATTGGTGGAATCAAATAATTTAATGAATTGCAGTGCAGCAGAAGGCAATAGTTTTATTCTAATTTGATTGTTAGCTAATTCAAAACGACTTATCACCGAATCTCGCACTTTTTGAAAATCAAGGGTGTAAGGATTTGCTAGTGCGGCACCAGGTTTTATATTATATGCACTTGGATAATTACTTGCATATAGTTTGCCAATTTCAAGTGGCGTCTTATCATCAATCTTACTTACGTTTAATGTAATCGGCTTTGAAGAATCTCCATAAAAACCACGGTAGCTTAAAATCAGGACAGCCGAGTCAACCATGATACTATCCTTGTCGCCTTGTAAATAAAATGGAAAAATTTCAGGTTTTAATTGGAAAAAGATGGAAGCAGTTGTAGAACCAAAAATAGGGTCATTGGTAATATTTCCTAAAACATGTTCATCTGTTCCAAAAATTCGCATTGAATCCGCATAGTCTGCAGACTGCGTCTCCACTGACAATAAGGTATCCTTGGTATTTACAGCATCCATTGCTGGAAGTAAACCAAGGCCTAATTCAGAAGTACTAATACGAGTACATGCTGAAAAAATCAGGGTTAAAAAAAGGAAAAAAGAAAATTTCTTAAGGGTATGAATTGATGCCATGAATTTAATTATCATTACTTTGCTGCAAGATCGTTGTATAAATCTAAATACTCTGTTAAATCGGAATCCCAACCATTAAAAGGAACTACTTTTTTTCCTTTCACGATTGAAAATTCAGATACTAATTTTTTATCTAATACATCAGCACCAAAAGTGATTGCATCCGCATAAGTGGCGCCACCTCTAAATAGTGCTGTATTATTTAAATCCTTAAATGGTTCCAAATCTTTGTCTTTCATATTTGTATTGATCAAAGATTTTGTTAAAAAATCCTTGCCCAATTTCTCTTCAAAAGTATTTTGACCAATGGTAAAAATCACTTTTGCATTTGAAAAAACAGGTTCTTTCTTAAATGCCGTTTTGATGTAAGCAGGAATTAAACCAGTCATCCAACCACTACAATGAATAATGTCGGGAGGCCATCCAAATTTCTTCACCGTTTCCAATGCGCCTCTGCAAAAGAAGATGGTGCGTAGCGCATTATCGTCAAACCATTTTTCATTTTCATCATGAAAAATTTGCTTTCTTTTGAAAAAATCCTCGTTTTCTAGAAAATATACTTGCAACCTTGCATTCGGCAAGGACGCAACTTTGATTTGTAATGGATAATCATCCCCGTCTACTTGCACATTGATCCCAGATAAACGAACTACCTCATGTAAACGGTGTCTGCGCTCATTGATTACACCAAATCTGGGCATAATACAACGCACTTCTAACCCACTGTCATTACTTTTAATTGCGAGCTTATTGATAACCTCCGCAAATTCGGTCAGCTCCAAATAGGGCGACATTTCTGTGGCGATATATAAGATTCGTTTTTTTTCAGACATTCATTTTGAATTTAACTCAGAACCATCTTTGAGTCTGCAAAGTTACATAAAACCAAGGACTTTAAGAAACCACAAAAAACAGTAATAAAACCCCCTCGGCCAACGCATATCTTAACAAATGGTCGTATTTTGCAGATGATAGGAAAATTCAACCCCAATTATGGCCAAATTTTTAAAAATAGGATTCTTCTTTTTGATTGGCATATTGCTGATTTGGTGGAGTTTACATCAAATTCCACCACAGGAATGGGACAAATTTACCAAGGCCTTAGCTAAGTCAAAATTTTGGCTAATCCTCCCCATATTTTTCATTTTAGGCCTTTCTCATTTTATTAGAGCCCTTCGCTGGAGATTGATCATGGAACCACTGGGATACAAACCCTCCATCATGAACACTTTTTTAGCCGTGCTTATTGGCTACCTAGCCAATTTAGCCATCCCTAGATTAGGGGAGGTTTTAAAATGCACTTTGCTGGCAAAATATGAAAAAGTGCCCGCTGAAAAAATTGTGGGCACGATTGTAGCAGAAAGAGCCTTTGATGTGATTAGCCTTGGCATTGTATTTCTACTAGCACTTACTTTACAATTTAATGTGATTGAAACAGGTTGGCAACAATTACAAACCGGTAATAGTACTAGTACCGATACAAATTATAACTTATTTATATTTCTTGGAATTGTAACTTTTTTACTGGTTGTGGCTTTAATTTTATTTTTTACACTTAGGCATAAATTTGTAAGTATGCTCAACCCTATAAAAAAAATCATCCAAGGTATTTGGGAAGGTGTGATGAGTGCGACCAAATTGAAAAAACATAATTTATTCTTTTTTTATTCCTTTAGTATTTGGTTTTTATATTTATTGGCAACCTATATTGGATTGTATGGAACAGAAGGAACTGCAAGTTCTTTCTCAACTGCAATCAGCTGTCTAGCGTATGCGAGTATCGGCATGATTATTACTCCTGGGGGCATTGGTGCTTATGCTTACTTCATGGCCAAAGTACTAGAATTAAATGGTATTGAATATACATTAGGTTTGGCAAATGGAACCTTACAATGGTTTTCACAAGTCATGATTGTGATTGTATTAGGAGGAATTGCTTTAGTCGTACTTCCATTTATTAACAAACAACCAAAATAAAAATGCGATTAGTTGAAACAGTTCATCAAAAAGTAAAAACGGTTGCAGATGCGAAAAAAGCCATATCTGCAGGAAAAGTATTAGGCAAAACTTTTGCTTTCACTAATGGCTGTTTTGATATTTTACATCCAGGACATTTATATTCCTTAGCGGAAACTGCAAAGGAAGCTGATTTCTTAATTGTAGGACTGAATAGTGACGCTAGTGTAAAACGATTAAAGGGGCCAGAGCGCCCAATCAATAATACCCAAGATCGTGCTATAATTTTAGCAAATTTATTATTGGTAGATATGGTAGTGATATTTGAAGAAGATACCCCCTTGGAATTGATTAGTAGTTTATTACCTGATGTTTTAGTGAAAGGTGGCGATTACACCATTGAAACTATTGTAGGTGCTAAGGAAGTCATTGCAAATGGAGGAAAAGTTATCATCAATCCCATCATTGAGGGATTTTCAACAACGAACACCATTGAAAAAATTAAAAATACCTAATTAAGCAGTTTATAATTTATCTAGTATATGCGTTTTATATTCCTGTTATTTTTTTGCGCCATCTCCCATCAAGAAGTTATTGGACAAGCCAGCCAAAACTGGCATTGGAAGGATTACGAAACAGATTCAGTACATGGCATTAGTTTACATAAAGCATATAAATTAATAGCTACCCTACCACAAAAAGCAAGTCCGGTAATCGTTGCAGTAATTGATGGCGGCATTGATACCAATCACGTTGCTTTGAAAAATTTACTTTGGACAAATGCCAGAGAAATTCCAAACAACCAAATAGATGATGATAAAAATGGTTATGTAGATGACCTACATGGATGGAATTTTTTAGGCGGAAAGGATGGCCGTAACATTGACAAGGCTGCCGCAGAAATGACAAGGATTTATCATCGATACAAAAGCATCTATGATGGAAAACAAATTGACCCCAACCAATTAAATGCAAAAGAGAAAGACACTTATTTGATTTGGAAACAAACAAGTGATGAAATAAAAGTTTCAGAAAATGACTTAGGCAGTTTGCAATATATTAAAATGGCTGGCAATGCCATAAAAAAAATGGGTGCAATTTTATTAAAGGAATTACCAGACTCCAATTTCACTACATCCACTTTAGAATCATACCAACCTATTGGCCGGGTGACACTTGATACCAAGATGGCCTATTTAAGGGCTGTGAAAATTTTAGGCATTGAAAAAGAAAGTACTTATCCTGAAGTTGTAAAAGATTTGGAAGATTATGTAGAAGGGAAAGAAAAAGCGGCGCGCGCGCAAGAAGTAGCACCTGTAGATATTCGATCGGATATTATTAAAGACAACTATCAAAATTTTTCTGACAAGTATTATGGCAACAATGATATCACTGGCCCCAATGCGCGTCATGGAACACATGTAGCAGGACTTGTTGCCAGTATACCAGACTCCAGTTGGCAGGTAAATAATTTATACCCTGCATTAAAAATCATGGGGATCAGAACAGTTCCCGATGGCGATGAATACGACAAGGATGTTGCTTTAGCCATCAGATATGCGGTAGACAATGGCGCAAAAATTATCAATATGAGTTTTGGCAAATCCTACTCACCAGAACAATCATGGGTAGATAGCGCTATTAGATATGCAGCACAAAAAGATGTTTTATTAATTCACTCCGCGGGAAATGAATTTTATAATTTAGATACTAAAAAAGTTTACCCAAATACCTATTCCCCGAGTTATAAGGATACCGCAAAAAATGTTATTACGGTTGGTGCAAGTAGTGATCCTAGTTTAAACAATGTTTTACTAACTGACTTCAGTAATTACAGTGCAAAAACAGTGGATGTGCTTTCGCCAGGTAATAAAATATATTCCACTTTGCCTGGTAGAAATAACTATGGCTACTTGCAAGGCACAAGTATGTCCTCCCCCATTGTTAGTCACATGGCTGCCATGATTCGGTCTTATTTTCCACAATTATCTGCCCTACAAGTAAAAGAAATAATTTTAAATAGCGTTTGGAAACCATTGGATGGTAGTATCAAGTACGTCATTCCAAACAGAGATACGGATAAATCATTAATCGAGGTATGCACCACCGGTGGAATTGTAAATGCGGCCAATGCCATTGCTTTAGCCAAAACGTACAAAATTTCAAAACCACAGAATAACGATAAAAAGAAAAAAACTCAGAATTAGTAATTAAATACAATATTTACCAAAATAAAAAAACATGTCTCGACCTAGTGCAAAAGAATATGGTGCCCATTTTCAAAATTATATTAACTATACCAGCGGAAAAGATTATTCCATTTTAGTACAGCAATACCAGGAAAGAATTACAGAATCTTGGTCGGCGGTCCCCGTTGAAAAAACAAATTTCGCCTATGGGCCCGACAAGTGGACCATCAAACAAATGTTGCAACATGTCATTGATACGGAAAGAATTTTCGCTTATCGCGCATTGGCGATTGCAAGACAAGAACCGGCTGCTTTATTAGGATTTGACGAAAACGAATATGCAAAAAATGGAACCGCTGCAAATAGGAACTGGAAAGATATGTTAATTGAATGGCGTGTGGTTAGACAATCTACCAATTTACTATTCGCCTCCTTTACCGAGGATCAAATGAAAGCAATGGGAACCGCAAGTGGTCATCCTATTTCAGTAAATGCAATAGGATTTATCATTTTTGGCCATGCACTTCATCATTTACATGTACTAAAGGAGCGCTATGATATTTAATATATAGGTTAGCTACTAAACAAAAAACCGTCCCGAGAACTCGGGACGGTTTTTTATAAAGCCAATACTTGTATTATTTTGTTCCGTAAATATGGATCGCTAATTGTACATCCTTATCTACATTACCTGCACCATAATTGATTCCAAAAACAGTTCTATCAAAAGGAAAGAAAGCTTCAGCAAAAAAACCTTTGTCATCTGCATTTCTTATGATTGCAGTGAAAGTAACCGGTGCCTTAATACCTTTTAAGTTTAAATCACCTTTAATCGTAGCTCTATCTGCATTAATGTATTCTACTTTGTTGATCGTAAAAGTAGCTTCGCCAAATTTTGAAATATCAAAAAAGTCAGCAGAAGATAGGTGACCTTGTAATTTTGGTCCACCACCCTCATCTGTTACTTTTAAACCAGCAACATCAATGACAAAACTGCCACCCACTAATTTACCACCATCTACTTGAACAGATCCTGATTTAACTGGGAAATAGCCGGTATGGAAATCACTCTTTTTTGAACCAATCCAATCCACTTTGCTTCTTTGTGCATTTACAGTAAATGTAACTACAGCGTTTGATTTGTCTTTTTTAGTAAAAGCGACTAATGATAATGAAGTTGCCAAAATGACAACTGCGAAAATGATTTTTTTCATGTTTATTTTAAGTTTTAGATTATTGTGCCAACTAAAATACGCAAAATAAATGCGAATTCAATAGGCCCAGTTGTTATATAATATTTAATTGTTATTAAAGTATAAATATATAAATCAATGTTTAAACAACAAAATATATTTTTGGACAATTCTATGCCTATAATCTAGTATCTTCGCCAAAATTTAGATTTTATGAATTTGCATGAATATCAAGCAAAAGAATTACTTAAAAAGTATAATGTTCCAGTACAAGAAGGTATCGCAGCTGAGTCTGTGGACGCTGCAATTACTGCTTACCACAAAATAGCAGGTGAAACGAATAATAAATTTGCGGTTGTTAAAGCACAAATACATGCGGGTGGTCGCGGTAAAGGTAAAATAGTAGGTACAGAACAAAGAGGTGTAGCCGTTGGTAAATCAGCAGCCGATATTGAAACCTTTGCGAAAAACATTTTAGGTGGCACCTTAGTTACTATACAAACTGGCCCAGCAGGTAAATTAGTTTCAAAAATACTCGTTGCACAGGACGTATATTATGAAGGCCCTCAGCCTACCAAAGAATTTTACTTGTCTATTTTATTGGATCGTTCCAAAGGAATGAATGTAATTATGTATAGCACTGAAGGTGGAATGGATATTGAGGAAGTCGCACATAATACTCCTGAAAAAATATTTAAAGAGTGGGTACACCCTGGTGGTGCCTTGCAAGGTTTTCAAGCACGTAAAATTGCTTTCAACTTGGGACTAAGCGGTGATGCCTTTAAAAGTTGTATAAAATTTGTAACCAATTTATACAATGCCTACGTGGGTTTAGACTGCGGTATGCTTGAGATTAATCCCCTATTCAAAACAAGCGATGACAAAATGATCGCAGTAGATTGCAAAATGAATATTGATGATAATGCATTAATGCGCCATCCTGATTTATTAGCAATGAGAGACGTTAGCGAAGAAGATCCTACCGAAGTTGAAGCAGGTGAATACAATTTAAACTTTGTTAAATTAGATGGTAATGTGGGTTGTATGGTGAATGGTGCTGGACTTGCCATGGCAACTATGGATATGATTAAATTAAGTGGTGGTGAGCCCACTAACTTTTTAGATGTAGGTGGTACTGCGAATGCGCAAACAGTGGAAGCAGGATTTAGAATTATCTTGAAAGATCCTAATGTAAAAGCTATTTTAATTAACATCTTTGGCGGTATTGTTCGTTGTGATCGTGTTGCTGCTGGTGTTATTGAAGCTTTCAACAAATTAGGTAATATTAATATCCCCATCATTGTGCGTTTACAAGGCACCAATGCGGTGGAAGCTAAGAAATTAATTGACGAAAGTGGATTGAAAGTTCAGTCTGCTATTCAATTGAGCGAAGCAGCTGCTTTAGTAAAGCAAGCCGTTGCTTAGTTTTAAGTAGCATTTTTATAAAATATAAAATGCTACTTAAAACGCTCTTATGATTTTTAAAATACCCCCGATAAATCGGGGGTATTTGTTTTAATTCTTCAGCCCATTCTTCGAATTTATGGGCTTTGAATTATCGGCTGATGATTTTTAAAATGTTATACCCCATTCACTAGCTTCACTTCAGTTAAAGCACTAAAGGAATATACCTGACCTGTGGCCACCTCAACACATTCTATACGTATAC
>SYEV01000089.1 GCA_005800655.1 Bacteroidota bacterium
ATCGAAGTGTTGCGTAGCAATTATGGGGATGTTCCAGTGGCAGATAAAATGGCATGGTTTAACTCCGCAGGTTATCTAGAAATAGCCGTGAGGGGCGGTAATATGGCAGGCTTATTTGGCTTGAGTAAATACGATGAAAACCAGCATAATAAGCAACGTCCGAACGATAATAAATGGTTTTTCCAGATGGTGCGGGTTTTCTTTGAGTAAGCCAAGCGCATTTTGGGGTCAATTAGGCAATGAATAGTTTTTTTGTTTTGCCTTTTTGGGGGTATTTTTGCTCCTCTTTAAATTAATAAAATAAGATATACAATGGCATACGACGTAATTGTTATTGGTAGTGGTCCTGGGGGTTATCCTGCAGCCATTCGTGCTTCTCAATTAGGCTTAAAAGTAGCTATTATTGAAAAGGAAAGTTTGGGGGGTGTTTGTTTAAACTGGGGATGTATTCCTACCAAAGCTTTAATAAAAAGTGCACAAGTATATGATTATGTAAAACACAGTGCGAATTATGGCATTACGACTACCGGTGTAAACCATGATTTTGGCGCAGTGATTAAGCGTAGCCGTGGGGTAGCAGATAAAATGAGTAAGGGTGTTCAATTTTTGATGAAGAAGAATAAGATTGATGTGATTATGGGTTATGGCAAAGTAATGTCAAAAGGGAAAGTAGAAGTAAAAGATGCTGAAGGTAAAACACAGATCATTGAAACTAAATATATCGTCATTGCAACTGGTGGACGTAGTCGTGAATTACCTAATTTAAAGCAGGATGGTAAAAAATTAATTGGCTATCGGGAAGCAATGGTATTGCCAACGCAACCAAAAAGTATGATTATTGTTGGAAGCGGTGCTATAGGTGTTGAGTTTGCTTATGTATATAATAGCATGGGAACCAAAGTGACCATTGTTGAATTTTTACCAAGAATTGTTCCTGTAGAAGATGAAGATATTTCAAGAGAATTAGAAAAGCAATATCGCAAACAAGGAATTGAAATTATGACAAATGCTTCTGTTGAATCCTTGGATACTTCAGGTGCATTGGTGAAAGCAAAAGTGAAACAACTTGACGGATCTTTTGTCACCTTAGAAGCGGACATTGTTTTAAGTGCAGTAGGGGTGGTATCTAATATTGAAAATATTGGATTAGAGCAAAATGGTATTAAGGCAGAGAAGGGTCGTATCATTGTAGATAAATTTCAACAAACTAATGTAGCAGGTATTTATGCAATTGGTGATTGTTCTCCAGGTCAAGCATTAGCACATGTGGCAGCGAAGGAAGGTATTAATGCAGCAGAGCATATTGCATACCAAGAAAAAAAGCACGCACATTTACCAGAAGGAATTGATTATAATAATGTTCCAGGTTGTACCTATTGTATTCCTGAAATATCAAGTGTGGGTTATACTGAAAAAGCAGCAAAGGAAGCGGGCTACGAAATTAAAGTAGGTAAGTTTCCATTCATGGCTAGTGGAAAAGCAAGTGCATCAGGTGCTACCGAAGGTTTTGTGAAAGTAATATTTGATGCAAAGTATGGTGAATTTTTAGGCTGCCATATGATAGGTATGAATGTGACTGAAATGATTGCTGAAGCAGTTGTGGCACGTAAGTTGGAAACAACAGCGCATGAAATTTTAAATGCAATACACCCACACCCAACTATGAGTGAAGGACTGAAAGAGGCAGTAGCTGCAGCATATGGTGAAGCAATTGATATCTAACAATACAAAAAATATACCAATGGCTCGTAATTCAAACATTTTGAATGCGAGCCATTTTTTAATCATTGGCAAAAGGAAATATTAAGAAAAAAGTTGCAGATAATGCAACATTGCAAATAGCATGAAGTACGAAAAGGAAATTAACAGGCGAAAAACATTCGCCATTATCTCTCACCCGGATGCAGGTAAAACTACTTTGACTGAAAAATTGTTGTTGTTTGGTGGTGCTATACAAACAGCAGGGGCAGTTAAAAGTAATAAGATCAAGAAGCATGCGACTTCGGATTTTATGGAGATTGAAAGACAAAGAGGTATCTCGGTGGCAACTTCGGTAATGTCATTTGAGTATCAGAATATTTTAATTAATTTATTGGATACACCGGGACACAAGGATTTTGCGGAAGATACTTATCGAACTTTAACTGCAGTGGATAGTGTTATATTGGTGATTGATAGTGTGAATGGGGTTGAGCCGCAAACGAGGCGTTTAATGGAAGTGTGTCGTATGCGTACAACGCCAGTGATTGTTTTTATTAATAAGATGGATCGGGATGGTAAAAATCGTTTTGATTTATTGGAGGAATTAGAAAATGAATTAAAATTATCGCTACATCCAATGACTTGGCCCATTAATAGTGGTAAGGAATTTAAGGGGGTATATAATTTACATGATAAAAATTTAAGGTTGTTTGCAGCAAGTACAAAAGCGGAGGAAGAAGATATTGTTGCGATTCAAGATTTAGCAAGTCCGGTTTTACAGGAAAAAATAGGAGATAGGGATGCTGCAGTATTGCGTGAAGATGTGGAGTTAATCGATGGTGTTTATGGTGCACTCAATGCAAGTGAATATTTGGAAGGTAAAATTGCGCCTGTATTTTTTGGATCTGCGGTGAATAATTTTGGTGTAAAGGAAATGTTGGATACGTTTATTCAAATTGCGCCTGTTCCAAGAGACAGGGAAACCAATGTGCGTGAAGTAAAAGCGAATGAGGAGAGATTTAGTGGGTTTATATTTAAAATACACGCCAATTTAGATCCCAAACATCGGGATCGTATCGCATTTATGCGGGTGTGTAGTGGTCGCTTTGAGCGAAATAAATATTTCAAGCATGTGCGCTTGGATAAAGACGTTCGATTCACCAATCCGTATACTTTTTTAGCACGCAGCAAAGATATTATTGATGATGCTTATCCTGGTGATGTGGTGGGTTTATTTGATACAGGTAATTTTAAAATTGGAGATACATTAACAGAAGGTGAAAAATTTTATTTTACAGGTATTCCTACCTTCTCCCCTGAGATATTTAAGGAATTAGTGAACAAGGATCCAATGAAAACCAAACAATTGGAAAAAGGAATACAGCAGTTAACCGATGAAGGTGTTGCGCAGTTATTTACGCAGTTTGGGGGCAACAAAAAAATTATTGGTTGCGTAGGTGATTTACAATTTGAGGTAATACAGTACAGATTATTACAGGAGTATGGAGCAGCTTGTGAGTTTAGAACCCTGCCGTTTTATAAAGCATGTTGGTTAACTTCCAAGGATCAAAATAAGTTGAATGATTTTTTAAGATTTAAGCAACAAAATGCTGCAATGGATAAGGATGAAGCGCCGGTATACTTGGCGCAAAGCGAATGGTTTTTAAATACGGAAATCACGAACAATCCAGATATTACATTTCATTTTACCAATGAGGTAAACAAATAATGCAAATTTAAAATGAAGGCAAAAACACTTACACAAAACAAAGTCAATATTATTACATTAGGTTGTAGTAAAAACTTAGTGGATAGTGAAATGTTGAGTGGTCAATTATTGGCCAACCAGATTGACGTAGTGCATGAAAATAAAAAATTAGACCACAATATTGTGGTTGTAAATACTTGTGGATTTATTGATAAAGCAAAAGAGGAAAGTGTCAATACCATACTAGAACAAGTGGCATTAAAGAAAAAAGGGAAGTTGGATAAAGTATATGTCACAGGTTGCTTAAGTGAAAGGTATCGTGGCGACTTGGCCTTGGAGATTCCTGAAGTGGACGCATGGTTTGGCACCATGGAGTTGCCGTTAATGTTAAACCAATTAAATGCCGATTATAAAGCGGAGCTATTGGGAGAAAGATTATTAAGTACACCTTCGCATTATGCGTATTTAAAAATTAGTGAGGGTTGTAATCGTACCTGTTCATTTTGTGCGATTCCATTAATGCGTGGCCAACATGTTAGTAAAACCATTGAGCAATTGGTGAGTGAAGCAGAAGGTTTGGTGAAAAAAGGAGTTAAGGAAGTAATGCTCATTGCGCAAGAATTAACTTATTATGGGTTAGATATTTATAAAGAGCGTGCCTTACCAAAATTGTTAAATGCATTAGCAGATGTAAAAGGGTTGGATTGGATAAGATTGCATTATGCATATCCTTCAAAATTTCCTTTGGAAGTATTGGATGTAATGCGCGATCGTTCTAATATTTGTAAATACATTGATATCCCATTGCAACATGCAAGTAATAATATGTTACAAGCCATGCGTCGTAATATCACACGTGAGGAAATGGGGGAATTGATTACTGAAATTCGCAAACGAGTTCCAGGTATTGCTATAAGAACAACCTTAATTGCAGGATTCCCAGGAGAAACCTTGGAAGATATTGAGGAATTAAAAGAGTTTTTACAAGAACACCAATTTGACCGCGTAGGAATTTTCACCTACAGTCATGAGGAAAATACAAGTGCACATGATTTGGTGGATGATGTTCCAGCGGCCGAAAAGCAACGCCGTGCTGAGGAAATTATGGAAGTACAGCAAGAAATAAGTTTGGCCAAAAATCAACAAAAGGAAGGACTAATTTTAAAGGTGTTGGTAGATAAAAAAGAAGCGGGCCGTTATTTGGGTCGTACTGAATTTGATAGTGTTGAGGTGGACAATGAAGTTGTTATTAATACCAAGAAAAAATTAAACATAGGGGAATTTGTGATGGTCAAAATAACAAAGGCCTATGATTACGATTTAGAAGGGGAGTTGGTAGGTTAATTCAGCAGTTTTTTTGTATATTAGTACTTCATTTATAAATAAAATTTAATAATATGGCAATTGTATGGAAAGGGGTATTCCCCGCTATAACTACAAAGTTTACATCAGATGATAAATTGGACCTTGATTTATTCAAGAAAAATTTGCAAGCACAATTAGATGCTGGTGTAAATGGTATAATATTAGGGGGTTCTTTAGGAGAAGCCAGCGTATTGAGTAATGAAGAAAAGGAAATTTTAGTAAAGGAAACATTAGCATTTGTCAATGGCAAAGTTCCTGTAATCATTAATATAGCAGAAGGTAGTACAAGTGTAGCCGTTTCATTGGCAAAAAATGCAAAATTATGGGGTGCGCAAGGATTGATGTTATTGCCTCCGATGCGTTACAAATCAGATCATCGTGAGACGGTACAGTATTTTAAAGATATTGCTGCAGCTACTGATTTGCCCATCATGATTTACAATAATCCAATTGATTACAAAATAGATGTAACCATTGAAATGTTTACAGAATTAGCAACAGTTCCTACTATACAAGCTATTAAGGAATCAACGCGTGATTTAACCAATGTAACCAGATTGCGCAATGCCTTTGGAGATCGCTTCAGTATTTTATGTGGGGTGGATACATTAGCATTGGAGGAAATATTATTAGGCGCTGATGGTTGGGTTGCAGGGTTGGTTTGTGCGTTCCCTGCAGAAACAGTGGCGATATTTAAATTAGCAAAAGCTGGTAAAATACAAGAAGCTATTAATATTTACAGATGGTTTATGCCATTGTTGGAATTAGATATTCATGCAAAGTTGGTTCAGTACATAAAATTTGCAGAATCTAAAACGGGTATTGGTTCTGAAACTGTGCGTCGTCCAAGATTGGCATTGGAAGGTGAGGAGCGTAAAAGAATTGAATCAATTATTGATAACGGGCTAAAAAATAGACCCACACTTCCTGAATACTTAAGTTTATAATTATTAAATGTTTTATATGGCTATACCCTTTATTTTTTAAATGGGTGTAGCCATTTCTAATTTTCCGAATTGTATTAAATTATCTTATGACAAATATTACGAAGGCGACACAAAATGCAGCAATTGCTTTTGAGACCTATTCAAAATTAACTGCTACTAAGCGCGCTGAATTTTTGGAAACCATTGCAAATAATATTGAAGCATTGGGCGATGAATTATTAAATATTGCGAATAAGGAAACTAATTTGCCTTTGCCGCGATTAACAGGAGAAAGAGGTCGCACTTGCTTTCAATTAAAAATGTTTGCAAATATGTTGCGTAAGGGTGATTATGTTGATGCAACTATTGATACTGCGATCCCTGATAAAACACCACCAAAGCCAGATGTTCGTCAAATGTTATATCCATTGGGTCCTGTGGTGGTATTTGGTGCAAGTAATTTTCCTTTTGCATATTCAACCGCAGGAGGCGATACCGCTAGTGCTTTAGCTGCAGGTTGCCCAGTAATCGTAAAAGCACATCCGGCACATTTGCAAACTTCCACGATGGTGGCTGAGGCCATTCAACAAGCAATTAAAAGCAACGCAATACCTGAACATACATTCCAACATATAACAGAAACTGATTTTAGTGCAGGAAAAGCATTGGTGCAGGATGAAAATATTGCAGCGGTTGGTTTTACAGGTTCAAGAATTGGAGGACGCGCATTGTATGATTATGCAAACGCAAGAAAAAATCCAATTCCTGTTTTTGCGGAAATGGGTAGTGTAAATCCAGTGGTATTACTGGAGGGCGCTTTAACTGCGAATGCAGAAACCATTGCAAAAAATTATGCCGGGTCTATTACTTTAGGGATGGGGCAGTTTTGTACCAATCCAGGAATATTAATTGGGGTGAAGTCAGACGCTTTAACCTCCTTTGCAAATCACTTAGCCAATGAATTGAATCATGTTGCAGTGGCACCGATGTTGCATGAAGGAATTCAATCTGCTTATTTTAAAAATAGTACCCATGCATTAAGTCAAACAGGTATTACTTGTTTAACTAAAAATATACCGGCAGCAAATGCAGCCAGCCCAGTTTTAACAACCGTGGAAGCATCCGTGTTTTTAGCAAATCCAGATTTAGCGGAAGAGGTATTTGGTCCTTATTCAATATTAGTGCAATGTGAAAATGATGCACAATTGGTTGAAGTTTGGAAAAGTATCCAGGGCCAAATTAGTACCACTATCATGGGTTCGGATAATGACCTTGCAACAAATAAAAATTTATTAGAAATTGCTACCACTATCGCTGGCCGTGTATTATTAAATGGCGTACCAACAGGCGTGGAAGTTTGTGATAGTATGGTGCATGGTGGTCCTTATCCTGCATCAACAGATAGTCGATTTACTGCAGTGGGTGTAAAAGCAGTGAAACGGTGGTTACGCCCCATCTCTTTTCAAAATTGGCCTGATCATTTGTTGCCTAGCTATTTACAAAACAAAAATGAGTTGGGCGTTTGGAGAACGATTAATGGAGAATTCACTAAGTTGGATGTGTCCCTATAATTTTTTGAAAAGGAGTAGGAGAATAAAATATTAAATACCATTGTATAAATAAATTTTATGGCAGCAGTAAAACCAATCAGTTCGGAAAGTTTCGGTAATTACCAATTAACTGGGTCCATCTTTAAGTGTATTGATGCGCATACTTGTGGTAATCCTGTTCGTGTAGTTGTAAGTGGTGGCCCGGCTTTGGAAGGAAATAGCATGAGCGAAAAGCGCCAACATTTTTTAAGAGAATTTGATTGGATTCGGAAAGGATTAATGTTTGAACCAAGAGGACATGATATGATGAGTGGCAGTATTTTATATCCACCACATGATCCAGCAAATGATGTTGCAGTTTTATTTATTGAAACGAGTGGTTGCTTGCCGATGTGTGGTCATGGAACCATTGGTACCATTACGGTGGCCATTGAAGCAGGTTTGATACAACCTAAAGTGCCTGGAAAAATTAGGATGGAAGCGCCAGCTGGATTGGTACTTATTGATTATACCATGGAAGGCAAAAAAGTGAGTTCAGTGAAGTTGACCAATGTGCCTTCGTTTTCAGCTGCAGAAAATTTAAAAATACAATGTCCCGATTTAGGGGAATTAAATATTGATGTTTGTTATGGCGGTAATTATTATGCCATTGTTGAAGTGCAAGAATATTTTAAAGGGATTGAAAATTATACCGCTGGGCAATTAATTGCTTGGAGTGGGGAGTTGCGTAAACGCATTAATGCTGTGCATAAATTTGAACATCCTTTGGATCCCACTATTAATTCATGTTCACATATTTTGTGGACTGGAAAAGTATTGGATGAAAAAAATATGGCAAGAAACGCAGTTTTTTATGGTGACAAAGCTATTGATCGCTCTCCCTGCGGAACTGGCACTTCTGCAAGATTAGCCCATTGGTTTTCGAAGGGTAGATTAAAGCAAGGAGAGGCCTTTTTGCATGAAAGTATTATAGGATCCGTATTTACTGGGAAGGTGGAAGCCATTACTGAAATTGGCGGTAAGGAGGCAATTATACCCTCAATCCAGGGTTGGGCCAAGATAATAGGATTTAATACCATATCTATTGATCCCGCTGATGACCCTTATGCAGGCGGTTTTCAAGTGGTATAAGCCTTTTTTATCCTTTAAATAATTCCACTTAATTTATTGGGGAAATGAACGCAATTTTAACGAAATTCGTGCTTTAATCTATTATATGAAAGTAGTTATATTAGGTGGGGGGGTGATTGGTTTAAGTAGCGCTTATTATTTACAAGAAGCGGGACATCAAGTTACAGTTATTGATCAAAATGATATTTTAAATAATTGCTCATATGGTAATGCAGGTTATGTATGCCCAAGTCATTTTATTCCATTAGCAACGCCTGGTATTGTGAAACAAGGATTAAAGTGGATGTTAAATCCACAAAGCCCCTTTTATGTTAAACCAAGATTAAGTTTGAGTTTAATGCAATGGGGTTTAAAGTTTATGCAAATGGCTACTGCTGAAAATGTAGATAAAGCAGCCATTCCTTTAAAAGATTATGCGTTGTTAAGTCAACATTGTTATGAAGAATGGGCTAAACTACCTCAATTTAAATTCGCCTATGAACATAAAGGCTTGTTAGAGATATTTCAAACTGAAAAAGTTGCAGAACATGCACATCACACTGTAAAGCGTGCACATGAAATAGGGTTAACGGATACCGAATTATTAACGCAGGATGAATTGTTTGCGTTAGAGCCCCGTCATAAAATAAATGCAGTGGGTGCGATCTATTTTAAATGCGATGCGCATTTGTATCCAAATAAATTAATGAAACAATTAATTGAAGATTTAAAATCAAAGGGGGTGCAGTTTTGTTTAAATGAGGAAGTGGTTGATTTTGAATTAAACAATGGAAAAATTCAATCGGTGATCACCTATAAAAATAAATATACAGCGGATACGGTAGTTTTAGCTACTGGTTCATGGAGTAGGGAGCTGGTTCAAAAATTAGGCATTAAAATGCCGTTGATGCCAGGACGTGGGTACTCAGTTACTTTGGAGGATTCTCCATTTCAAACAGATTATCCATCGGTATTGATGGAAGGGCGTGTTGCACTTACACCCATGGATGAAAATAAAATGCGTTTTGGTGGTACTATGGAAATTACGACCACCAAAGCTGCCCCACAAATTAATAGAGTGGTAGGTGTTTTAAAAGCAGTAAAACAATTTTTTCCTGAATTTGATATACCCACGCCAAGTTGGGATAAAGTATGGTATGGATATAGACCATGCTCTGCAGATGGCTTACCCTATTTAGGACGTTCAAAGAAAATAAATAATTTAGTGATAGCAACAGGTCATTCAATGATCGGATTAAGTTTGGGTGCGGGTACCGGAAAATTAGTCGCTGAAATCATTGAAGAAAAACCTACGAGTATTGACATTAGTTTTTATCATCCAGAAAGATTCAATAACTAATGAAATACAATGCCACTTCCATACCTTATAGTGCTACAAGCGTTTTTTCGGCATTGGTGAATGATTATATTTCAGGAAATGGAACAGCGCGTGATTATGTGCCCTATACACCCGATTTGGAAGGGATAAAAAAAGCAATACAACATCGGAAGTTTTCAGCTACGCAACGCCAAGTATTGGTAGCTGTGCTGGAAAATCAATACCAAGTGTTAGGCGCTGGTATCCATGAAAAAAATACAGCAGCTTTTGAAAAAGTGCAGGCAAATATTAGTTTATTGAAAAACGATAATTGCTTTGCAGTAACTACAGCACATCAGCCCAATTTATTTACAGGGCCTCTTTATTTTTTTTACAAAATAATTCATGTAATTAAATTAGCATCGGCATTAAAGGTACAGTTCCCGGAGAATGATTTTGTGCCTGTATATTATATGGGATCTGAAGATGCAGATTTAGCGGAAGTAGGCAGTTATAGTATTGATGGTGCCAAACATCAATGGAAAACAAAACAGACAGGTGCCATTGGTCGGATGTTGGTGGATGATCATTTATTACAATTATTACAAGATTTAGAAGGGTATTGGACGGTGAAACCCGAAGGAAAGGAAGCTTTTGAAATAATTAAAGGGGCGTATAAAAAAGGGAACACTATTAATGATGCCACTTTGCAAATGGTGCATTCTTTTTTTGGGCAATATGGATTAGTGGTGGTCCAACCGGACGATGCAAAATTAAAATCACTATTTGTGGAAGTGATGAA